>CAZWJS010000076.1:0-1514 GCA_964634895.1 uncultured archaeon | reverse complement strand
AATGGTTTGACTAATGGTAATGGTGTTGGTGGTTATTCAAAAATCGAATTAAAGTCTAAAGATCGAAGGCCAATTAAAAATTCTATAATTGCAATTCTTTTAGCTCTTTTACTTGGCGGAGGATGTATTTATTATCTTTCTGAGGAAACTTCAACTTCTCAAATTAGTATTAATGGTGAATTTAGTGATTGGGATGATATTGAACAAATTACGTTGCAAAGTAGCAATGTAGCCACAGCTAATGTAGATCTTACTAATGTAGCTGTTGAAAAAGATACAGTACATCTCTCATTATTGACAAAAACCAAAGAACCTATTTTTTCATCGGATCAGGGTCGTATGATTAGAATTTTAATAGACAGTGATAACAATACAGAAACAGGTTATTTTCTTCCCGGTATGGGAGCTGACAATTTGATTGAGATTTATGGGTCCAAGGCTCTTTTTAGTGATAATGCTACAATTCATAGTTCAGTTTTATATGATTTTGATAATAAACGAGATAGAAGCGATTGGAATGCTTTTAATTTTCTGGGAAATGTTGAAACAGCTTCTGATGGTAGTTACACAGAAACACAAATTCCTTTTTTTGAACTTCGAGCTATAAGTAGTGACTCAATCAAAATTTTGTGGCTTACTTCAGATGGTTTAGGTGACACCGATATGAGCGAGCTCATCGTTGGGATAAACACTGAAACCGTTTTGGTGAATGATGTGTTATTCTCACTTCAGAGATCCTTAGTTGCACCTTCAAATACGGATCTTACGATTGATGGTTATTTTGAAGATTGGAAAAGTATTGATAAATTTGAAGATACGGATTGGAATGATTTCCAAGATAGTCCACAAGCAGTTAGGAACCCTAATGTTGATATTTTAGATTACCATGGAATTAGTAGCAGTTCTAATTTCTTCTTTTATCTTAGTGTGAAAGGTGACATGCTCAGTGGTACTACAGTTCCTTCTAATAATCCTAAACAAATGCTCTCTAATTCTAGTGAGATGAAAGTAATATCTCCCGTTTCATCATCTGATAAATCGGTTGGTTTGCCTGAATTGAAAGGTATTGATACAATATATGTTTTCCTAGATACAAATGAAGAGTTACCTTATGGTTTTAAAGTCAATGATACATTTTATGCTAATAAATTAATAGAGATTACGGGTCAACATGGAATTATTTTATCTTCTGCAATCTTCAATTACACTTCATTAGATAATCTAGAAGAATGGAGTTGGTCACATTCTCGAGATATATCTTCTGCAGCCTTTGGAAATGAACTTGAATTTATGATTTCAGATTTTGGTTCAGAATTCAAAGCATATTACCATTTAGTTTCTTGGGATTCTTCGGAAGATTATTCCAACGGTTTTTGGATTACAGATATTTCAGGAGCCCGTACAACACCTGCATGGACTGAACACACTATTCAAAGTAATTATGACGCAGCTTGGGATATTTATGCAATAGATTTAGATCGTGACGGGGATGTAGATGTTCTTGGAGCTGCGGC
>CAZWJS010000075.1:0-1541 GCA_964634895.1 uncultured archaeon | reverse complement strand
TAAAGCTAATATACGGTCTTCAATACGAGGATATGTCTAGAGAATTTAAGGCTTTTATCAAAGGACAACCTGTCAAGATGATTAAAGATCCTGTTACAGGTCAAGAAAAGTGGATTCCTATAATTGAAGAGGCTGAGTCATAGTAACCAGATTAATTTACCTTGAGTATAGATTTCGTTTCAGGTTTTTTTCTTAGCTTATCTTTGATTTTAGCAATTGGCCCACAAAACGCTTTTGTTCTACGACAAGGCCTTCTACGGCAACATGTATTCCCAGTGGCATTTTTTTGTTCAGTTTCTGATATAATTTTGATAACTCTTGGCATCTATGGCTTTGGGTCCATTATATCTAATTTTGATTGGTTGTCTACATATATGTTTATGATGGGAGGTCTCTGGTTAACAGGTTATGGATTTCTTAGACTTAGAGGGGCCTATATGGCAGAGAGTTATCTTGAAGCTTCCTCAACAGGTGAAACTGACTTAAAATTAGTTTTAACCAATTGCGCAGTTTTAACTTGGTTTAATCCCCATGTTTACATAGATACATTAGTGTTAATTGGTACAGTTTCAATTAATTTCGATAATACCTTGCAGTTTTGTGCTGGAGCTTGCATAGCTAGTGCTATTTTCTTTTTCACCTTAGCTTTTGGTGCTCGAATTATTTCACCATGGATGGGTTCTCGAAAGTCATGGCAGGTATTGGATTTCATTATTGGAATAATTATGTTCTCTATAGCCTATTCTATGTTTTCTGAGTCAATCTAAAGTAGCATTGTTTATTTACTTGTAAAAGATGAAATCTACAGCTCTGACACTAACATCAGACAAATATTTTGAACGTTATGCAAAATTTATTACAGAAGCGAACGGCATTCCTAATCATATACTTTCAGTTGATGATTTAGATGATAGTCTAGTTTTAGTCTTGTCAGGTGGGGGCGATATGGGTGCCCGTAGTGGAGCTTATGGAAATCAAATTGATGATTTACCAATATATGGTGTGAATGATAATCGAGATGATTTAGAACATCAACTTTTAGAAAAAGCATTTGAGCGTAAGATGCCAGTTTTAGGAATATGTAGAGGCATGCAGGTCATGAATGTGTATTTGGGTGGTACTTTATGGCCAGATATACAGCAAGGTGGTTTTGATGGTCAAATGCATAGGGACGGAGAAGGAGGTGAACCACCTATAGGTGATATCAATCATTGGATAGAGATGGAGGGTAAAGAGTTTGAGGTAACTAGTCATCATCATCAGGGAATCAAAGAACTAGGCAATAATCTCCAGATCCTGTCAAAGTCTTCAGATGGCATGATAGAAGCAGTAATGCATGAATCATTGCCTTGGTTTTCTGTTCAGTGGCATCCTGAGCGGACGGAAGAAGGCCTTGGCCGAGCTTTGCCCCGTGAGTGGCTTAGGAAGGAGTTGATTAGATGTACAAGCGAATAAAGTTGCTTGGTAATGCTCAGGATGCAGGAAGGCCGCAGTTAGGTTGTACTGAGAAGTGCTGCGAAGATGCAAGGTGCAACACAGCT
>CAZWJS010000074.1:0-1594 GCA_964634895.1 uncultured archaeon | reverse complement strand
AACTTGAGTTAAATCTGCCATTAATAAAACCTCCAATACAATTTATCTCCAAAATTTAGTCAATTAACAACCAAAAGCTCCGGCTGATTCTCGACTTTGGAATTGGTATTTGTCGATGAGCTAGCCAGGTTACGCTGCCAACTAGCAGTTGAACCAGTGATCGTAGCGATTATGCTATTATCTGCCATGAAGATTTTTTACTAAAGATTCCTGAATGCTGAATTGAGCAAATGGCATGCCATGTCACTTAAGCCTCAAATATTCATATGAAACAATAATTCAAGCAAGTTAGGAAAGTGAGGCAGGTCTAGTCAGCATTAAGGGCCTTCAAGTCTGAGAATAACAACGCAGTTACCCTTCTCATTGCTGATATTTTTGACAGTTTGTCATTCTATGATAGGATTTCGCCGTGCAACTTTGACAATGTGTCAGGAAACCTAGTTATTGCTGTGGCAATGGGACGGGTTTACAGTTATACAAGATCTATGTGAATAGGACAAGTTGCAGTGATATCAGCCACATTCCCAAATTAATTCAAGCATTTTTATTAAGGAACTAATGTTGGTATGAATATTGATAGTATGAATATTGATAGCTTGTAAAGTAATCAATTCCATCGGCAAAGGAGAGCCACAAATCAGATTCGCTTAGGAGATGAAAATCCTAATTGATCTCAAACAAAGAAACAATGTTTAGATCCCTACTACTTTTCTGTTCGACAACAATGAATCTATATATTTGAAGAGTAAAAAGAACTAATAGCATCACGACCCCAAAGAAATTATTGGGGAAGTATATCTATTAGAAAAGAGATCTAGCAATGTAACCGAGCTAAGATATAAAATGTTATGTGGGGAGTGTCAGCTCGAAATTGTTCACCTGGAAAGCGAAGGTTTTGACTTGGTGCTCTGAAAATAAACACAACGTGTTTATACCACCAAATCAGATGGATACATGCAATCCGTGTATTCACAAACGTTATTGATGACTAAATATATGAATAATTGGAAATTATGATAAAAACACATTCATTTCATATTCCTGTAATGGGAATTGCGTTTACTATCGATACTCCATCCAAGGTTTCTCAATACGGCATTGATTCTGTAATGTCTATACAAGATGACACTCTTCTTGAAAAGTTAAGAAAGATGTACTGTGATAAATTTGAAATTCCTTATAATGAGATTACAAAAAAAACCGAAGATTTCAGAGCAAAAAGGATTACATCCTATCTGAATTTAATAAACAACTTAGCAAAAAAGAAATTTGAAGAATTAAAAAGTGCTAGTATTGAGAAAGGTAATGAGATAAAAGAATATTTCGACATGTTGCCTGATAGTTCAACAATAAAACAAAAACTCAAGAGTTTAACAGCAGAATGTTCCGATTTAGATGAAGTTGGAACATTGATAAGAGACAACTTTATGTTATCGATGGGTAGTATCGATGTAAATATTATGACCAAGGTTGATAAGGAGAACCATATTAAGAATGAAAAATTACCTGTAGAACACAATGATGCTCACGCTGCGCTTAGGGGGTATGCGAATAGCGATTTAACATCCTCCATAATCCTATCAGCAGGGATGAA
>CAZWJS010000073.1:0-1723 GCA_964634895.1 uncultured archaeon | reverse complement strand
ATACTCCAATGGTAGCAATGGGTCCAGGGGTTGCAGGGGTTGATGGCATGATTGAACCTGAAGAAGCCGCTGAAGACGTTCTGGATGCTATCAGAAATGAAAAGTTTTTAGTTACTCCACATGAAGAAGTACTTGAATACATCCAACGAAAAGCTACGGATCGTGATCGCTGGATTAATGGCATGCAACGCTTGCAAGAGCAATTCTTAGATAGTTTTTCTGATATCAAGGATTATCGAAGCACAGGTACAAAAGAAGATTGAGAAATCATTTTGCCATTAACCTTGCAGTGTCTCTATTAAATCAAGGATTTCATCTGTTTTTCTATTCAACAACTTTTCATCGGCTTTGGTCTCAACATTCAACCGAACCAGAGGCTCGGTGTTGGACATTCTTATGTTGAATCGCCAACTGCCAAAATCAAAACTGTAACCGTCAATATCATCAACTGAAACCGACTGATTTAGATAATGATTTTTAATCTTCTCCATCAACTCTTCTGGTTGATTTACTTTCGTGTTGATCTCGCCACTGATGGGGTATTTCTGTATCCGCTCAAATACCAGTGCTGAAAGAGGCTGATTGGTTTTTGACATAATTTCTGCAACTAAAAGCCAAGGAATCATGCCGCTATCACTGAAATAAAAATCTCTGAAATAGTGATGTCCAGACATCTCAGCACCATAAATTGCTGAATGCTCTCTCATTTTTTCTTTTATGAATGAGTGACCTGCTTTTGACTGGATAGGCTTACCAGAATAACTTTGAACCTCTTCTCTGGTGTTCCAAATCAATCTTGGATCATGGATGATGTTAGATCCTTTCTGTGATTCCATCAGAACCTTAGAAATCATTCCAATCAAGTAGTAATTATCAATAAACTGACCATTCTCATCAAAAAAGAAACATCGATCAAAATCACCATCCCATGCAATACCTAAGTCCGCACCTGCTTTTATAACTGCATCTGATGTCATTTTTCTATTCTCTTTGAGCAGTGGGTTGGGAATTCCGTTTGGAAATGCTCCATCTGGTTGATGGTTAACCTTAATAAATTCGAATGGCAAATATTCTTCAATTGAATCAATAATAGGACCTGCGCAGCCGTTACCAGCATTAACTACGATTTTCAAAGGTCGTAATTGTTCAGAATTAACAAAACTGAGTATTTTCTTGACGTAATCTGGTCTAATATTTTTCTGTTTTGCTGGAAGACCATTACCGGATACCTGAATACTAGATTGTTCTGCCAAAACTTTTATCTCTTGTAACCCAGAGTTCATACTCATCGGTTTTGCTTCATGACCGACGATTTTCATTCCGTTGTAATCTGCAGGATTATGGCTGGCAGTAACCATTATTCCACCGTCAGTATTTAAAAAATTTGTAGCGAAATAAACTTCTTCGGTGCCGCATAAGCCAATATTGGTTACTTCAGCACCTCCTTGTTTAATACCTCGAGACAGAAATTGAACAATACTTGGAGATGAATTCCTAACATCATAACCTATAGCTATAGAAGAAGCCTGAAGATACCTAGTAACTGCGTAACCAATTTGAAACGCAATATTTTGATTAAGCTCTGAGGGAATTTTGCCACGAACATCATATGCCTTGAAACAGACAAGTTCTCCGATTTGATCAGGGTTTTGGTTTGGCACTATAGACTAATGTTCTCTTTTCCCATCAAAAACACAAACAAACTCTAGAATTTCTTGCCCAT
>CAZWJS010000072.1:0-1800 GCA_964634895.1 uncultured archaeon | reverse complement strand
ATGGTCAAGGATATCAATCCAGGCGATGATGGTGATGGCGCATATGATATTGTTACAGTAGGTGACATGGCATATTTTAGAGCTAATGATGGTACCAATGGCTCGGAATTATGGAAGAGTAACGGTACGGAAAATGGTACTATGTTGGTCAAGGATATCAATCCCAGCGGAAGCAGTGATTATGGCTTATTGGACAGAACTATAATTCCCTTTAATGACGATCTTATTTTTGTTGCTTGGAACGGAAGTTCAACAGGACCTGAATTATGGATAAGCAACGGTACTGAGAATGGGACGTCGATGCTCAAGGAGATCGATACAGGAGGTACAAGTTGGATAAATGATCTTACAGTTCTTGGAGATTACATCCTCTTTGCAGCAGAAGATAATGGCGTTTATGGAAGAGAACTATGGAGAACAGATGGAACTACAGAAGGGACAGAGATAGTCAAAGACATCAATCCAGGGGCGGCTGATGCTCAACCTCAGGATTTTTATGTTTTGAACGATGTATTGTATTTTAGCGCTACAAACTCTACATATGGCCAGGAATTATGGAGGTCCGATGGTACTGCTGAAGGGACATATATTGTCAAGGATATCAATCCAGGTTCAGATGGAGATAGTTATCCTCAATATTTGTCATCAGTGGGCGACACTCTATTTTTCGTAGCCAATGATGGCACTAATGGATATGAACTTTGGAAAAGTAACGGCACTTCAGACGGAACGGTCATGGTTAAGGATATCAATTCAGATAGTTCAGGTTCCTTTGACACATCTAAAAAATATCAATTGGTTTCTTTCAATGGGGAAATTTATTTTCCAGTAGATGACGATTCTGGTGATGGCGTTGAACTTTGGAAGAGTAATGGTACTGCAGATGGAACAGTTATGGTCAAGGATATTCGTAGTGGTTCGGCTAGTTCAACTCCAATGTACGTGGATGAAATCCTTCATAAATCAGCAGTCGAACTTAATGGTTTTTTGTATTTCGCAGCTAATGATGGTTCGAAAGGTAGAGAATTATGGAGGACGAATGGAACTGAGGCTGGGACAGCTCTTTTTGCAGATGTTCGTAATGGTGGTACTGGTAGTTTTCCTCGCGAATTTTTGGTAGCTATGGATAAAATATTCTTCAAAGCCACCTCAGGATCATTTGGTAAGGAATTGTTTGTAACAGATGGAACGAGCACAACACTTTTCTATGATTTCTATGGTGGTGGTAACACCCATAATAATGACGGATTGGGCCAGTCAAACTCACACCTAACGCTATCAGATACAGCTCTTTATTTATCTGCTCAAACATTTGATACAGGTTATGAACTGTGGCGAGTAGACAATATATCGGTCGCGAATAAACCAATTTGGGAAATTTATCCTGATTTGCCAGCCAGCTTGTCATTTAATTCAGCAAATGGAACGATTACAGGAACTCCTGATGATTTATTTAATTTCACCAGCTATACAGTTTATGCCAATAAAACTGCTAGACCCCTCCCCGATTCTATTCTTTATTATAATGTGGGAGATGACGATGATGGAGACGGGTATTGGGAGGATATACATGGCAATGATGATTATGATATAGAAATAACCAATCTAGAGAGAGTTGAGGCAACAGGAAATACAGATTTGACACATGCTTACCGCTTTAATTCTTCCAGTGATTCGGCAGTCATGGGTAATAATTTCCAAGATTGGTCAGGCGATTTGACAGATAATTCAATTTCGATTGAGATGTGGTTCAAACCTTCTGCGTTATCAGGTAACAAAATTTTGTGGGAAATTGGAGGC
>CAZWJS010000071.1:0-2184 GCA_964634895.1 uncultured archaeon | reverse complement strand
CAAGCAAACCATCATTATCGTCGTCTAAATCTTCTACTAACGGTGGTTCTGATGTCGATTCGCCATTCAATGTGTCTGGCATTCCATCACCATCTGTATCAACCGAAGCGGCCGCATCAAACGGGAAAGCATCTGGGCCAGCTGTACAAATACCACTTACTGCCGACGCGCCATCACAAACACCATCACCGTCTGTATCGGGATATGGTAGTGATTGAAGCTTGATTTTGTAGGTCTTGTTGACACTTCCGTTAGCATAAACTGTATAATCGGTTAAATCAAATAATTCGTCTGGAGTTCCTGTAATCGTTCCGTCTTCTGAATTGAATGACAAATTAGAGGATATAGTAGGAGATATCTGCCAAGTTGCATTCTCTCCGTCATAATCAAAAGTAATTGGATTCATCTCCACACCTTTGTACAAGGTGTATGATGGTGTTGAGGAACTTATATTGTGTAAAATCCAGAATCCCACTTGGCAACCTGGATAGTGACTTCCTCCACCGCCACCACATGTGTTATATCCCAGAAAGACTAAATGATTTCCAAAAGGGAAGAAGGGGTAATTTTGCAAACCTACGTTCTCTGTAGGGTTCGTGGCATCGGGTTTGGGGTAAGTCTGATTAATTTTGACTGTCCCCTCTACTGTACCATCTGTTTTCCATAGCACATTAGGGTGTTCATCGCAGTGGCTGCACCACTCCCCGTCCCTTCCTCCAAAATAGAAAATATCACCTGAGCCTGCAACTGCACCATGAATATCAGAACCGGCAGCATAACCATTAGTATCATCTTCTGGATTAAGATCTATAAGTAAATGTGTACCTTCTGTAGTACCATCTGATATCCATAATTCTTTACCATATGTCTCATTATCTACAACAAAAACCATTTTAGATTCTCCAATTACAAATCCGATTCTGTGGTGCATTATACCTGAACCCCAATCACCATTGCTGTCATCGTCAAAATCAGTAACTGCCACTGTACCTTCCTCCGTGCCGTCTGATTTCCAAAGATTCGCGCATCTTGAAGAAGTACAGGATGATTTCGCTGTAAAGTAAAAATGATCTCCCATAATTCCAAATTTATCCAACGATGACTCAGCCAATGTCTCTAAACTAGATGATACTATTGGTTGGATGTTAGAATTCCAATCTGGCCAGATATTTTTAACTTGAGAAGTACCATTTGCTGTGCCATCAGATTTCCATAATATACCATATGAAGACTCATTATCAGCTGAAAAATACATATAATCATTGAAAACTGTAAAATATTTTGGATTAGAAGGATAACCTTCACCGTTACCCATAGTTCCCGGCCGAAGATCTACGACTAGATTTGTACCATTCTCAGTACCATCTGTAGTCCAAAGCTCTGTACCATGTTCTTCATCTGTGGCTTGGAAGTAAAGTTTGTCATTGAATGCTGTAAAATATCGTGGCCAACTACTATCTTGAAAGCTGTCTCCAGGATAAATGTCCTTGAGTATGAACGTCCCGTTTTCAGTGCCGTCACTCTGCCACAATTCATAGCCGAGAGAGTGATTTCCATCAAAAGCGGTAAAGTAGAGGTGGTCTTCCCAAAGTGTTAAACCACCAATACCTGAACTTGGTGAACCTGGTCTAATATCTTTGACCATGTATGTGCCATTCTCAGTACCATCTGTTCTCCATAATTCTTGCCCGTGTTCATCAGTTCCATCATCTAATGGAAAATACAAAACATCATTCCACCAAACATGACTCATCCCAGCTCCAAGGTTCGAACTAGGTAAATGTGCATTACCTGGATTCAGATCCTTAAGCAAAGAAGTTCCAGTGAGGGTCCCATCTGACACATGTAATTCACTGCCCTTGCCTTGACTTCCATAAGTACTATTAGCACTGTCTGCCATAAAAATCATTATTTTCCCGTTCGTAATCACATTTGTAGAAACATAGTTTGCTTGCAAAAGGTTAGTAAATGGAACTGAAATATTAGAAGGAGAAGTTCTGGCCCCATCTTGCTCTGATAATTCTTCTAAAATTGAGGAGTCTTCAACTACTACTGATGAGTAGGAATCTGTATCTACTACGACAAACGCCTGAGAAACAAAACTCAATACGACAAGCAGAGAAATAATACGCCTTGAAAACATACTTATTTTTCACACTGAAAGTGCATTAATAAACTTTAATC
>CAZWJS010000070.1:0-2189 GCA_964634895.1 uncultured archaeon | reverse complement strand
TCTGTTGATAGGTTTTAGAGGATCTTTCCTGTCATCATTCTATGCTATATGGGGAGAGGCAGGTAGCATAGTACTTGATAGTGCTATTGCCTTTTGGCGAGCACTCAAAAGATGCGCAATTGGATACGGTTGTCTGGGGTTTATGGTTGGTCTAGTTGCAATGCTAGCAAGCTTGGACGACGTGGGATCAATTGGACCTAATATGGCAGTGTCTCTGATATCGGTTTTATATGGACTCTTGCTTGGATATCTAATTGTAGAACCGATGATGTGTTCGTTAGAAACAAAAAAGTGCAGGTTGTCAGGTTAAATATTCCACAGTCTTTTTCTCTTCAATTACTTTTAGAGAAGGTCAAACCCAATGATAGAAATTAGATTTGCTGCTTCACAAGATTATACCTATCTGGTACATAAAGATCATCATATCCAACCTGAAGTGATAACAAGGAAAGTTGAGGATGCGGAGATTATTGTCGTTTTAGATAATGAACAGAATATAGGATGGTTACGCTTCAATTACTTTTGGGATGAGATTCCTTTTATGAATATGTTGTGGATTGAAGAAGATTATAGGAAGAAAGGAATTGGAACAAGGTTAGTTAATTTTTGGGAGATAGAGATGCAGAAACGAGGCAATAATCAAGTCATGACATCAACCTTATCAGATGAGACAGCACAGCACTTTTATCGGAAACTTGAATATCAAGATTGTGGATCTCTGCTGTTACCTGATGAGGCATTAGAGATTCTTTTCCTTAAGTCTCTGGACACCTAAGATTAGAAACCGCAGGAGAATGTGTTTATCAGGTAGAAACCATATATATTAGGTGGCCTACCTGGTAGAATGATGATTGGAGAATTTGAACATTCACATTACAGAAACCACAGAGGATAAATTCTTCTATATAAGACTATAGAACTTTTTATCCCCAAATCCTTGCTGTGGTTTCTTTTATCTAGATGTTCACAAGATGGGGTCTTTAAAATTCTGTAAATCTAACTGCTTCAGAATCACCATCTTCCTGGTATCTGTATAATCTCCAGCCTGTATTTGATAGAAGTAAGTTCCTGAAGATACATACTCTCTATTCTCACTTCTTCCATCCCAACCCCAAGAAACAAATCAATTAATGTTAGAGATCCTATTCAGACTCTGCATCTTCCAAAATAAACTCTATACCACCAACTTTACTGGCTACAAAATTATAAATCAAACAACCAATGGCTGTAAAAATAAACCCAAAGATTCCTATTATTATTGGCATACATATTAGCAGAATACGAATGAAGTTGGTTTCTTTTGAAGGTGGAATCATCCATATTCCTATAGCCGTGTGGATGAGGCCAAAAACAGGATAACTAAGAGCCGCAATTTTGCTAGTTTGCATTATTGAAACTCTTTTTATCTGCTTTTTCATTATTTTACCTCTCTTAGCTTTTTGATATTAATGCCTGATACAACAGATCTAGTTATGGCATGGTAGCATAATCAGCAACCCAGTACAATTTGGGGCCATGAAGGATATCTGCACCCAATTAGAACCGAATTTGGATTGGTCGGATATTAGTTAAAAATTGATTCTAAAGTAAGAGAGGTGCTAGGTAAAATAGTGTTGATAGAAGGTTTATAGCTACTGACTTTAGTATGAAAATCACTTACAGACATATTAAATGTGGTCTGAAATACATCTTGCCAGGTTTTTTTATTAGGGTTTGCTTGCATAAAGTCTTTGAAAATGAGCTTGAAAGCTTTTGCTTCAGAATGCCCTGCTAATTGCAATTCTTTTACTAATACTAAAACAAGGAATACAGATGAGCTATAATTAATGTCCTTATCTTGGCTATCATAGTTTTTAAATATACTTGGATTTTGCGTGGCATCTGAATCAACTTTGGTTTGACCTGATAGAAAATAATTTATATTAAAATATTGTTGAGTATAGAGTGATTCGAAAGAGGCAGCGGCACCTTCAATTAACCATTTGGTTTTAAAGCTTGTTGGATGGTCATCGTATTTATTCATATGGCTATTTAAGGTCATTTGGTAGGTATGAAAATATTCATGGGCAATAACAGAGTAACGATGTATATGGTTACAGAGAAACTCATTGTTACTGATTTCAATCACAAATAATTTTTGATTATCATCGTTATTCTTAACAGAAATGTAGGCACCACCGTCAATTCCT
>CAZWJS010000069.1:0-2279 GCA_964634895.1 uncultured archaeon | reverse complement strand
CGAATGTCCGCTTTGGGTCGTTAGCAGTCATTCATTTTGCGGACATGGGGAGGGGTTATTCAAATCTTTAAAACCATTATTGGGAAGGCCGGTGAGTAGGGTTCTCTTGTCATAAACCGCAACAATAAAAGTTTTTGCAGTTGTAAAACTCTAGCAATGTATGAAAGCAGATTCGGACACGTAGAATAATAAAACACTCCCGTCACTGATGATATAGAGAAAAAAAAGAGAATTACAAAGGATATGTATGACAGAAAGTATAGTCAGCTTATCTAACGCAGGCTTGAAATTAACGAATTGCTAGAACGCCATCATGCAGGTGACGAGCAATTCAGAATTGCAGTCACGACGTTGGTTATGCTTGCATCTAAAGCATTTTTAATACTTCCTACTTCAACAAGTATTCCTAAAAGCATAATACCTACCCATATTTCAAAAAAGTTATCAATAATAAAATCCATATTAGTTCTCCTCTATTCAATACCTAAAGCATAACACGCTACCTTGACAAGTCTAAAAGTAGATGCTAAACTGACGTCACGCTACGCAAAAAGTCAGTTACCTAGTACCTACCTATTCCTTTAAAGAGATCTCTTCTTAGAGAGCAATCTGGTGCGTTCTAGAGGTATGTTTGAAGTAGGTTTAAGACTGATGCATCTACTACAAATAAGGGATCTGATTCATTAGTGAATATTCATTATATAAATTAGGTCTGTGGTAGTAATCCTGCCACCAATCTATGAGCAGTTGATGGTGTAATTCAGGGCAGATCATCTCATCATAAACAGTAATAACTGGAACTTCATATTTCTGTATGAAATCCCACGCTAGTTGATGAATCATATTTACTTCTTCCCAACTGATTATCTGACCTGCAAGTTTTCCTTTGTAAAAATAATCCTTGATAGCTGAATGTCTATCATCCAACTGATTAAGTATATGGACATTGGTTATGCCAGTTTTTATATGTGCTTCAGCTAATTTAGGATCACACTCTTCCCGAAGCCATTTATTGAAGGATCTACTTGCAGCAGGTCTGCCTTTGACATTAAACATAATCTGAACAAATTGTTTGACAATATCTCTATGAATACCTTTGAGATAATAAGCATCCTCTTCAGGTTTACCTGATTCAATTAACTCTTTATTGGTAAATTCTTGAAACCATTTTCCTGTTGCGTTGTAGTAGCAGAGATTAATGTGAGAAGCAGGTATATCTACTTTCTTTGTTTTAGAAGTCATTAGAGTGAATGGTCTATCTGTTTTCAATGCACCTTGCCAAAATGATCCAGACCTACCACCAAAAGACATATTGGGATTTTTGGTTTTTATTTCTAGGATTTCAAACTCCCTTGAATAATCCTCAAGAACAACTCCTTTGCTTGTGACTAATGGTTGATTCCAATTTCTAAAGTTCCTGAAAAGATGTATTCGTTCTCCTCCAGTTTCATATCCATAATGTTTCCCAACTGCATTGCCTTGCTCATCTTCAACTTTTCCGTCTAGTGGTAAAAGTATGGCGAACTTATTCAAGTAGGCGCAGTAATCTGACATCAGCTTATCTACATATTCAGTATAAGGATCAGGCTCATACTCCAAGAGAAGATTTTTATTTTGCCTATCACGCAAACGAACAAAGAAAGAAGCTTCCTCTTTGATTGCTTTCCTACCTGTCACATTCTTTTTAATTCCAAGAGAGTCAGCTAAATCCTTTGTGAGTTGAGTTACAGTAAACTCTGACATTTTGCTTTCTTTTAATTTATCTCCTAGCCTTCTAGGTTTAGCAGGGATGTGATCAATAATTCCTGCATTACCAAGCATATCAATTACAGCTTTCAGGGAACTGTAACTAATATTAAAAGGATTAAATGCTGTTGGGATTTGCTTGTTGGCTCTGGAATAAATAAAGATTATTTTCTTTCTGTTGCCCTGCTCAACAACATTACAGAGTAGAAGCTTCAGAGCCTGTAATTGTTTTCTATTCCAAGTCCTGTTGTCATTTCCTAATTCAAAACCATCAATACCTAAATTGCTGACAGCATCCTTGAGTTTATCTTTTGTTATCTCAATGTCGGTTGTTAGATGGTAATTTATTGTAGGCATTGGATGATAATAACGGATAGTAAAACAATTTACCTCCTAGCCCTACAAAGTCTCTTCCTATCTTTAAAAGATCTGTAACACTTTATCTGGATTATGATTGATTATTATCATCATCCTTATCATTACTTTCACTACGATCATATTAAAGACCAGTAAAGTTTTTAAAGTAACTGGAA
>CAZWJS010000068.1:0-2551 GCA_964634895.1 uncultured archaeon | reverse complement strand
GTGTTGGTCTGTCTTCTTCCAGCTGAAACTGTTGAGCGAATAATCGGGCGTTATCGAGGTCTAGAACTGGACTGCAACCAAATGTAAACATAAGTTTCCTCCTAATTTTGGGCATAAAAAAAGGCAGACCTAGATCAAGATCTGCCATTGGTTTAAGTTAATTGGTTTATGGGTTAGTGAGTCTTAACTTCAGGTAGGATTAAAAGTGTGCTAGGGGAAAGGTATAAGTACAGGATCCACTTAGCTTGTGGTATAGTGAAATAAGGCTCTTAGAATGAAGGTGGATATGATGGTTCAGAAATCTGTTATCTTGTTCCTAGTGATGATGGTTGTCTTGGTGGGTTTGGTTCGTGCTGGAGATGCTAAGGAATTGGTTGTTTCAAGGGCTAAGGGACTGAAAGGTATCAAGGCTAAGAAGATTACTTGGAAGAAAGATGGGGCTAAAATGGTGTTGGTAAAGCCTTATGTTCCTGCTCAGTATAAAGAAAAGTCAACTTTTGACCGCGTGGGTAATCCCATTACTAAGAAGGTTAAGGTTTCGGATGCAAGTCCTAGTATTTGGGTAGATACAACCGAAGTTACGGTTGGGCAATTTAAGAAGTTCTTAAAGTCAACTGATCACACGTTTGATGGTGAATTGTGGATCAAGGTTTATAAATATTCACCTATTTAAATAAAGGATAAAGATTTACCTATGTCTCTAATAACAATTATAGGTCGTGGACACTCGGGAACACGTGCAATTTCGCATACTTTGTATGCTAGCGGTGTTAATATGGGCTCAAAGCTAAACCGAGCTGGGGATAAATTGCCTCCACAAGCTATGTACGACGCCTGTAGAGTTTTAGCCAAATATGTCAAGTTAAATGGTGATCTGTCATGGGATTTTGAACAATTGCATAAAATGGAGATCGATCCAGAATTTAAGGAACTGATTAATACCTATTTGGCTGATGTACTTCCAAGTCATCTGAACTTGGCTGATGTACTAGCTGATAAATCGACCCATCGTGGATGGAAAATACCAGAAACTACGCTAGCATATCCTTGGATTATACGAATGTTTCCCGACATAAAATATATTCATTGGATACGGGATCCCAGAGACTGTATCTTGGGGGGGCATAAAACCGATGATCTTCGCGATTTTGGAATTGACTATCCATTAACAGATGATGTTAGAAAGCGAAGGGCTATTTCTTGGTTGTATCAGTATGAGTTGATGAAATCAACTCCAAAACCCAAAAATTACATTGTCGTGCGTTTTGAAGATTTTATTCTTAAACAGGAAGAAACACTTGAACGCCTAGAAGATTTCCTTGGTATGCCATTGGCACGGATAATTGTGAGACCAGATTCAGTTGGTCGTTGGAAAACTGCTGATGGAAACTACAATTTCGATTTTCTGGCAGAATCACTCGAAGAAAATCAATATCACCAAGACTCTGTTTGAAAACTGGGTTTTGTCAGGTATAGATGTCAACACATTCGATGCCAGAAAGGATCTTATAAAATAAATCCACTTTACCACTTGTTGGTATAGATTTGCATCGCATCGGAAGTGATCAGATAGCCTACTAGACGGAACGAAAACATCGCGAATACGGGCGAATATGGAACGATTGCGGCGCATGTCTTCGATTAGGTGTTGTGGTTTATTCAGGTGCAAACACAGCCTTGAATCTTGCCAGTAATTGAAATAAAAGATAGTCAAATCAATGAACTTTTACAACAACAGAATCAGAATCAACAGATAATAATGTCAATGAATCAGAATCAGAAATTATTAGTTGAATCCAAACGAACTTGGCTTCAGAGATTATTTGGATTGAATGTAGAGAGTGCATAAACATGGCTGGTCTTGGTTTTCTTATAGGTGTGATTATAGCAGCTGGAGTCATGTTTGTCGCTATTAAGATGATTTGGCCCCTCAAAGTGATTTTATGGATTTACATTTCAATGAGTATGCAAATTTCCAAGAAAATGCTTGGGGTTGTTTTTTGATTTTGAGTGCTTTAGGAATCTTTTTGATGATTGCTTTATTTTTTGGTTTTATCATGGCTATGATTTTTGAAGGTTTTGGTCGTTGAAGTAACATTTGATAGACTGCAATATCTATGAATCAGAATCAGAGATTATTTGGATTGAATGTAGAAAATGCCTGAGTTAGTCGAATGCCGTAATTGTAGTCGCCAAGTAAGTTCCAAATTTTGTAGTAAAACTTTTTAGCTAAATTCAGGTCTAAGTTAAAAGAGCTAAAATGAAATCTTTTTTAAAATTATTCTTAAATATTGTTTCTTCTTGTGTGAATTAACAATTGAAAGTGCCTTGATGAGAAATCTATTTAAATTATTTACAGTAATCCTCTTGTTTTCATGTTACAAAAATGAAGAACCTCAAGAACTGGTTAAAAATGATGAAGAAATTTATATAGCCAAATCACAAGATACTCTTGTGTCGGGTTTTTTTGGACTTGATAATGTACTACCAAGTCTGTTGTGTAATCAACGAGGAAGCCTGTTAGATGGTATGCCTGTTAATTTTAAATTCC
>CAZWJS010000067.1:0-2951 GCA_964634895.1 uncultured archaeon | reverse complement strand
AATGATAGTCATACCAGTGTACTCACCAGTACTCGGTGCTGTAAATTGTTGAAAATATACGTTATGTTCTGTCATTGTCCATTCCGATTGTATTAGTGTTGCACTCCCAGGTTCGTACGGAATAACGTCTGTACCTGTATCCCCAGATAAGCATCCGGCCAGGGACGTAGCAAGCAAACAAAATATTACCAAGTAGGTTTTGCTCATATGAAGCGGAACATACATTGTTACTTATCTATTTTCAATGCCGAATCACTATGTTATTGTGGAGTGATATGAATCTAACCTATTAATCTCAAAAACGAAAAGATTATATCTTAAGAACCGGTAATACAACATGGGTGATGATAAAAAATGGAGTCGCGAGGAGAGTGAATCTCAAAAAAATGATGATGAACCGGAGGAAGTATTGCAAGCTGAATCTGTTACGCTTCATGAGGCTGAGACTATAACTGTACACGAAGTTGATTCCATAGTTCAACCTAAAACATCTAAAAAAAAGAATCAATGGAAGATAAGTGTTGATGAAGCTGTGAATTATGGTTTTGGTGTAATAAGTGGAGTTTTACCTTATTTATTAGGAATTGTCCTTATGTACATCACTGCAGGCATAACTTTTTTTCTAAGCATGACGGCTGATGATGATTATCTCGGAAATGGTTTACTTATTATTACAATTGCTTTTTTTGTTACTGGAATTTTATTTCAATTAGCTTTAACAATTGGATTAGGATACAAATTCGGTGGTGATGTTTTGCTAAGAGCTGTGAGAACTCATAATTCAGTTCGTAAAAAGAAATAATGAAATTTTTGTTACTTATCTATTTTCAATACTGAATCTATCTTATTCGGGAATAGCTTTCCACATGCTGTAAATGCCAGATAATAGTACTGAATCACTATGTTGTTGTGGAGTGACCCACTTGTAAAACCTACTTTATTTCGATTCTTTCCGTTCGATTATCATCAAACTCAAAAACATAAACATCGGTATCGCCGTCTTGAAAATTATCAACTTCAATAATGTTTGACTCAATATTGATAACTGTATGGAAAGAAACATCTTTCCCTTCTTGATGATAACTTATTGAAGAGATTGGACTAATCTCATTGAAAACTGTAGATTGCCAACCCATTATTGGATTAGTAGAACCATGGTAGTAATCGAATTCCGAAAAATCATTCAGCTGTTTTAATGTCAAACTAGTATTATCTATCTTACTAGATAAGAATACATTTGTAGTATCTGAATAATCCACATTTACATCTTCACCTATATTGAAGATCTGTGTATATTCGTGTTCTTCATCAGTCTTGATTTCATCATGGAAATATGCTGCTCCGTCATTGAAAAATATAACAGTTCTTGTGATTTTCACTCCATCGTATAATGTGTGACTCGCTTTTACATAACTGTAATCAGAATTAATCTCAAATTGCTCAATATCTGTTTTACCAACATTCTCCTTGTCGTTTATATCATAAGATTCATCATCCACTACAATTGAATTATGGGCAAAAACACTTCGCACGAAAACCCGATAGGGATCTTTTTCATCATAGTTATATTTCCCTGAATCTACAAAATAATCTGTATCTTGTACTGTCAAAACAAATGACAAATCATCGCATTGCTTGTGTTTAGTAACCATATGAAATCGATCAAATAATGCAAAGTAGAGTGGGGGTGACTCTTCCCAATCATTCTTGAAAATCGCGATTCCTGCATCCTCATAGACAACACTATCTTGACCTATTTTCACGCCCTTAGTTCCATCACTAGAAGAGTATAGAAGATATTCATTGATGATTTGATCATCAGGGTATCCTAAGACATAGTCGCCAACTGAATCTCCTACTAATGGAATTGTTCCATCAGGTTTAGCAAGGTGCACCAAATATTCCTGCATTTTGTAAATTGCAGTTGTTAATTCATCATTAGTAATATTGTAATAATCATTAAACTTCGAAATGCTCATAAACAGAGTTAATACCAATTTATGATAAGATGTGCTTTGCTCTTTATGTATTCCAGAGGGAGTAATATCTTCAGTTAAATGATCTGAAAGTCTAGAGACACTAGTCTCATACCACTCATCACTTATTTCATAAATTGGGAAAAATACAGCTAGTTGCATTAATGACCTATCTTGATAAATTCCGTGATTTTTGCCCCAAGAATAGTTCTCCTCTTTTGCAGTATATTCACCATGTTTTCTCAACATGTTGAGAAATTCGTTGGCAAAATCATTGTCAAATATCTGTGAGTCTCGATAATAATCCCAGAAATAGATAAATGTCGTGATTCTATTGGCTGTACTATGGTCGTCCCATGCTCTTTCGCTTGCCTGTTGATATGGATTTGGATTGTGTTCAATCCAACTTTCGATAAACCATCGTGCCTTCTCAAGATATGCTAATTCGCCCGTCAGCTCATATGCATTAATCAAGTAACTCACCATTCGTAGACTATGGAAATAGAATTGCCAAGTTTTATCATCGAAAGGATCTTCAGACCAGTCCAATTTATCTTCATCATAGATGAATGGATCCCAATATTTGAAGAGAAAAATTTCATTGCTATTGATTAATTTATCAGCAATGTCAATAGATTCATTATTTGCAAGAGTTCTTTTAACGTAAAAATGCTCATCGTATTGCTCCCATACCTGATTGGCAGCATCTATATCGTATTCAACAAAAGAATCCCCTTCATACAGACAATTCGTAAGAGAAGTCATTACTAGCAAAAAAACTGCAAAAACGACTTGCTTCATGAAGCGGAATATACATTGTTACTTATCTATTTTCAATACTGAACAAAGAGAACGCTTATTAATTTCGACATCTGGGTATGACAATGCGTTCCCTTGCTTTTCTGCTGATTGCCGTCATTGCGCTGCGCAGACGCTACTGAACCTATCTTATTCGGGAATAGCTTTCCACATGCT
>CAZWJS010000066.1:0-3030 GCA_964634895.1 uncultured archaeon | reverse complement strand
TGGGCTAGCAGTTTCCTTGGTGGTACAACCAAGAACGCACCAACAGGCAGTATGATAGCAAGCGAAGACGGAAGTGGCGTCTGGACAATTCAGATTGTCAAGATTAACCCACAAGTTTCCGTAAACTCAGTACACTGGTATCTATTGGATACCTTAGGAAACACTAAGACTGATGGCTTAGTCTCCGATGTCTATGGCTACTATGCTGGAAACGGTAAAGCTGTAGTTTTCGTTGACAACGATTTCAATGGTAAATTGAGTCCAGGTGACAAGTTTGAAGCTACTCCAGGTGAACCCGGTTCAGCCTTGGAAGCAGAAAGCGGAATCACTGATTACTCATTCCGTTTGAAATTCGAGCCTACTGGTGACGTAATCGGTTACGATTTAACTCTACAAGCATAGAGTTAGTCACTAAACCCGAGCAAGGGCTATGTCCTTGTTCAAATGGTAAGTCGGGGGCTTCGGCCCCCAATTACCCAAATTTTGTTTAATTTAACCAAGGAACGCGTTCTACAGGTTCAGCACCTTTTTCTAATCCAAATTTTACTTCAGCTTCAGGCAATAATTCTTTGACTACCTCTTTAATTTTTGAATATCTTGGAGGTTTTCCGATTTCTAGTCTATCATCCATTAACGACGCATCTGGATATTTCTTTAGAAATTCTAGGGCGCCATTATCCCATGGCGCAGGACCTACGTGCGGCACAATCTCAGGCAATTCATTTGTTGCAGTTTCTAGCACAATAAATCCTTTATCTGCTAGATTAGCATTCCATGCAATTGGTTCAAAATCTTTCACAGCTTTGTAAATCTTTCTCCCTTGTCTTTGTAGCCATGGCAATAATGTTTCATCATTCCCTTTGGGTAATGGGACAAGTATGGTGGTTACAACACCTTTAGATTTTCTCGTCTTTTTTCTTGGGAAAAAGAAATCTATAGAAGGTTTTTGAATAAATGCTTTTGATGCCAATATAGCAGTACCTAATCCTTTCAACGTAACTCCTGCAGCTACGTTTCTCTTTGAGTCAACTGGATCTTTAATCATGATTGCAGATTCTTGAACGTTTTCCATTTTGTCTAATATTACAGGAGGTTTCCAATCAGCCATTTTTTCAATAAGATTTTTGAAACCGCCGTATTTTATGCACAAAATTTCTACTAAATATCCTGAGAATCCACCTATTGCAGCATTAGCACCGTAAGCTCCGGCACCTTTTAAAAATTGTTTAGTTAAACGAATTTCATCTTCTTTTCCCTTAGCATGTTCATTTACCCATTTAGTGTGAAAAGGCGTTCGATCAACTGCGGATATTGGTTTTGTAGAATTAGTTATGGAATAACAAGGCACGATATCGATACCGATTCCGTCAATTTCGCCTCTAAGATAGGGATGTTGTGCATATAGTTCTTTTCCATCAGGTAATATATTTCGAGCTAATTTCAATCCAGTTTCTTTTAGATTAATATCAGTACTAAATTTTAGGAATAAATCAATATCGGCTCCTTTGAGATTTGTACCTTTTGCAACAGAACCTACAATTAACGCTTCAGCACCAAATTCATTAACTTTCCCTATGAGATTTCTTGTAATTAGAGAAATTTTTTTGATTTCAGTCTTATCTGGCTTTATTTTTTCCAATACTTCATTTAATATCTTGTTCACTCTTCCTCATCAGACTGGCTAAATTTACCTTTACGCCAAGCCTTCGTTCTTTCTTTTTCAGCTCTCTTCTTTAAAGTTTCTATGTCATCTTTAATTGGTATAAAAATTGGAATGATGAACACAATAAGACCTAATATTAGTGAGACAATTCCCCAAAATAAGTAGTCTTGTTGGTAAGTTAGAGTTTCTATAAAGAAACTAATGGCTATTAAGGAGAAAATTGTGGTTAACCATATTATTTTTCGATAATTTTTTTCACTAAAATAATATTTATCACCTTCATCAGGAATTTCCACAGAGAAATTTGCATTAGGTATTTTTATATCATTTTTGCCGGTTGCTGGTCTCTCTATTTTCTTTTTTCGGAGATATAAATGCGCCAATATTCCTCCAGTAAAAAAAGCAGCTTGTCCATATCCAGGGTCGCCTGATGCAGTAGCAGCCCATATAGCATATACAACACAAAGCCATATTGCTAAGATAATCGAATTGTACAAATCCATATTGAGGATTTCTAAGTTTTACTTTCCATAGTTATGGCTTCAACTGGACAAGCAAATGCACACAGAGTACATCCGGTACAAGTATCATCGAGAATCAAGGCTTTCTTTGATTCAAATTGTGACGTTCTAGCTTGCAAATCCCATGTAATCATATCTATTGAAGCAAAATTACAGAAGTAGACACACTGAGTACAACCAATACATTTTTCGTTGTCAACTAAGGCTATGTAATCCTTGCCTCGTGGAAGTGCATCTAATGTTTGTTTTCTTAAATCCTTAAACATATCCTTTGCTTTTTCAATTCCTGTAGAAGGCAATTCTTCTTTATCAAGAACATCTTTTGCTCTGTTGAGCCATTTATTTGGTTTGTGAAAGAAAAGAGAGGCATTATCTGATGCAACAGTCACTGGAGCCTCAGCTTTTTCTTCAGCAGGTATTTCATCAGTCGTTTCTTCCTTCTGTACGCTTTTAGTTTGGTCTCCAGATCCTATATCTCCGGGGTCCGTAATCAGAATTGCATCTACGGGGCATACTTCTTCGCAAGCTCTGCAAACAATACAATCTGGTTCTCTAGCTCCGACCGCTTTTGTTTCAGAAGCAGGGTGATTTGGAGTATCAATCCAATCAAAAACATCAACTGGACAAGCATCAACACAAGCCCCATCAGCAACACATATGTCAAAATCAACTGCTACAACACTTCCCCAGATCCCAAGTTTGTTTGTTCCGATACCACCATAAGAATCTGAATCCTTGGCCCAAATCTGTATTGGTTCGGAATCACCATCATGAGTGGCTACCTTCTGGTATGTGCTCATGAAGTTCTTATCAATCTCTGTCACTAGCTTTTTTCCTCCAAACAAG
>CAZWJS010000065.1:0-3107 GCA_964634895.1 uncultured archaeon | reverse complement strand
GGATGGAAATTAAGATATGCAACACCTAAAGCTTCACAACGATGATATTCTTCTAGGAATGCAACTTGAGCCCTTTTTCCTTTGGTTCCATCAGGACTACCCATATTAATCAAGTAAGAGTCGTGAATCATCAAGGGACCCAGTTCAGTTTTTGCTAGCGGTTCTTTGAATCCTTTTATTTCTTCAATTGTAAGTGGTTTAGCAATCCATTGCCTTTGATTCTTACTAAACATTTGGAAAGTATCGGCTTCTATTTCTAATGCCCAAGGAATTGCATTCTGCAGTCCACCTGCAACGCTTACGTGAGCACCCAACTTCATTATTTCCAATTCAAGCCTACCTTAATAATAACTATTCGATAAGAGCCTGTGAAATTTTCGATTGTAGCAAACCCCAAACAAGCAAAGATTAAAAAAATCTTGACCAAGGTTATTGGTTTTTTGAAGGATTTTGATATCGAGGAAGAATCTGCAAAAATAGTGGGTTTAAAAGGTAATCCAATTAGTAATTTGGAAGGAGAAATGATTATTTCTTTGGGGGGCGATGGAACTTTACTTTATATTTTAGATAATTTGAATAAACCCGTTTTTGGAATTAATTGTGGGGGCGTTGGTTTTCTTACAGAAGTAGAACATTCTGATAATCTTTTTGAGGCATTTAAAAGACTAGAAAAGAAAAATTATGAGCTGCAAAAACTAAATAGAATAGATGCTTTCATTAACGATTTGTGTGTTGGGACTGCCCTTAATGAGGTCGTTTTACATTCTTCTAGAGTAGCTAAAATCCAAGGATTTGAGATTGAAATAGATGGTTCGGTTGCAGATAGTTTTCGAGGTGATGGTTTAATCATCGCAACACCTACTGGTTCAACAAGTTATGCAATGTCAGTGGGCTCCCCAATTCTTTATCCTACAATGGAGTCTCATATTGTTGTTCCGATGGCAGCATATCGCATTGGAGCTAGACCGCTGGTTGTTCCTTCAAAATATCCTATTACAGCACGAATAACAGGTCATCCCGAAGCCGTTATGGTGATTGATGGAAAGGATGAGATTATGATCAAAAAGAGTGACAAATTAGAATTTAGAAAATCTGACGATCCTATAGAATTAGTAAGATTTGACGAAAGTTTCTTTGATAAAGTCAGGGATAAATTGAGGTTATAATTTGAAAAAGCGTAAGGCAAGATTGAGAGGTACTAAGACGGCAGCACGGTCAGAACAAAAAAAGTTATTAGGAAGGTTGAAAAATTTGAGAGAGGATCCATTTATTCTGATTCCTAAAATAGTAAATTCTAGTAAAGCGGAAAAAATATATGATAAGGTTAGGAGTGAATTGAATCTTGCTAAAGAGCAGTATGAAAATCCTCCAACTTTTCTTTCAAGATTTTTTGGGCCTAGGCCAAAAGATCAATTAGCTAAAGCATATGCCGCTTCTTTGACAATTTTGGATTCAGGTGCGCCAGTTATGGCAATAGCTCGGTTTCCGCATGGAGAGGTAAATTATGTTTTGAGGGGTTCTGGAATCTCTAAAGAGAAACTTATTGGTGTTCAAAATCATCATAGCCGTTTGTGGTCTAGATTTTCGCATTTAGATTATGTAAAAAAACATAAGTTGTATTTGTATGCCTTAGAAGAAGGGCTTATTTGTACAGGAAATAAGCCCTCTTATCCTAAAAAGTTGTGGAATGAAGTTTGTTCTATTTTAAAATTGAAGGAGCAAAGCAACCTAGATTTTGGTTTAGTAATTAATTGTAAATCAATAAAAAAATCAATTACAATCCCTAGCAAACGGGTTTCAAGAAATAAAGATAATAGCTATAGTGTTTTCTTAAGAAATCAAGTGGCGTTTGATCCTGATTCAGATTTTTCTTTGGATGCTATAACTCCTCTTACAGATGCTGTGAATGAACTTCCATTTGGGATATTTGAAAAATATAGGAAAGGAGAGGAAACAGATTCTCAATTATGGAACCGAATTCTTGATTACCAGAAAGATCAAATAAGGGATTATGATGGAATATATTTTATAATAGGGAATGAAATAATAGAGCAGGAAGATTTATCCTCAAAGTTAGTAACAAATAACATTGATAAAGAAATTCTTGAAGATATTTTATCAGAGTTGAATGACTCAGTCTTTCTAAATCAAGCAACTTTTTCTAGTTTTGTAGACTATACGTGGGATTCAGTAGGTCAAAATTTGGCAGATAAAATCTTATCTGAATCATCAAATAATTATAATGGTGACAATGGGCATGAAATTCTTAGGGAATTATACAATCGGATAATTAGTGATAGTCTAACAAAGGATTATCCTAGATTTGCATCCCTGAGTGAGCCCCTTAAAAATCTGGATAAAGTCGTTAGACTCCTTAAGGCAGGTGAAAAGAATAAAGCTATTAGATTTATAGATGATTATAGTTCAAATAATAACATGACCAAATCTGTGTCGTGGGCTATTTTAATGTGTCTTAATGCTACTTCAAGCAGAGCTTGGAAATATAGTAAAGAAGAACAAGCTCTTGGTAAAACGTTGAAATCACTTGTTCAAAGTTTAATAGATAGTAAACCATCGGATTATTTAGAAATACTAGAAGATATTTCAACTAGAACTGGACTTGGAAATAAATTGGAAGTTATTTAAAACGGGCCTAACTGGAGAATCTCTCTGGGTCCGTGGTCTAGTTGGTTATGACGTCGCCTTGACATGGCGGAGATCCCCGGTTCGAATCCGGGCGGACCCACCACTTATTTTCCTTCTTTCCACCTACGATATTCTTCACTATTATGTGATATAGGTCCGTCATCAGTTTTAGTTTCAGTATTTAGGGACGATAACTCAGGTTGTACCGTGGTATTTTCTTTATCTTCATTGATGGTAACCCCAATTAAAATAGCACCAATAATGAGAAATATTATTGGAAGTAATAACAAAGAATAGAGACCAATGATAAGGAAAACTATGAATTGTATGAGGCCAATTATAGCTAAAATCCAGCCAACAGCTTTACGAATTTCTGACGCTTGGCTCATTTATGGAGTCATTCGGATCCTATCTCTTGGAAATAAAACACATTCTCTTACATTTTTTGCTCCAGCAAAAAT
>CAZWJS010000064.1:0-3127 GCA_964634895.1 uncultured archaeon | reverse complement strand
TGCCTTAATCCGATCTCTGACAGAGTCGAAATAGGCCATGTATTCGTCTTTTCGGTTGGCATCAAACGAGATGATATTGATTCTGTAGTACATGATACGCACTATATCCGTATAGTATAAGGTTATGGACAGCTACGTAACGTTACAACTGCCAGTTTTGCCACTGTTAGTTCCATCTGGGCAAGTAGTATAGTACCATTTTACACCAGTCAAATCCGCATTTTTCAGATTTGCACCAGTCATATTGGAATAAGAGAAGTCCGAATAAGATAAATTAGATCCTGTGAAGTTAACATCCGTTAAATTAGCAGACCAAAGGGACTTAAGATCTGAAAAATTATCAACACCCCATTCTTCTAGGACATTAACGATATATGACTGATTCTCCTCATCGTAGTCCATATAATTGAGATATCCTAAATACTCTATATTATATATTTTATGACTATAAGAGAAATTAGAATTAGAAAGATTCGTATTGCTCATATTACTGCCAGTAAGACTAACACCCTGAAAAATAGAATTGGGAAGATATAAACCAGAAAAATTAGTCCCAAAAAAATCATTGTTGATTGCCCCCACATACCAAAGATTAATCTCTTTATTCGAAAAGTTCATTGATGGGCCAGCAATCATTTTCTTATCCCTTATTTTCACACAGCCATAATTCTCTGGCAAAGATAATGGGCACGAAGTAAGGTCGAGAGCGATGAAATAAATAAAGTTCGCCTCCGACATATTGCTCTGCGAAAGATTAGTTCCTGGTGGCAGAGTGGTAGAGATATTCGTTCCAATAAAAGAAACGTTAACCATACTGACATGTGAATATCTGGATGAGGTCGGCATTACAAAATTAGCATTATCAAGTATTGCATTATCAAAGATTACTTTCTCATTACCCCTTGACCGAAAATTTCCTGAGAAATAAGCATCCACGTCTGCATTTGTTAAATTTGCTCCTCTAAACGAAATACTTTCCCATTCACAAGGAATATCAGGGACCGCCGAGTAATAAGGGAGATCAACAGTCCGGTATCCAGTACCATTGAAATTTGCATCACTTAAATCGGCATTATCAAAAGTGACACCCCATATATCGGGGCTCTCTCGGTAAACAGTATCTCCATACAAATCAACATAAGTAGTAGCACCAAAATTGGCTCCTACTAAAATAGAATTAGAGAAATCAACACATTTCAAGTGAGCACCTGAGAAATCTGCACCAGTCAAATCCCGGTTTGATAAATCACAGCCATACAAATACATTCCTGAAAAGTCGGCCCCAACTAAATTAACATCTGGACCAACAACCATCTCATTACAATCTTTAGTGAGATCAATATACTCTCTATCTGGGCCATCGGTGTTTTCATCGTACCATGCGAAAGAAAGTAATAATGAAAAAGTAACGAATAAAACAGCCATCCTCCTGTTAACTTTTCTAGAACTAGCAGCCTCAAATTTTGTTTTTTCTAAAGATTCTTGTGATGGAAGCGTCCTTCTAAATTCGGTTCTAATGGCTACCGTTAGTAAGATGAAAGATAGGATAAAGAAGGGAACCCCATCCATCAAGGTATTACATTGAGGAGGATCTGATAAAAAACAAGTAGCCGAGTAATAAAAACCAGAAATAACTAAGAAGGCAGCCAAAAAAACAAGGCCTATTTGAAGCATTATCCAACGCCTTCCAAGTTTTGCCTCTAGTTCTAAGGATTCTTGACTTTCACTTCTTAAATAAATACGAGCACCGTCAGGACTTTCTAACACTTTTTCATCACTTTCTACATTATATTCATCAGGAATTGGAACTACAGCAAGTGTTGGGTGGTGCTTTATGATTGAAAGTAAAGACCATTTATCATCCTGAGTTACTTCCACTCGCATACCAATTTCTAACATTTCATTAGATCTAACTGAAAATAAATTTTTGTAAAAAATACTATCTTCGTAAAGCCCAGTATTGTTAATTATGGCGCTAAAAGGGTATTTTGATTTATCGCCAAAAAAATTGCGTTTTGAAACATAACCGGTCTTTCCAATAAGATTAGGAAAAAGTAAATCCATGTCAAACCCAAGGATTTTCATTATACCTTTAGTACTAGAATTAAGTATTGCATAACTAATTGGTGCAATAATTAGGTAAGACAATCCTCCTGAAGCAAAACCAGAAACAATGATAAAAATTGGCAAGAGGATTGCAAAACCCATAGCCAAAAGAAGAGAAAAAAGTAATAATTCGATTAGTGAAGGGTTATAAAGATCAGTCATATTAAAACTGAGAGCTAGTAGAAAACAGAAACTAAAATAAATACCAAACATAATTCTGTAGTATATTTTTTTAGCATAACCCATCGTGTCTTTCAATAGTGAATCATCACCTTGGTCCAGTTCGGTCACTTCATCTTCGGAGAGTGTAATTTCCTCAGATTCATCCTCATTCATTTGATGAGCCATTATTAGACCTTATTAAATCTAATGCAATATATCACATAGACCATTGCATTGGAACTATTGTTGATTGTAATGGCTCAATCTCAAAAAGATAGAGAATTGATGGATCGGGCATTTCAAGACGAAACAGTCTGGCGCTCTGCAATAGAGACGATGAGGCGAAAAGATCCCGCGTCTTGTGGCGATTTACTGAGATATGGGGCCACAGTCAAAGGATGGTCTGATAATCCAGCCAAAGATCTTCGGGAAGCAATCCGTCTTTTTGACAAGGCTGGCGTATCGGTTGAAGCTGCTTGGTGTCGAGTTGATTTAACTTCACATATAAGAAAAAATAGTTCAGAATGGGAGTTATCATTGGATAAGGCTTATCGGGCCTTTGAAAAGGCGAAAGACAGAGATGGAATGTCATCGGTATTTGAAGCTAGAGAAAAAGGGGAAAAATTACCAGAAGAAACAGATTCTACAGATGGTCCAGCTTTGATTATGGCAGCCGGAACAATTTTAGCTTTGTTAAGTCTTGCAGCAATGATAATTTGGGAGAATGGCCCCTTTGACGCTTGGTTTGCCGCAGGAGCCACAGGATGTCTAACAGGCCTCGGAATTTTGATATTTGGCATTTACAGCATGTGGAAAGCTATTCCCGAATAAGATAGGTTCAGTAGCGTCTGCGCAGCGC
>CAZWJS010000063.1:0-3140 GCA_964634895.1 uncultured archaeon | reverse complement strand
ATGGATCACCTCCTAAGATTTAGGGTTGGCTGCCTAGCGCTAAATTGATTTCGAAAAAAATAACGAGGTAGATTGTTATATCTACCTCCTACTACCGCATAGTGTTATCCTACTTTAGTGGCTGGAATTACTTAATGGAATTATATTTTTGGCTTATTTTAGGTGCTATATTAATTGTATCTTTAACTATTTTATTAGCTAGACCAGATCGGACTCAAGTTGCTAATGAAGCTGGAAATCTCTTAGAGGGGGTCGCAAGTGAAAAACTATCACAAAGGGATAGTGAAAATGATATCTCAGATATAAATAATGAACAAACTGAAGAAGAAATTGTAGAAGAAAAAGAAATAGAAGTTATCATAGCTGAAACAAAGAAACAATGGGCCCTGAGTTTCGCAGTATTTGGTTTAGTATTCATCATGATGGGTGGAATAGTATTATTTATGTTCGATTTAGATTTCACAGCATTCCTTGGCTCATGTATGATATACGTGGGATTAATGGCCCTGTTGAAGGGCATTAGTTTTCAGATTTCAAAGGAACGAATTGTTATTAATGCTGCAGTACCTATCATTACTTTTTCCCTTAACTATTTACTTCTATATGGACTACTAGGAGCAATTGGGCAATCTGCGTGGATGATGCTCACTCTTGAAAGACAAATCGGAGATTTCGTATTAGTTTTCATATTGCCATATTTATTATGGAGATTAGTACCAACCTTTGGAGTCCAAAAAGAAGGAAAAGAGTCTGATAAAAATAAACCAAATTTTTCAGATAAAATATTCCAAGCAAATCTTAAGTTTTTAATATTTACATTTATGCTGTTTTTATTAGTTGATACAGTAAACATACCGGTACTTAGACAATATGCAAAAGTTGGTTTCGATGTAAGTCTTAAATTACTTGGTTTTAGTTTACTTCTTAATATTTTAGTATCACTATTAAGAAGACAAGACAAAACTATTGAAAGAGTTGAAGAGAAAGCTGCAAGACGTACCTCAGTAAGATCTGCTGTTCGTGGAATAGAGGAAGAAAAGGAAAGTGAAGAAGTAATACCCTACGCAGATGAAGAAATGCAAATAAGGGCGAAAGAAATGATAAAAGAACAGGATAAGGAGAATTAATAAATGAAACTTACAACGAACATTGGGACTATAATTGTTACAATAATGATATTAGTCATCGCCATACCAAAAACAGGATATCTGATGGATTATAGACTTGATTACTGCAATGATTATGACAAACTTGATAGTTATAATTCTTTTGAAACACAAATTCAAACATTAAGGGAGACTGAACCCGTTGATATTAATCAGGAAGGGTTTTATGCATGCGAAATTGGGTTTATTAATGCTAAAGTAGAAATTGGAATTGACGTTTTAGCGGGATCTGATAATGTTGGATGTGCAGGAAACTCATGTAATTTTGAATTTTTCATAGTTAACAAAGACCATTATCAAAATTTTGTTCAAGGTGAAAATTATAAAGAAACTAATTTGGTGTCTAAAACGTGGACTGGATTGGGTAGTGAACAAATTTATACAAATTCCAACTCATTATTGTATAGTTCTTATTATTTTGTGATGAATTGGGAATATAGAACATCAAATCAAGAAGAGGATATTGGCTCAAGAAATTATGAAGGAGCTTATACAAGCATCTGGGGAGATGAAAGTGATTTCAGTTTCTATTATGCACTTGATATTGATTATACTGAAGAGAATATAGAAGGAAACCTTTGAGGCCAAGAACATAAAAAGGTCTTTCATTACATACTATTGTGACCTCCGAATCATTACAAAAATATGAATTCAAGCAATCACTTGAAAGAATAAGAAATTACAAAGGTCATGCAACCGAATTAGTTAGTTTGTATATCCCTCCAGAAAGAAAAATATATGATGTTCAATCTTATCTTCGTAATGAAGCCTCGCAATCTGCCAACATAAAATCTAAGTCTACTAGGAAGAATGTGAGTGCTGCAATTGAATCCATTATGTCTCGGTTGAAATTGTACAAAAATCCGCCGGAGAATGGAATGGTATTTTTTGTAGGACACGTGTCAAAAGGAGGAAATCAAACTACAATGGTTCAAGAAGTAGTGGTACCGCCAGAACCTATCCCTACCTTTCTTTATAGGTGCGATTCAGGTTTTTTCCTAGAGCCTCTTGAAGGGTTAGGAGAAACTAGAATACAATTTGGCTTGATTGTAATTGATCGTTCCGAAGCTGCCTTGGGATTATTGAAAGGCGCTACTATTAGTACTCTAAAACATATGTTTTCACAAGTGCCATCAAAACATGGAAAAGGAGGGCAGTCTAAAAGAAGATTTGAGAGATTAATTGAAGAAGCAGCTCATGAATGGTACAAAAAAGTAGGTGCCTCAGCTACAGACTGCTTCCTTGGAAATGAAATAGAGGGTATACTTATAGGAGGACCAGGTGCAACTAAAGATTATTTTTTAAGCAAAGATTATCTTAATCACGAATTAAATAAAATTGTAATTGATACTTTTGACACAGGATATACTGATGAAACTGGTCTAAGGGAACTTGTCACTAGAGGGGCTGGAAGACTAACTGAAATTCAATTAATTAAGGAAAAGAATATTATGGATAGATTTATGAAAGAAGTCTTGTCACCAAAAGGTAAATTGGCAACTTATGGATTAAAACAAGTTGAAATGGCATTAGAGATGGGTGCTACAGAACAAGTTTTAATATCGGAAGGGTTAGAAAAAATGCCTAATATGGAGGAAGGGCTAGTAAAAAGATTAGGTGAAATGGCCGATAAAAGCAAATCTGAAGTTATAATTATATCAACCGATAGTGAGGAAGGTGTATCTTTACAGAAAGCTTTTGGAGGGCTGGCTGCAATACTTAGGTATCCTATAAATTAAATATGATATATACACGAAAATGTGGGGAAATTGTAGATTCTGACTTTGGTTCAGAGCAAACGATGTGTGGCTGGTTGCAAGATACTCGCAACTTAGGAGGAATTGCTTTTCTACAATTAAGGGATATTACTGGAGTTATTCAATTAACATTACTCAAAAAGAAATTAGATGCAGATGATTACAAAAAATGGACTACTATCAATAGAGAATCTATAGTATTAGATAGAGGTATTGT
>CAZWJS010000062.1:0-3576 GCA_964634895.1 uncultured archaeon | reverse complement strand
CCGTCGGCTTCAACCGTTTGATGGGTTTGCGTATGTGTCCCTTTTTTGATTAATTCGAGATTAACCAGGAGGCCACGTCATTTGTCTTCCACCAATTAGGTGAAGATGAATATGAAACACTGTTTGTTGACCATGTTCATTACAATTGAAAACTGTTCGGTATCCTGAATCTGAAAAGCCTTCTTTTGAGGCTATTTCTTTTGCTACTAGAAACAATTCTCCCATGGTTTGCGTATGATTTTCTTCTAAATCATTAAGTGTAGAAATATGTTCTTTGGGAATTATAAGAATGTGAGTTGGAGCTACTGGATTTATATCATTGAAAGCTAAAACGCGTTCGTTTTCATAAACAATGTCTCCCGGAATTTCTCCATCTCTAATTTTGCAGAAAAGGCAATCTGACATAGACTCTTATTGGAAGTGTATTATTAGATACTTTTGAATTCTAAAATTTATGTTAGAGATCCTAATTCAGATGATATAGCACCCATTGCAATTCCTGTCTCAAATGCTACGTTAGATCCTGTGAGTTCAAAATGATATTTTGATTTCTTGATGTAGGATTGGGGCAATCCTTTAGGCCCCAAGCCCATAATCATACATAATTTTCCACTTGGTAATTTTGTTTTGTTATTATCTGGATTGGACGTCGTGATTACTTTATGACCAACTAAGGATTCATCGATATCAGTTTCAAAAAAAAAGATTCTTTTCAAGTAGAAAAGTTCTCCCAAAAAATCATGTTTAGTGACTCTCATTTCTTTATTGACTTCTTTAATAATTTTATCAGAACTAATCTCAGGAAAGCCAATCAAAGCTAAATCTAAATCAAAAGCACTACAAAGTTTCGAGGCTTTGTAAACTGCTTTGAAATGAGGATGGTTCCAATTACCTCCGTACGTATTAAACAACCCAATAGTGTGTGTACCTTTCTTAACAAGTGGATAATCAAACGATTGAATTTGGGACTCTTTAGTACCAATTATGCCCTCTTTAGCTTTTTCATGCTTAGATAACAACTGAACTTTTGTATCACTGGGCTCTAGAGAATCTATGGCTTTTTTAGCTGCCAAAAGATTTTTGCGATAGTGGTCAAAATAACCTTTGCGATCTGCACGAACTGCGAGGGCTAACAAAATCTCAGGAGTTAAATTCAATTCTGAAAGTGTGTCTAAGTCTTGAGAATTAGAACAAATTCTGACCAAATAGTTCAAGTGTTTATCTGAACCAGGTATTGTTAGAGCTAAGTCTAAGGCAGTGGGGCTTATCTCTATCTTGTGTTTACTAAATTGTAAATGAATATAGCCTAACAATTTGATTTTTATTTTGGATTCTGATTCTAAAACTTGATTAATTAGGGCTGTTGGTTTGCCTCTATTTGTCCAAGAACGTATAATTGCCTTAGAAGCTGCAAATTCATGTTCTTTAAGTCGGACTGTTTTTTGTAGCATTTGCATAAGCATACTTGTCGGGAAATTTTTGGAACTTTGAACAAAGAAATCTTTTGAGTCTTGGGTCTTTTCTCTAGAGGAATAGGATAAAAGTAAAGCAAATTGCTTCTCCTTAATGGCTTCACTTTCTACTCGTTTCAAAATCTTAGATATCTTCCCGAGTAATTCCACTCTTCGCCAAGCCTGATTTACCTTATCTACCTTTTTGAAACCTGAATTGAACCAAGTTTTAGATTTTTCAATGTTCTTAGATTCAAATGATCCAAGGTTGAAAAAACTAATAGAAGTATAGTAAGGATCTGTAATGCTCTTTGTTAAGGTAAGTAAAGATTCGGGGTTATTACCTTCTTTCAGATTTCTAAGAATCTTTCTTGCTATTGAAGGATTATGATTTTTTCGGCCCACTTATTTGTAGATACAGAGGTTGGGATTAAGGCTTATCTAGAACAAATTAGGCACTATTATGTTTATGTTATATACTTGGTTGTGCACTATTTATTAATATTTAGGCCCTATGATACTAAAAATGGAGACAAAACACCGATTTCTATCGACACTAAAAGTAAATCATCCAGTTGAAAAATTATTTAGTTGGCACGAGAATCTTGGAGCCTATGAAAGATTAACGCCACCATTTGATCCTGTCACAATTAGAGAAAGAAGTGGAGGGATAGATGGAGGGAAAGTACACATAAAACTACCATTTGTCCCACTTATATGGGTTGCAAAACACCACAGTTACAAGAAAAATATTCAATTTATGGAGGATCAATCCAGTGGCCCTTTTGTTGGCCCCTTGCCATTCTGGAATGGCGCATGGCGTCACAAACACCTTTTCAAAAAAATTGATGATAAGTCCTCTGTGTTAACCGATGAAATTTATTATGATTTCCCAATGGATCCTTTTGGTTCCATATTTGGTAGCAGATATACTAAACGACGATTGGAACAAATGTTTGCTTATAGAAGAAATATAACTGAAAATGACTTAGAAGCACAATCAAAATACACGGGCAACAGCCTAGATATTGTAATAACGGGTGGTTCTGGATTAATTGGAACAGAATTAACGCCATATCTAACAACTGCAGGTCACAAAGTCAAAAAAATGGTAAGAAAAAGACCTAGAAAAGATGAATTATGTTGGAACATTGATTATAGGCAAATAAGTAACCTTGAAGGAAAAGATGCTATTATTCACTTAGCTGGAGAAAATATTGGAAGTTTGGTTAGATGGTCAAGCAGAAAGAGAAAGGAAATATTAGATAGTCGCGTAAAAGGTACTGAGTTGCTAGCAAAAAAAATAGCTTCGCTAAATAATCCTCCAAAAGTTTTGGTTTGCGCTTCTGCAATGGGATATTATGGAAGTTACGATGATTCTGTATTAACAGAACAAAGTAGAAATGGAAATGATTTTTTTTCAAAAGTAGTAAAAAAATGGGAAGCTGCAGCTCAACCAGCCATAGATGCAGGGATTAGAGTTGTCTTTCTTCGATTTGGAATTGTCATGAGTCCAAAAGGAGGCGCTCTACAGAGAATATTACTTCCTTCTAGATTTGGAAGTAATCCATCAATTGGCGGAGGAAAGCAATGGTGGTCTTGGCTGACAATTGATGATGCTATCGGAAGCATATATCACGCAATCATTACAGAAAAATTAGAAGGGGCCGTAAACGTTGCTTCACCCCTCCCCGTTCAGCAGAAAGAATTTGCATCAATTATTGGAAATATAATGTGGGGCTCTAACCTAGGAAAAATCACTAATTTGATTCCGCTTCCTGCTTTTGCTGTTAGAGGAATCATGGGAGAAATGGGAGATGTATTGCTGCTCTCAAGTAATAGAATTGATTCGACTAAATTGATTGAATCAGGATATAAATTCAGATTTGAAAAGTTAGAAGATGGTTTAAGGCACTTGCTTGGCAAAAGGAAAAAGGAGGATTTGCAATGAAAAAAATAATTGTGGTTGGTGCTGGTTATGGGGGGTTAGCTGCATCTGCACTGCTTGCTAAAGAAGGGCATAATGTAACAGTTATAGAGAAAAACGAACAGCCTGGTGGTAGAGCCAGCTTGTTAGTAAAAGATGGATTTCGGTTTGACATGGGGCCCTCATGGTATATGTGGC
>CAZWJS010000061.1:0-3989 GCA_964634895.1 uncultured archaeon | reverse complement strand
TCTCAAATCGTGCAGATTCTTGTACAAAGATAAACATTCTTCATAGAGTTCTTGATATTTTATTGGAACATCCTCTGTTTTAGGTTTATAATCATTAAAACCAGTAGAATTCATCACGTTCTTGTACCAGTATTTTCCCCAATTGCCATCAGTGTCTCGAGCACCGGTTGGCCAACTCAGCATCTCCTCAGAAAAAATAACTCCCAACCTATCACAGAATTTACCAAGGACTTTCCTAGGATTTATTAGTACATCTTTGGAATCAATAATTGGTGGAACCTCTCCCGTCATATTGCTAACGTATTCAAAGATCTCTTTCTGCTCTTCTAATCCTAAAAGATGCATATTCAGATCTGGATGAACTTTACTATATGAGATTATCATGTCTTTTGGATCTCTTATCAAGAAGCAATTTGTGACAGATTTCATCCATTCCCTGTCTATTGAATCCAAAAGATGATGTGTAATATGTTTCTGGTAATAAATTGAACAATTTCCTTTCGTGTCGTTCACCAAACCATAGGAAATTTTCTCAGAATCTAATTCTCCATCTCTTATCACATCTTCTCTTCCGGGGTGATCTAGGTCTGTCTGAGTCAAGTAATAGGCATAGTATGGTTCATCAATCACAAATGTGTCTGCCCTACTTTCCCAAGAACGCATCATTGCCGTAGATATATTACGGGGACCTGACCACATTGCAATTCTAATCAAGTAAACTCTCCAGTTCAACTATTTCATTGTAATATGACTGCAAGGTCTTTACTACCGAACCTCGTGGCAGAACATCCAACTCATGATCATCTACTTCATAAACCGGTACAACTCCTCCAAACGTTCCGGTCACAAACGCCTCATCGGAACCATAGACATCAGATAAAGTAAAATTTCTTTCATAAACTGGAATCGAATTGGCTTTACAAATGTCAATAATATTCTGTCTAGTGATTCCCTTCAAACAATATTCTCCCGTGGAGGTCCAAACGGACTTATCCTTTACCATGAAAAAATGAGTTGAATTACATGTAGAGACATATCCATGAGGATCCAACATTAGCCCCTCATCGCCACCTTTCCGATGAGCATCTATACAAGCCTGAATACAATTGAATTTACTAAGGCTATTAATTCTATGATCCTGAATATTTGTGCCTCCCCGAATTATGTCAACGGATACTAATTTGATTCCATTCTTTTGTGTTTCTGGCGAGGGTGCTTTGTATTCAGGAATGACTACTATAGTTGGTTCGGAAATAGTGAAACTGGGATCTTGATAAGGTGTTGATTTGACACCTCTTGAAACTATCAATCTAACATGGACTCCAGTCTTCATCTTGTTGAATTTTATGGTCTCATCCAACACTAACCTCATCTCATCCATAGTCTTCCCAATATCCATATCTATCTGAGAAGCTCCCCAGTAAAGTCGCTCAAGATGCTGCTCCAAAAACATGAATTTTCCATTGTGATAACGGATGCCTTCCCACACACCATCTCCAAGCAGGAAACCACTATCGAATACTGATATATGTGCGTCCTGTCTAGGATAAAATTTTCCATTGATGTAGACTAATATCTCAGAGTTACGGATGTCTTCAACATAATCATGAGTGCCTCTCTTATCTGCCATTGGCTAACTCCACTACCTCATCTGCACAACCCCAAGAAAGAGTTACTCCTGAACCCCCATGCCCATAATTGTGTATCAAATACTTTCCATTTTTTTCTTCCTTTTCCAGACGGACTTCTGTCCTTCCTGGACGTAACCCTACCAAATCTTCTATCACTTCAACATCACGTAGTTCAGGGATTATCTTTCTGCATTTATTTAATATTAAATCATGATCTTCAGCGTCTTGAACAAGGCTCCAATTGCCTTGCTGAGCAACTCCACCTAAGACAACATCTTCACTCCTTGGAACTATGTAAGCCAAAGTCTCTATTTGCTGGTCAAGATGCATCTCACTTAGAGTAGCTTTTATACGTATTATCTGTCCTCTTACGGGATAAACTTGGTCATCATTCAATAACTTCCCAGAACTGAGACCTGTGCAATTAATAATAGTATCCGAAATAGAAAGTGCATCATCTAAAGAGGATATTGTCTTCATCACAGATTTACCACCTAAAGAAATATATCTCTGCATTAACCATTCTAAATAGATAGGCATCTCTATGATAGGTGCTACAAATGAGAATGCTTCGAGATAATTACTAGGTAAATTATCATTAGTCCTTTGGAAATTGTCAACAATGTCCTTCCAAGATGGATCTGGTTGAGATTCGCGAAAATATTCATATGTTTGTGTCATTGATATTCCTGTTCCATTTTGATTTGACAACTCTTTCAATACATCATACGTGTTTGACCCCCAAACATCAGTCCTTTCAACCGGAGCGGAAAGGAAAGGATACCATAGAGCTGCAGCTATGTCTGATGTGGTATTAGGTGAAAAATCAGATGACCAAATAGTGACATCCCAGTCATCTTCAAGAAGTCTAATACCACTGGATAAACCACTAACACCAGCGCCAACAACTAAGCAATGTCCTTTAACCATTAATCCACACTAGGCTCTCGTATATTATGAATATGTCTATGTAATATCAACGAATATTTTGTGTCCCACCTTTTTAGATTTTTTGACTATAGTAGAACATTTGATAATATATCTTCTATAAATTAAAAATATTATATTATCTTTTTACCGTTAACTTTATATATAATGTTTTATAGTTTGTACATATGTTAGGATACCTAAAGTTCGCTGTTATCTTCTTGCCTTGGGAAATTGTTGCAATACCAATCCTAGCTTATTTACTCTGATAAAAAACTCTTTTGAGGTAATCATATGTTCATTTTTTACACATTCATGAAAGCGTCGTTATCTGTTGCAGAAAAAATTATTAGGGGACTCCTTTTCTAACAAACGTGGACATTGAACAGTACTGGAAATTGACAATCGGAATTACACTAGGACTATGTCTAGTTATTTTTGGAACCGTATTTTGGAATAGTGCAACTGAAGACTATTACAATAAATTAAACGCGAAAACTTACGAAATTGACAGTTGTTTACAGTACATGGAACCTCCACTGAGTTCAATGGAAGATCGAGATGAGTGCCTTCAGAAGAGACAGTTTGGTGGGATTTTTATTGGATTAGGCTCAGTGACTCTTTGGGCTACAATATACACTAACAAAGATTATATTATGTCTTTAATGAAAGAAAATAACCTAATATGAGTTGCTTAAATAGGGTAGCAAAATAAGATTTTAAATGAATAAAGTACCACTTGTTATTATTGCTATTGGGATTTTTGTTATTATACTAGGAATAATAGTTATTGGAACTGGACTTAGGAATGCTGGAGAAACTGCCGAAGAAGGTATACTTTACGAAGATATAAATGGTACAATAGAACTCAAAGGAGAAAGCGATGCAGATCCTCATTTATATGTTCACATCAAAAGCAAATACGTTGGAGGTATGACTGGAGGGCACAATGAAAGGCACGGTAATGATACTTGGAACCTCACAGCAGATGATTGCGATTTAGTCACTAATTTTACATTAACAAATGCTTCTTATGGTAATCAGATTTTCATACCAAGATGTGACTATGTTCAAGACATTGTTGGAGACGATGAATGGATTGTTGTTGGAACTCTATGTAAGCAATACACGAACTATGAAGATGAGAAGCGTAATACTATTGGATCTGGTTGTAAAGACGGAATATATACATGGGATAGTAAAGGCAAAGAAGTACTGGTTTATGATGGAGATATGCTAGGGCAAGCATTCGCCGAAGGATTGATTTCACTTTTAAGTTCCTTTGGAGCATGTTGTTGTGGAGTAATAATATTGTTAATCGGTATATTGATGGCATTCACAATGGAGGATAATGATACCGCACAATACGGTGCTGAAAATACAGATCATGCACTTCTAAATAATAATCAAGATAATAGCTTCGAACCTCAT
>CAZWJS010000060.1:0-4262 GCA_964634895.1 uncultured archaeon | reverse complement strand
ACCCATAATAATTATAATATTTATCGACAGCACTTCTCAGAGAGGGAGTATCATCCACTTCTTTTTCAGCTTCATGGGGATAATTCTTAATGTAATCAAATTCTGACGGAGTCAAGTTTCCATCCATATCTAAATCAGCAATATTGAACACCTCATGAGCAAATTCTGACGATGCAGAAACCACTGCTTCTCCGTCATTCACCAAATCCGTATTCAGACAATCGACAAATTCATTGTAAGTTACTAGGGAATTATCGTCTGGATCACATTCATCAAAGTCGCGATAAAAGGTCCATTGGTCAGTGGGCCTCTCTTCTGTTTTTTCTTCAGTATTATCAGTTTCATCAACGTCTGGATTCGGATTTTCTATATCAGCCTCTTCAATACAACCAACAAAAGATGCCGACAGTAAACAAATTACTAGAAAATAAGGTTTAAGCATTAGTAAACATTATACATGAACTAATTAATCGTTATGGTTCTATCACAGATGTTTTTCAAGTTCAGTTGATAATTGATTGTATGTCATACTTCCCGCATGCTCAAAAACGATATCTCCATCTTTTATGATAACCATTGAGGGATAACCGGTGAAGCCGTATTCACTCTTTATATTACCAGAATCATCATACAAATGAGGATATTCAAGTTCATATTCAGATTTGAAATCAGCTATGTCATCTTGTTCATCAGTATTGCCATGCAAGGTATATCCGCCAATTGCGAATAGATTAATTTGGCTACCATATTCTTCGTAAATATCTTGTAAAGTTGGAGCTTGATTCTGACAATGTCCACAATTAGTATGGAAAAATTCAATAATAGTAACTAGGCCGTCATCGTAATAATCATTAGAGTTGTAGATTATATTAGTCTCAATCTCTTCAAGATTCCACATTGGTAGTGATGATACAGGTTCCTCATCACCAGTATAGAATCCGTCTTTACTCAAAGTATAGTACAAAGTGCTGTGCATTGGATTGGAATACCATCCCTGTACCCAATCTCTTTGTAAATGATACCCAATATTTTGCTTGGTCCAGATATACAGCGCTTTTTCGTGTTCTAAATCTGCTAAATCATAATACATCTGCTCTCTTGTTGAAGTATCAGATTCCGATGCGGCATCCGTTATCAAGTCATCAATATCATCATATTCAAAGTTAAGATAGTTAGCGAAGTAGCTATCACTGTGTAGAAATGGATAGGCATAATTATGAGGATCTGCATAATCTGGCGCCCAACCTAAAAAGAAAAGCGGTAACTCACTAGTCTTTAATTTATCCAAATATAAAGGCCACTCAAGTCCCTGCACTTCAACATTAAAATTAGGATTCATTGATTCTAGTGTGTTTTTTAACATTAATAGTGCATTCAGTCTAACATCATTTCCTAAATTGTAATAGGTCGAGATAGTAAAGCCATCTTCCCAAACTCCAGCTTCCTTAAAGTGATATTCTGCCATATTTACAGCATATTCGTATTGAGGACCATTAGGATTATACCCAAGCAATCCATCCGGTATAGGGCCAGTAGGCTGTTTTCCCCAACCATCTACAATATCATCGATGTGATAATCATAATTAAAAGAATAACAAAATCCTTTGCGAATATTGACATCTGCAAAAAAGTCAGAAGAAGGAGCGACCTCCTCATGATTAGAAATATCGTGATTAAATCCGATGAATCCCATACTTAGTGAATTTAGTTGACCAACATATTCAACACCATCTGATCCTTCAACTTCTTCGCGATAATCAGGTTCTATGTAGGCGAAATCAGTTGACCCTTCTTTTAGAGCATCGGCACGCTTTGAGGCGCTTTCCTCAATTATTAGTCTAACAGTTTTGATATGGCCTTCTGGTAGTTCTTGGTTTTGTCTTTCGGTAGGACTCCATCCTCGCCAATAATCAGGATAATAGTTAAGTTCGATTAGTTCATTTTCAATCCATGTAGTAATCATGTAAGGCCCAGTTCCCATTACTTCTTTTTGAGTTCCTGTACAATAAAAACCAGGTATAGGGCTACCACAACCCTGTTCGCTAACCCAATCTTCAGATACAATTGAAGCAGCACTGTAGGCCATTATAGGTAAAAAACGAGAAGCTGATTGATTTAAAATAAATTGAACAGTATACTCGTCTATCTGGACAATACTATCTGCAATACCATCGCCATCTTCATCTGTTTTATCTAGTAATTCAGTATACATCCAAGCTGGACTTCCTGCATAATCCATTACAATTAAACGGTTCAAAGAAAATACTACATCTGAGGCATCCATTGGAGTCCCATCATGGAATGTGACTCCTTGCCTAATTTTGAAAGTATAGGTTAAACCGTCACTAGAGACACCTCCATTTGCCATAGTTGGAACTTCTTCAGCTAATAAAGGAATTAATTGGTCAGTTCTTTCACGATCATAAAATACTAAAGTTTCATAAACATTTAGAATGATTGAACTACTCGACGTGTCATAAGCTATTGCAGGATCTAGAGTAGTAGGTTGGCCGATACTCATACTGGTCAAAGTAGTTCTTTCTTGATTATCTCCGACACCATCATTGTCAATGTCTTCAGTTTCATTAGCATCATTTGGGAATGCATCAGCATCATCAGTTACGCCATCACCATCTGAATCTTTAGTTTCGTTAGTATCATTTGGAGATGCATCTGAATCAACAACCAATTCACATTCATACGTCAAATCATTTCCGTGAACTACACATAAATTTTCAAAAGCGTTTTCAAAACAATTATCTTTACAAGGAATCCAGATAGCAGTTCCTTTGATAGTTCCACTGGATTCAGTATATGTTACGGTTATGTTACCATCAGAACCTATACTTCCTTGAATAACTGTATCTCTTTCGACAATGTCATAATTTATATCCAAAAGAGTTAGTGTAAACTTCTCTGGAGTTCCAGATATTTGATGATAGAGAACATACTTCGTTCCATCTTCATTTATATATAATTTTTTATCTTCATCTATATCAACTAAATGAAAAGATAGAATGCACATTTCTTTTTCCTCATTGTATGTTGAGCCTAGAAAATTCATTGCAATTGGATCGAATTCATTACCTAAATATTGCCCCGTAATTTGTACACAATCTTCAGAATCATCAATAACTTTTTGTTCTAATTCTTCAGTATCTTCAATACAACCAACAAAAGAGACTGATAGCATTAACATAGCTGTGAAAATCGTCTTGTTCATACCACTTCAAGACAAGTCATGCTTAAAACATTTTATTTAATGGTAGTCAACACTACACTCTCAAATAACTGTGGTTTCAGTATCTAAGTATTTTGGCTATAATTATTCATCTTCTAGTCGGATATATCCTGAATAAATTGTAGCTCCAGCCATAGCAAATCCCATAATGAAATCAGGAGAGAAATCCTTACCTGCAATTACAATATCGCCATATGTTGCTAATGTAGTCATGAAGAGCAAGGTACCTCCACAGACCACCGTCATCAGCGCCTGCGCTCTTCCCTCTAATAACCAAGCTGTTGCCAGAAATGGCGGAACAATAGACATAGCCATTATACCTAAGAAAAACCCATCTTCAAGAAAAGCATCCCTTATTACACTGTTAGTAGCTAATTCATTAGAGAGTCCGACATCTTCTTCTAAGTATGTTGTCATATCTGCGTCTGTAGCCATGAAAGGTCCCAAAATATACCAGATAGCAAACAGGAACGTATGCATAACTACGAATAAGGTTAGCCAGAACTTAGGGTGAAAGATGGTCTTTACGTCTAAACTTCTTGCTTCTTTATCCATTTTACTCACCGTCCTTGTGTAAATATCCTGCAATCCCTAATGTGAAAGTCAAGACAATAGTTAGCAATGGAAGGGCTATTGCACTAAATGGTGGAGTTTCAGATGAATATCCGTTGTCACCAGTTAAGGCACCCATTCCTACAAAGATAATTACAACAACAGAAGGCGCTAACATCGACATTTGAGCTAATGCTCTTCCAGAAACAAAAACTCCAGTTCCAATAGCCATTACGCCAAGCGGCATAATGTGAAGGGCCCACATCTTTTCGTAATCAGCATCATGAGCAAGTACATTTTCTTCACCCCAGCCATATTCAGCCCATTGTTCTCCGTTCATAATACCCATAATTGATAGTATTACAGTCAATACACCTACTGTGATCATCAATTTTTGAGGATCTAGTATTTCTTTTGCGTCCATTATTGCACCTGTGTAACAAAGTTTGCAATTAATAGAAGAACTACA
>CAZWJS010000059.1:0-4531 GCA_964634895.1 uncultured archaeon | reverse complement strand
ATTGATGCGTTTTGGGCATTCATAGCTGCTGTCAAAAGAGCGCCTCGTTTACTTCTTTTAATTGGAATTTTTCTAGCTGTAATGAGTGCCAGTTTTTCAGGCTGGCCACAGAACACTTTTGATTTAGAAATTGATGGGAAGACAGGAGTATGGTTATTAGTCACAGAAACTGATTATGAATTGGCTAGAGATAATAATGGTGACTATCGTAATTTCGAAAGTGGAGATTCTGTATGGATTGAAGGGCAATTAAATGAAATTAGATATTATGGCCCTATTGAAGAAATGGATTTTCCAGTCCAGGGGACTGGAATGGAAAATCCTTCTGTCGCTCCCGGCGATAGTTACAAAATTGTAGAAAAGAGTGAATTTGTCCCATTATTCTCTCCCTTTGGGAGTACTGCTGACGGTGAAACTAATGACACGGCCATCAACTATGCTAATGGAGAAAATATAAGGGGGATTGATCCACATGCCACTAAAAGAAAGGAATTTTCTGATATTTCTTTAGATTCTGGGCTTTTCATCGATGTTGCTTTTGAAGATGTTATCTTTTCGAACATAACTTTCAATGATGCCTTTTTCGTAGATTGTGTATTCGAAAGAGTTAGTTTCTATAACGTTACTTTTAACCAAGGAGTTTTTTCAAATAGCTCATTTAACACAGTCTCATTCAAAAATGTTACTGTAGAAAATAGTCGTTTTGATAATAATGACATTTTATTTTTCTGGGTTAAAGATTCGTCTTTCAATTCTACCGTATTTGATAAAACGAACATATATGGATCTAAGTGGTCATATACTTCTCTAGAAAATGGGAAATATCAAAGAGGGGAACTCAATGTTGTTATTTTTAGATCATTAGTTGTCAACAATTTCGTCCTAAACAATGGGTATGTGAAAAATGTACTAGATGTTCCTAACAGTGCAACTTTTGACTTTACATATCTAAAAGTTGGAAAGACAGAAATCAAAGTTAATGGGAATATTGAGAATACTTATCCTCTAGGGCAGAATTTACTAATTTCTGGGAAAATTGGTGAAGATGGAATCGGAGCAGGAATCCAAGGAGATGATGGATCTTGGGTTGGAGATGTCTCTGGTGATGGTTTTAGCAGATTAGGGTATGCTGCAAAAGAAAATCTCAGTTATGAATATATTTTAGCAGACAATCCTGATGGAGTGTCGGGATTCTTGATTAGTAATGTTTTAAGAATGAAGGACGGGGGTGTTGATACGACCTTCAAATATACTATCTTTTTCAATTTAATTACTTTTATTGGTTTAGTGATTATTGTTTACGCTATAGGTACTTTTAGTGCAATTTTAGCTCTTTTAAAATTCGCCTCGCCATTCCTAATGACTGTCGCATATTTTGTTCTATTAGTGTTCCTTCTGAGTGAAAAAGACTTTTTGAATATGTCGAGTTTGATGCTTCTATATTTTGTACCTCCTTTAGGTAAAGAATCTGTTATTCCGATTGGTATAGCTCAAGGAATTCCCTGGACTGTGTTAGCATTTAGTATTGCATTTGTAGATATTGTAGTTTGCTTATTTCTTATCTGGAATTTTGATCTAGCTAAAAAATTACCTTTCATTGGGAGTGGAATTAGAAGAATGCAAATCAAAGGAACCTCGATTTTAGAGAGTATGCCTTGGGTAGAACGATTGACTTTCTTTGGTATCGTTATATTTGTAATGATTCCATTCCAGGGTTCAGGTGCTTTTGCGGGAACGATTCTTGGAAGGTCTGTTGGTTTATCAGTTCCCTCTAACCTTCTAGCTGTGGGGACTGGTGCATTGGTTGGATCTGTGTTAATTGCTCTATCTGTGATTTATGGTCTTGGTTTCCTTGGATATCTTGGACCTATACAAGTAGCTGGTGTGATAATTTTCATAATGATCTGTGGAATCTTATACTTCATTTATCGCCACTGGGACGAGTTCAGCATGGAAGAACTTTCACAGACATTGGGATTGCACCGTGAGGGGGTTATCGGGGCGCCTTTGACTGCTGCTAGTGAAATGGTTGGGTCTGCAGGAGGCTCTGTAATCAAAGCTGCAGGAAATACAGGAAAAATTATCACAAAAACAACTGGAAATCTTGTTGGATCATTGGTTGGTTCGTTTACAGATGACAGACATGATTTCACTGATACTAATGTACCTACCGAACTTGAATCTGGTTTACTAATTCCAACCGATGCAAAGAGCAGTCGGCAAACTGTTGTAGTTACAGGAGGCGCGGGCTTCATTGGCTCACACTTAGTTGATCGTCTTGTAATGAGAGATGAAGAAGTTATTGTTCTAGATAATTTCTCTTCGGGTGAACTAGAATTTTTATATGACTCTATTGAGAATATTACTGTCGTAGACATTGATTTATTGAATGATAACTTTGATGGGTACTTAGCAAATGCAAAAGTTGTGTACCACTTAGCTGCAAATCCAGAGGTTCAACTTGGAATTACAAAACCTGAGATTATGCAAGAACAAAATGTTGATGTTACAAAGAAGGTATTGGATACGATGCAAAGGACTGGTTGTGATCGTATTGTTTTTACTTCTACTTCTACCGTTTATGGAGATGCTGATGTGATACCTACGCCAGAAGATGCCAATTTAGCGCCTATTTCTGCGTATGGAAGTAGTAAATTAGATGCAGAAAAATTAATAGAAGAATATTGTAAAGAACATGGTTTTAGAGGGGTGTCGTATCGCTTTGCCAATTGTGTAGGCCCTCGCAGCAATCATGGAGTAACTTTTGATTTTGTAAACAAACTACGTGATAATTCAAAAGAACTCGAAATTCTTGGAGATGGAAAACAACACAAATCATACGTCCATGTAAATGATTGTATCTCAGGAATGTTAGCCAAAGCCCCTAGAGAACTTTGTGACCCTGGTGAATTTGTTGCATTGAATGTTGGATCAAAAGATGCAATCGATGTTGTAACCATAGCTGACGAAGTTTGTAAGGCAATGGAGCTTAAGGGTGTTGAATACAAATTTACTGGAGGTATAGATGGAGGTAGGGGGTGGAAAGGAGATGTTAAGAAAATGAGATTGAGTATTAAGAAACTAAAATCTCACGGTTGGAGTCCGCAATATAATAGTAAGAAGGCCATCAATGAAACTGCGAAATGGCTTAATGAAAATTCTTAAGTTAAAGGTTAGAGAGGCGTCTTCAGCTCCCGTGGTGTAGTCCGGCCCATCATCTCGGCCTCTCGAGCCGAATACCCGGGTTCAAATCCCGGCGGGAGCACCACGCTTTACCTTTTTTATACGCCTATCCAAAGTACAATGTATGTTAGAAATAATATATAGAAACAAAATGCAATTTTTTGCTTTATCAATTTTCCTTATGATATCTGTAATCTTGATGATGATTCCCTCAGTCTCAGCTGAGGATCATGATATTTCTATTACAGACGATATGAAATTTAATCCTGAAGATTTAACAATCAATATAGGAGATACTGTTACTTGGACAAATAATGATAGTATGGGCCACACGGCGACCAGTACTAGTGGGCCGGCTTCCTTTGATTCTGGAAATATAGCTGCTGGTGCCACATGGCCTTTTACTTTCACTGAAGCTGGAACATACAGTTACAAATGTGACTATCACGGTTCAATGACTGCCTCAATTACTGTGGAAGATGAACCTCCTAGGACTGATTCTGATTGGTTTAACTGGACAATGAATGGGACTCATCATTCTATCTTAGCTGTAACAAATGAATCTTTGAATTGGACACATTTAATTGTTTCTATTTACAATGATACTGGAGTCTCTAAGTCTCCTTCATGGTATAATTCTATAGAAAATGAATCTAACCTAGAAATGAATCATACTTTGCTTGAAAATGGAACGTATTATGCAAATATAACTCTTTACAACAATGATGATATTTTAGCATATCATAACTGGACCTTCCTAATTGAAGAGCCCCCAGAAGAAGAAGCGCCAGACGGAGATAATGACGGTGTTTCAGATGATAATGATGCTTGTCCTGAGGAAGACGCTTCTGGTCATGATGCGGATGCTGATGGATGTATTGATGATAGTGATGGTGATGGAATCAAAAACGATGTTGATGTTTGTCCTTTTGATGCTACCAACACATGTGATGCAACTCTACAAAATCAACCAAATTTTTGTCCTGAAGAGATAACGGATGAGAATAAAGATACTGTAGATGATTCATGTATAGCAACTTTCGATGAACCTGAAGAATCGGATTCTGATGAAGATGATGGGTTTTTGCCATCGCTATCATTCACGATTTCTATTTTGGTAATAGTTATAATTTCTTACAAAAAGATAGTTATATTTGGAAAGTAAAGGGTTTTAAACCTTTTTAGTTTTAAATATCCTAGGAGGCCCCTTGATGCGTAAAAAAGAATTTAGAGAAAAAGCTGGGTTTACTAACGGTAATGGGCTCACTAACGGTAATGGGCTCACTAACGGTAATGGGCTCACTAATGGTAATGGACTCACTAATGGTAATGGACTCACTAATGGTAA
>CAZWJS010000058.1:0-4629 GCA_964634895.1 uncultured archaeon | reverse complement strand
TTTTCTTGATTGGGTAAGTTTTCTAGGTTCAAATTTTCACCATTACCATGTCCTTGACTGAACGAACCGTTTCGAAAGGAATATTTAACATATTCTCTGCATCTACTTCGTAACCTTCTGGTATGTCGCCATCTGAGGAAATGACCAAAGTTTTTAGTTTTCCAGTGGTTGAATCTAGAATAACATTAGAAATAAATCCTAGTCTTTCACCCGAAACAGTGGTTACTTGCTTATCACGTAAATCAGATAGTCTTATTTCCATATCACATGTAGAGATCATCTTCGCTTCGCTTTTGTTTGCGACGAGTATGAGTTCTCAGTTTTTTACCAAGTTCTGAGTAGTATTTTACAGTATCCTCTGTGACAGATGGAGAGACTTCTTCAAGAGCATTTTTAAAATCTTTAGAAGTCACTACCTTTGCTTTTGGATCCTTCCTCAATGCAAGTATTGCAGCTTCACGAACCACTCCTTCAATGTCAGCTCCAGTATATCCTATCATCTTTTTTGCTAAATCTTTAATTTTAACACCTTTTAAAGGCATATCATTTGTATGTATTTTTAGAATATTCTCTCTTGCTTTTTCATCAGGTTCGTTTACAAGAATCATTCTGTCAAATCTGCCAGGTCTAAGTAGAGCCGGGTCAATTATTTCAGGTCTGTTTGTAGCACCTATAATAATAACTCCTTCTAAATTCTCAAGACCATCCATGCTGGTCAATAATTGATCAACTAACCTATCTGAAACGTTATTTTCACTGCCCCCCCCTCTTGTAGGAGCTAGTGCATCTAATTCATCCAAGAAAACAATGCAAGGAGAGACCTGTTTTGCCTTTCTGAACACTTCTCTCAATTTTTTTTCAGATTCTCCAACCCACTTAGACATTACTTCAGGTCCTTTAATAGCAATAAAGTTAGCTGCAGACTCAGTAGCTACAGCTTTAGCAATCAGAGTCTTACCAGTCCCAGGAGGTCCATAAAGTACCATTCCACGTGGAGGCGTTATTCCTAAACGTTGGAAACCTTCAGGGTTAGTTAGTGGCCATTCAACAGTTTCTTTCAATTTTTGTTTGACATCATCTAGGCCCCCTACTTGGCTCCATTTAACCTTTGGAATTTCTACCATAACCTCTCTTAATGCGGAAGGTTCAACATCTTTTAAAGCCTCTTTGAAATCATTCTCGTTAACTTCCATTTCTTGCAGCAATTTCGGAGGTATTGGCTCATCCAAATCAATTTCAGGTAAGTATCTTCGGAGGGCACTCATGGCAGCTTCCCTAGCTAATGCAGCTAAATCAGCACCAACGAATCCATGTGTTATTTCAGCAAAATAATTCAACTCTTTCCATTGGCCATTTTTGTCTCTCTTTATTGGCATCCCCCTAGTGTGTACTTGTAATACTTCTTTTCTTCCGTCTCTATCAGGAATTCCAATTTCAATTTCTCTATCAAATCTCCCTGGTCTTCTAAGTGCAGGATCAATAGCATCAGGTCTGTTAGTAGCAGCGATGACAATAACTTGCCCTCTAGATTGGAGTCCATCCATTAGTGTAAGTAATTGAGCGACAACACGCCTTTCCACTTCGCCTTGCGTTTCATCACGTTTTGATGCTATAGAATCAATTTCATCTACAAAAATAATAGATGGTGAATTAGTCTCAGCTTCCTCAAATTTCTGTCTTAGATGAGCTTCAGATTCACCGTAATACTTGTTCATTATTTCAGGACCTTGAATGGATAAGAAATTTGCCCCAGATTCATTTGCTACAGCTTTGGCAAGTAATGTTTTCCCTGTTCCTGGAGGGCCATAAAGTAAAACACCTTTTGGTGGATCAATACCTAAGGCATCAAAGAGTTCAGGATGTTTGAGAGGCAACTCAATCATTTCTCTAACTTTCTTAATTTCTTCTTTTAAACCACCTATGTCCTCGTAAACAACCCCAGTTGTTGTAAGTTCTTCTTCCTTCACAGGATCTTCATGAACTTGAATTACAGTATCAGCTTGAATTTGAATAATTCCCTTTGGTTGCACCACTGTAACTGCAAAAGGCAATCTTCCACCCATAAGCGTAAGTCCAGGAACAATAACCACATCTCCTTTGGTTAATGGTCTTCTATTCAAACCTCTCAGTATAACTTCTTCTATTCCTGGACCAAATTGTACTCGTCCAGATTGATCCATCATAGGTGCTAATACAACTTTCTGGGCAGGTTTCACTTGAGCTTTTTTAACTTCAACTTTATCACCTAAATTTACTTTTGCATTATTTCTTATTAGCCCATCAACTCTGATTATGCCCTTTCCCTCATCTTCTGTTCTAGCTCTCCATACTATTGCAACAGTGGGATCCCTTCGTCTTCCGTGTATCTCTACGATATCTCCAATAGACAACCCTAGTTCATTTCTTGTTGCAGTGTCTAATCTCCCTCTACCATAGCCTACCTCATCTTGTAGAGCCTCGGCAACTTTTAGAGTTATTGACTCTTCTCCCATATGTATATTGTAGTATTTGGGTTCAAATAACTAATGTCGGTTTAGTTTTGTGTCTCTAGTGCGTATTCCTACGATAAGAATGACAGAAGCAATTGGCATCAGAAGGTTGGAAAATTCAGGCACTGCGACTTGAAATGGACTTGTGTAATCTCCATCTGCTGCGTTTGGTGTTGGATTTCTAACTTCAGACCAGTCATTCTTGAATGCTCTTTGTACATCCTCTTTGGTTACAGCTTTGAAACCATCACCTGAAGAAGTGTCTGGTGTAAATGAATCACTGTATTCAACTGCAAATGCTACATGCTCTTGACCGTCTGTAGTTACGTATCTATAATAGCTAGAGTCGGAGTATGATGCATGCGTATCCCATTCTGAAAAAGTTCCATCCCACTTAAATAAACGAGACGCAGACGCTCCATATGAGCAAATTACGTAATCATAATCTCCATTATTTGCACTATCTTCCATCAAAATTCCATATGTATGTGACCCTGCATTAGGATCACCTTCAAGGAAAAACATGAAATACATATATTCGCCATCAGCGAAATACATTAAATTATCATAGCGAGACCCACTATCTGCATTCAATATATCAACTGCATCAGTATCCGAATCAAGGTTGTCTGCACCTAGTTGTTCCCAGTCTGCTGAATTCCAAGCTGGGATGCTTGGTAGGTGAGATGATCTACTACCCTCATCACCAGTTTCAACACTTTGCAAAGTTACCTTCTCGTATATCTCAGCTTCTATTTCATCTTTCTCAGAATTCCACGATTTGATATAAATGTAATAGTTTCCAGTAACACCTTTAACTTCGATTTCATCATTATCATTAGCAGCAGGAGTATCTATACTATTTCCCCATTCATCAATAACTGGCAAATATGAACTAATTATACTTGATTCAATAAAGCCATAGTGCCCTCTTATTTCAATCATTTTTTCAGCACCTATCAAACCCTCTGAGTAACCAGTGGATGCGTTATAATCAGTGTCAATTAATATAAAAATCTGATCTATATTTGTCAAAACTGGAGTAGAATATCTTAATTCCGTTCCTTCTTCAACAGTAAAGTCCAAAGCAGGGCTATTTTCACCTTTAATTCTTGCAGATTCACTCGTGAAATTTGTACCAGATAGCATTTGTCCTTCCACATCTATATAGTAAAACGTGTCTCCATTAGAATCAGTTAAATTCGCATAATTTTTGATATCAACATTTTGGTTTTCAATTGCCTCATTAAAGTCTTGATCAATTGTCATACGCACATCTTTTGCAGTTTTCCAATCATCAAAATCACCATCAATACTAATCCCACCACTCACGCCAGTAGTTTTCGAATTTTTCTGATTTCGTTTAGAATTTACTTCATCCTCAAATGAGTACTCATTTCTTGACAAGTCGATAATATTTGTTGAATCAAAGTTCCCCATTGAATCAATTGCCGTTACTACGTATTTCAATCCTTTTCCTGCATCAATTCTCAAGTCAAAATTAGGTATCTGTAATTCTAATGCATTAGCCACCCCTGCGGCAGAGGTTGCGTTTGCCTGTAAATTAGTTAAGCTATAGAATCCATTCCAATCATCAGAATTTCTGGTATCATCAAATACGTAAAGTATGGCTGTAGAAACAGAACCAGTATCTTCTCCATAAATTTCTACGAGATTGTCAGCCCCAACACCAGGATAATAGTATCCTGTAGTTTCATCATTATCACTATCAATTAGTATCCTTACTGTTGTTCCAGCGTCATCAGCAAACATAGGTTCTTGAGTTTTAATCAAGAACGACAAATATACATTATCTATGGTTATTGCAGTCTCGATAATATCAATATTACTGTTATTCATAGAGTCTCCAACTGAATCTAAAGTCACATCAGTACCAATCCAGTCATCCAAATTTCCATCAATTGAAACTGTATCTTTTGTTTCACCAGAATCCCAAAGATAGATTACAGCACCTCCCCCTATAAGGATAGCCAGTAGGATAGCAATTGAACTTATTCTCGCAGTATTACTCTTACCTTCGAGTTCTATGTGTGAATATCCTCCTAGGCCTCCATGAGAATGAAGTCCATTACCATTGGTTAATCCATTACCATTGGTTAATCCATTACCATTGGTTAAT
>CAZWJS010000057.1:0-4808 GCA_964634895.1 uncultured archaeon | reverse complement strand
TCATACTGCCTGTTGGTGCGTTCTTGGTTGTACCACCAAGGAAACTGCTAGCCCAGACATACAGTACCGCAGCCAGAACGACTGTAATAGCGACCATCAAAATGACCGCAATTACAGGTGAAACTGCCTGCTCATCGTTTACTATTCTGCGTTTCATAGTTGTGTCCTCTGACCGAAGTCAGGTTATAGGACTAATAGGATAGCATATATACCTTACGTTAAATCAATACCATTTTAAAAAATACTACTCATCATCTAAGTCTATCCCGTCTAAGAACTAGTGATCCTATTACTGTTACGAGTACTGTAATACTAGCGCCTGTCCAAGCCATTGAAAGGGCCCAGTCTGGAACTGCCGGTTCCTGATGAGCCACTAATTCTGGAGGTCTCAAAATTGATTCATAAGAAGACCAAATTTCACCTTCTGAATCTTCAAAGATTATAGATAAATGAGCATTACCTTCACCTAATTCAAATGATTCTGACGGAGCTTCCCAATAAAATGTCCAGCCTTCCTGGCTTTCTGAAAGACCCAAGGATTTCACACCTTCTTCAAAGTCCTCACTTTCACTCAATGTCCCATTGCTAACTGTGATATTTACCATAGAAATAGCTGAATTATTACTAGCCGTTAAAGTCACGATATAAGATTTGCCTGTTTCAAAATGTAAATTATCTGGTAATCCTTCAACTCTGTAAGTGTTATCCTCTGAACTAACCAGTGGAAGCAATAAGCAAACTGCGAGTAAAGCAATCAAACTGTTTCGTAAAGTATACATAATGAAGCTAACAAGCGATTTTGCTATTCTATTTAAAAATGTAGCATTACCTTGTTAGGCCTCTAGTCTGCAAACTTTCAAGAACATGTCGAATCTCAGCTTCACGAAGGCCCAACGAAGATGCTGCACTCTCAATAGTATAATCCTTATTATGCAAAATATGATGGAGAAGAATTCTTTCATGATAAGTACAATTAGCATTTTGGGCTGTAGAGGTTATTTCTCTATTTAATTCTCCGAGAAGGGCCATCAAACTGCGTCTTTCATCTTCAACCTCATTAATTGATGTCCGTAAATCTTCAGATACTCGGGATAAAAGATCCATTCTTGCTTTGGAATCCATATGTTTTGATTCTTCTATAGCACCTAGAACTCTCTTGTGTTGCGAAGAAAGATTCGATATATCAAAATCAGTTTCAGCTTTCTGCTTATATGTTGAAGGACCTATGTCAATATGAAGTGAAATCTCGCGAGATGCATTGTAAACTCGACGCCGTGGACCTCGATTACTAGGTTCGTCTTGCGATTCAACTAATCCATGCTCTTCTAAAATCTTAAGGTGTTTGACTATAGCCTGTTGAGTAACATCCATCTCACGAGATAATTGTTTATGCATTTTTAGAGGATAAAGGCGTTCAACCGATAATAATTGAAGTATTCTACGTCTTGTGGGATTTTCTAACAAGTAAAATAATTCGTCCACTTCTTCAAATGACATATCAACCTCCGGTTGTATACCGATTGTTGTAATGGGATTATAAGAATTACTATTCTGTCCAACAAGCTTTAACTGATGTGCTTACTAGGTTAATGATGGACTATCGAAGGCCTGATGAGAAAACAATAGTTGGTGCAGTCGTACAAGTTCTCAAAGATAGGGGTACTGTTGACACTCAAACAAAGATGCATCAAAAAGTCTTAGCAAAATTAAAAGAAGAAGATGAAGCATATAGATTGTCTGCTGAAAGAATGAGAATTGTAGCTATTCTTTCAAAAAAAGTGAAAATAGGTATACGAACAAGATCGGTAGGTGCTGCACCTGAAGCAGATGAAAGTGATTTCAAAAAACAAGGATTGGGTTATGATCCTGTAGTCAAAAGATGGAGAAGAATTCGACCAGGAGAGGACCAAAGTGGGCATTATCATCATCGTGGAGAATTTGCATCTCCTGGACAACCTTGCCCAGTATGTACTTCTCCTCTAAAAAAAGTGCATAATGCGACACTTTATGGGGGAAAGGTTGCGATAGGATTCAAATGTAAATTATGTAAGTATTTGACAGGGCATCGTTGGAGAGAACCTTCGCGCTATTCTTTCAGTTTAAAAGGTGGACTCTAATTGGATATTTTCGATTACAAAGGAATCTGTATAAAGGAAGAGAAAAGGGCCGTCTATCTAGACCCAGCCAGTAGTCGGCCTGATGCTGCAATTACTCATGCACACTCTGATCATCTAAGACCTAATACACACATGACGAAACCGACTGCTGAAGTGATGAAAGTAAGAACTGGAGCCACTAAAGCAATGACACATGAATACCATGAGAAATTTAAGATAAATGATTTTGAACTAGAATTTGTGTCAGCAGGACACGTAGTAGGATCTGCAATGATTGAATGTCATGGTGTATTGTACACTGGTGATTACAACCCCTATGGCACTGTCACAGCTGGGATTGCTAAACCTAGAGAATGTGATACATTAATAATTGAATCCACTTATGGAAAACCAAGCCAAATCTTACCTGATCGGAACGAGGTTCTAAAAGACTTGGAAGCTTGGATTAAAGTAACCTCAAATAATGGAGGAGGGATTGTGGGGGCTTATTCGCTTGGAAAAGCTCAAGAAGTGATAGCAACTGCTAACAAGGCTGGTGTAATTCCTGCCGTTTCAAATATTGTAGCATCTGTCAGTGATGTATATAGAAAATACAATGTTTCTCTTGATTATTTAAGATATGAGGAACTCAATGATGCCGAAAAAAAGAATCCCGGATTGCTAGTGACTTCAACAACGGCAACTAGTGGAAGGAGACCTGACGCTCATGTTAAAGAATTGCGGAAAAATGGAGCCAAGGTGGCAAGAGTCTCTGGATGGTGTGCATTTGAAAAATGGGCTCTAAGAGGAGTAGATGCTGGATTCCCAATTAGTGATCACGCCGATTTTAGTTCGACAATGAAATTTATTGAAGAATGTAATCCCAAACAAGTTTACACGGTGCATGGATCAACTAAAGAATTAGCAAAAGAAATTCAGAAGAGACTCAAGATAAATGCGATGCCATTACCTAAATATGGGGAAGTTTCTATAGAACAATTCAACCAATGAAAATAGGAAAATTAATCTTAGTCAGGCACGGACTTTCAATCTACAATGATCAAAATAGATTTACTGGATGGAAAGATGTAAAATTAAATCAGCAGGGTATTGATGAAGCAAAACAGGCTGTAGAAATTTTAAAGAAATATGAATTCGATAGAGCTTTTACATCTAATCTTGTTCGTGCACAGGATACGCTTAACATAATTTTAGAAGGAATTGGACAAGAAAACATACCAATTGAAAAAAATATAGCCTTAAATGAAAGAAACTATGGGGATTTAATTGGACAAAATAAGGCTGAAGCTGCAGAGAAATTTGGTTCTGAACAAGTGCACATCTGGAGGAGAAGTTATGATATCTCACCACCAGGTGGTGAATCGCTGAAAGACACAGCTGAAAGAGTCATTCCCTATTTAGAGAGAAAAATCTTACCACATATTTTTGAAGGAGAAAACGTGATAATTAGCGCTCATGGGAATAGCATCAGAGCCATTGTAATGTTTTTGAAAGAATATTCACCTGAACTAATATTGAAAACGGAGATAGGATGGTGTGAACCATGGGTCTTTACATTTAAAAACAAAAAACTTTTGGAACTTAAAATTATTCCAAGACCAAATACAAAAAGTATGAGTTATCTGCCTGACTAACGCCTTTCAGACCAACTCTTTATTAATTCTAAATTCCCTTTTGTAGCCTTTATTATTTGCTCTCGACCCCATTCATCCTGTATAACTATGCTATCGCCGCGAGCAAAAAGTGTGGCTGTTACAAAGTAACCGGATTCTGATTTAAGCTGAATTTCCAATCTTCTCTTTGCACCTTCACCATCCCAAACTACAGGATAACCTAAATCATCGTAAAAATCACTAATCTTTTTCATGAAGCGGTCGCTTGCAGTCATCTTGGTCGTCCAGTAAGAGACCGTTATTAATTAGTGTTTATATGCCAACATTTCTAAAGAGACCATCCTCTGGACCGTTAAAGCCCCGTAGTGTAGCGGTCCATCATTCAGGCCTTTGGAGCCTGAGACCTCGGTTCGAATCCGAGCGGGGCTACCAATTCAAAGCTTGTAAATTGATGTGTATTTATTTGTTAAATAATCGACAAATGCATCACTACTTGGTTCCTTACCTGTAGCTTGGGTTATTAAATCCGCAGGCAATAATTTAGAACCATGAACATGAATGTGACTTCGCATCCAATCCAATAATACTCCAAATTCTCCCTTCTCTATTTTATCTGGAATATTTGGATTATCAACTAAAGCAGCTGCGTATAGTTGAGCTGCATACAAATTGCCCAAAGTATATGTTGGGAAATAGCCAATGGCTCCCATCGACCAGTGAATATCCTGCAATACTCCTTTCGTGTTATTAGGTGGTGTAACACCAATATATTCTTCCATTTTACTGTTCCAAAAATCAGGTAAATCTCCAACTGAAATATTGCCATTGACTAATTGCTTTTCAATTTCATATCTAACCATAATATGTAGATTGTATGTTGCTTCATCAGATTCAACGCGAATCAAAGAGGGTTGTACGGTGTTTACGGCTCTATGCAAAGTGTCGACATCAAGATTATTTGGTAAATGATCAAAACATGTTTTGAATTCGTCTATGTAAAATTCCCAGAATTCTTTACTTCGGCCAACCATATTTTCCCACATTCTTGATTGAGATTCATGAACTCCTAAAGATACTG
>CAZWJS010000056.1:2260-4908 GCA_964634895.1 uncultured archaeon | reverse complement strand
ATTGCAAGAATTGCCTGAGCTCTTCCTTCAACAAATTGGCCAGAAACAATTGTAATAATTGCGACAAGGAGGAAGGTGGCAGCCCACGCTTTCTCGTAGAAAACGTCTCTATCATCGTAGTTATCAGCACCCCATCCTGTTTCCGCTGCGTTCATAATCTCAGTGTAAGTTAACAACATAAAGATTGTGAATATGGTACCGACTCCAGTCAACCACCATTTTGGTTGCATGTATGGTTTGATTGCGTCCATTATTGCACCTGCGTTACAAAGTTTGCAATAAAGATTATGACAACATAAACTGCAGTTATTGCTGGATACATTTTTGTGAAGAAATCAAAGTTTGGACCAAATTCTTCCTTCCCACCAAGAGTTATTCCATCCTCAATACCTTCTTCTCTCATCTTGTGATAAGCGAATATGTTCAAGCCCAATACTATCAAACAAACAGCGATATTCGCAGTAGTTGTAGTATCATCCGGAGACCAGGTCCCTTCATTTGGTCCGGCTGGTATTACTTGATCAGTAAGCGCTAAGTTACCGATTATCACCGCTAATGTGAAGAACGTTATTCCGAATAGTAATACATGACCAACAGGCCAGTTTCCTTTTGCTCCATGGGTTAACAAAATCAACCCCATTGAAACATATGTTACAAAGAATGCAGCTAAAACCCGATATGATAATGGAGTTGCAGCTATTGGATCAGTCCAATAAGTTCCTTCTTCAAAACCAGAAATTATGGTAGAGCCTCCAGCTCCTGCATATCCATCTGCGAAGAACATATGATTTATGGTGTAAATAGTACCAATTAGAGACGAAATAATGATTGCATATTTAGCCTCATTATTAATTCCAATTTCCATTTTGAAGGCAAGTCCTTCATCAACACCTTCCTCTTTCAGCATCACATACGCAGCTACGTAGCATCCAAGAGCAATTACAGTTGCGATTAGCGGATTGTTACTTGCAGATACATAGTCCCCTTGGAAAGGAGGAGCAAGGACAATTGCTAGACAGGTGAAACCTGCAATTGTGGGTATCATAATAGTCCATTTTCCACGAGCTCCTTCATTGAGAATAAGGAAAGTTCCTAGAACGGTTCCTAGAACTAGTGATCCTGCAACATAGAGTGTGCCTGCACCTCTACCGTAGGATTCGTGATCGGGGTCTGCATTGTTTGGAATCAGTGCAAAACAGTCGTCACCATTTACTACAGCACACGATGAAAAAAAGATGAAATTTATCGCATACAGCGTTCCTATTAGCGCTGAAACCAACAAACAAACCTTGGCTGGCATAGATTTGATGTTGTCAAACATAAGCTGCATATGTTCATGCCGTACTTAAAAATATGGCATAAAAATACAATATAACGAATACGAAAGACAAACCAAATTCTTTTGGCATCATTTTATATACTTAACCAATTTTCGAGTTTTATGTTACAGGGCAAAGCACTGGTTTTAGCAGTCATGATGCTAACTGCAGCACCGATTGCAGCTACAGACCAAGGCCAAAATTTTATTGTAGATGTTACTGACAATGTTTCAGAAAGATTTGTGAGCACAGATCCAGAACGTGAAGAAACACTCCCAGTCAAAGACGTTTTAGATGAAGAAGATCGTAGTACCTCAGAAGAAGTTGAGACTTGTTATACGATTGAAGAATACAAAGCCCTTGTTGGTGAAAGATTAGACCTTGCTAAAGATGAAGCACCAAAAGAGAAGATAGACGAAGAGCGTAAAGAAAAAGAATCAGATTCTAAGAAAGAAGACAGAGCCCGCTCAACGGATGATAAAAAAGATGTATTAGTCGATGAAGAAGAATGTTTAACTGTTGATCAATGGGAGGCAAAGTTTGAGTCTGAAAAAGAACCTTGTTTCACCTGGAAAGACCTTGAAAAGAAAATGAAGGATGATAGAAAGGACTGGGATAAAGAAGGAAAAGACTGGGATAAAGAAGATAACGAAGAGCGCGAGGAGGTAAACGAAGAAGATCGCGCCCGTGGTGAAGATGAGTCCGAAGAAAAATCTGAAGATTCTGAGAAAGATGAAGCCTTCATGGCTGAAATGGAAGAATTAAAGAAAGCGTGTGAAGAAGGCGATGAAGACGCTTGTATCGAACTCCGTGAAATCATTGCTGAAATGATGAAAGAACGCCAGGGAGACTGGAACAGAGAAGGTAAAGATTGGGGATTAGGTCACATCGATGAAGAAGCTTGCTTGACCATGAAAGAGTGGGAGGAAAAATTTGGAAAAGGCAAAAAAGGTAAACACGATAAATGGGAGTACAGCGGTTGGTCCCATCAAAACCTTAGACAATTACATGTTGTCTTAGAGAAGGATTGTGAAGAAGGTTCAGAAGAAGCTTGTGAAAGATTTTCCGTACTTGAAGCTAATAAAGAAAGATTTGGAAAAGAAAAAGATAGTGAGCGCGATTGGGAAGGAGAAGAAATTTGCATCCGTGAAGACGAAAATGGAGTAATTCACTATGATTGTGAAAAGGATGGAGAAATGGACGAAATCAGAGCTATGATGGTAGAACTTGATGCAGCTTGTGAAGATGGTGATGAAGCATCCTGTGAAGAATTAGAAGAAATGATGGCCTCTCTAGAGGAAGAGAAAGAAGAACAGAAAGAAGAGTGCG
>CAZWJS010000056.1:0-2160 GCA_964634895.1 uncultured archaeon | reverse complement strand
GAAGAATAAATTAATTATTTACGACTAGATTAGTTGTTAAATCTTGGCTTACGCTTTTGATTTCTATTGCTTTTATTTTCGGGTTTACTAGATTTATTTCTTTTTCCAGATTCGTTTGATTTGTTTCCGCCACCGTATGGTTTTCTGTTAGATCTACCAGATTTGTTTCCACCACCGTATGGTTTTTTGTTAGAACCACCAGATTTGTTTCCACCGCCTCTGTATGGTTTTCTGTTAGATCTACCAGATTTGTTTCCGCCACCTCTGTATGGTTTTCTTCCAGAACCACCAGATTTGTTTCTACCGCCCCTATATGGTTTATTACTTCTACCAAATTTCTTATCTGAATCTTTTTTCTTTGATGGAGATTGGTTACCGCCTCTGACCGGATAACTAGGCTGTTTCTTTCTTTTAGGTCGATCTTCTTCTTTAGGAAATACGGTTTTCTTTTCTCTTTTCTTACCAAATCGGTTTGGTTTATCGCTTCGACCGGTTTTTTTTCTATATCTCCTTCTATTTCTCCGTCTTGACCCTCCTCCCGATGGTTTTCGCGGTGGTCTTTCAGGAGGAATATAATCAAAATCATTTTCAGGTATTTTTTTCATATCCGGATCAGTTAATTGATATCTGATTCCGACTTCTTTTTGAATTCGGTTGTATTTACTCTTTTGAGATTTTTGTAATAGTGAAACTACCACTCCAGTAGCTCCTGCACGTGCAGTTCTTCCACTTCGATGTTTGTATGCTTTACCATTCTCAGGCATATCAAAGTGAATAACACATTGTACTCCTTCTACATCAATACCTCTGGCAGCAACATCAGTTGCAATTAAAGCTACACAATCGCCATAAATGAAGCGATCCATTGCCCTATCTCTTTGAGCTTGAGTTAATCCTCCATGGATTGTAGCAACACTTAGCCTTTCATTACCTAATTCTCTACCAATACGATCTACACCGGCTCTTGTTCGGCAAAAAACCATAGTTCGGCCTACTCTTTCGATGACATCAGTAGCAATCACAGTTTTTCTTACATTTCTCATTATCCAAAAGAAATGTTTCATGCTTTCCATTGAAACTTCCTTTGGTCCAACTTCAATTTTAACAGGCCTATCTTGGTATTTTTTAACTAATAATGCAACTTCATGATCTAGAGTTGCACTGAACAGAATAGTTTGTCTATGCTTTGAGCAATTATCTAAGATATGGCATACAGGATCTATGAATCCCATATCAGCCATCCGATCGGCTTCATCTATAACAACGGCATCTACATCATCTAACATGATTGATTCATTTTCCATTAAGTCAATTAATCTTCCAGGACATGCAACAACAATATCGACGCCACGATCTAGTTGTCGTCTTTGTTTAGGATATGGCGTACCTCCGTAAATTGCCATTACACTTCGGTTAACACTTTTAGCTAAAGGTTTCAGAACTGAATGGATTTGTTCTGCCAGTTCACGTGTAGGAGTAACAACCAAGGCAGTTGGATATTTTGGCTGAGCTTTTTCACATCGAGATAGTAAAGGTAAACCAAAAGCTAAGGTTTTACCCGAACCGGTTGGTGCTCTACAGCAAATATCTTTTCCTAGGAACATTTCAGGTATGGCTTTGGCTTGAACTTCAAATGGTTCTGTAATGCCTTGTTCTTTTAGGACATTAACGACAGATGGGACTATCCCGAGCTCTTCAAAACTCACGAAATGTAACGTCCCGAAAAAATTTCCATATCAGGCGACGAAGCGGTCTCTATATTATATGAGCACAAGCTTTCAGAATTGGTTATGTATAAATCGGACAATTCCAGAGGTTGCAATAGAATAAAAGACAATTACGATTAAGAAAGTAGGTTCAAAAGCTAAGTTCATAACAAATCTAATCATTACTCCGATAGCAATTACAGATATCCAAACTCTAGCACTTTTAACATATTCTGGTTTATTATCAAATTTAACAAAACCAATTTTGTAAAAAAAGGGAAAGACCAGTGCGAATGAAATTATGAACGGAAGTAAAATTGAAATGAAACTAGCTTCCGAGTCATGGGTTTCCATACCTTGGCTTATGAATATCAGGAGAAAGACAAAATCTCCGATGAATAGCTTAGGATTCACACTTGCCTGTGAACCCTTTAGTTATAACCTTTTCACTTAG
>CAZWJS010000055.1:0-4934 GCA_964634895.1 uncultured archaeon | reverse complement strand
TCTACAAATCCAGTTGAAAATAAACCCCCTTCATCTATAGAATATGCGGCAGAAATCGGTCTTTCTACTGATAATCGAATCGGAATAATACTTGCCCCTTGGTCTTCAGTATTATTCAGAGTATCTAATGAGGCATATTCTGCAGGCTCTACTCTCATAACATTTATTTCTTTTTCTTTGAATCCCTCTCTATTAACCCAATCTTCCCAGCTTTCACTTGGCAATCTAATTGGCCATACTTGAGTTCCGTAATCTGCCAAAAAGACAAAGGCAGAATTGATTCTAGGCGGCCCCATCGTCATTAACTGTACAGTTTCACCAGCATTAAGATCTAAAACAGTACCATTTTGAACATACATTGGAACAGGATCAACAACTAAATTTGGTATGAAAACTGACATATCTTTTTTGGCAGTTATTACAATAGGTTGAAATTCACCTGCCGTCATTATTTTTGGAGAAATATCAACATCTTTGGCAGATATTATGTCTTCGTCCTCTTCTCCAAGGCATCCGGCGATGGACGTAACCAAAAATAGAGCAGCAACACACACACTCAATAGTTTACTTTGCTGCATTCCACTACACACCAATTCATCTATTTCTTTAGTAGATTATATAGTTTAGTTATTCTTCCAAACAATCTTGGTGAGTACAAACCGGAGGTTCAAATACTATTTTTTCGTCTAAGTTTATCTCGTGTAATCTTAGGATACTGTTTTCATTTATTCCGATTTCCACTGGTGCCGTATTACTTGGATGAAGATAATCATCGCCGACATCAGTTAATGACAAGCGAATATAGTGTTCTTCTGGAATTAGAACATCCATAGCAAAGAATTCCATTTTAGCATTAATTGTCTCTCCAGGTTCAAGAACATTATACTCAGTCCCTCCTGCATAGTAGCGCAAATCCATTGTTGCATGACCTATGTGGATGCATGTATTATTATTATCACAATCTTCCATAAGTGCATATATTGACCCACCAGTCCCCACAGGAGTAACGTCAATATGTAGTTGAGGTAAACCCCCAAATCGGAATGTTTGATTAAATTTGGGCGTTTCAAACATTACATAATTTTCAGCAAACGGCGTAATTGTAGTTCCACTTCCTTCATCATGCATTAAATCTTCACTTCCTAGGATCATTTCAATCGCTTGTGAATCGGATGCTGGATATCTATTTTCAATTCTCCATTCACCTCTATTATTTTGTATTTCCAGATATAAGCTAGGCCTTGGGCCAGTTTCTTGGAGATAATAAGTAAACCATTCTAATAAATCCTGCATCCAATCAAATCTGACCATTTGAGGATAAGCTTCGGCACCTCTTCCAGGGTCAGATCTTTGTTTTTGGTAATCAGGTCTATCTGGGTAATCATGATCCCATTGCCCCATCAGAACTTTTGCTTCTATTCCATGATCTAGTAATGTATTAATGGTAGGAACAGCCATATGAGGATCAACATTCCAATCATGGAAACCTTGTACGATGTACACAGATCCTCTATAATTTTCTAAAACTCTATCAAGGAAGTATCTTTCTTCCCAATAACTTCCAATAAATTCATTACCTCCAAAGGCATATGCTTCTCCACTATGAAGAGTAGAGGCAATATAATCCGGGCAAGCATTTTGCAAATTTTCCTCACCTTTTTCAGTTTCATAACCATATGAACCATAGACAACATTATGCATGAATGGCGCTCTGGCTTCAGAGGAGCCATTTTTCCACATTAATTCTCTAACACCAATGAGTCCAGATATTGGAACAATTGTTTTCAAGTATTCATCACCATACATTGCAGCTTGCCAAGGAGTAGATCCATCATATGATTTCCCAATCATACCTACATTTCCATTAGACCATTCTTGAGTTCCAAGCCATTCAACGGCAGCATTGATTCCTTCTTGTTCAGCAAACCCCATTAAATCCATACAATGGTTTGACATCCCAGTTCCCGTTACAGAAACTTGTGCAAAAGCAAAGCCGTGAGGTAATAGATTCGCTATAATTCCCATACCTAACCAACTTCCAGGCGTTGAGACATCAGGAGTTTGAGCAGACATTTCACCAAAATAAGGGCCAAATTCAGCGATTACAGGAACTCTGACTCCATCAGGAACATTTGGTCTCCAATATGCTAAACTGATATGAGGGCATTTACTTGAATCAAAATCAAGTAGACATTGGGGATCTATTGCAGCACCTCCTTCACTTTCAGGTAGATTATAGGGAATCATGACGTGAACTGAATCAAATTCATTATCAGTCTCTAATAATTCGTATGGTCCTTGTTCTAGAACAAAACTATATGCTTGCTCAGTATCGTAATTTAATTGATTTCTAGCCCAGACGGAGACATAGGTGTCATAATTAGCTTCATCTTCTTTATGAAACAAAAGTAGATAAGAACTACTAATCATAATAGCTACAGTAATCACAGAGAAAATTTGGCTAGAAACGGAGTCATCTCTCATTCTTCAGTAGGATTCCAATAGGGCACATTAAAGTAATCTTCCTCTGGAGTACTAGAGATGGGCAAGGTTAATTTTGCAGTTTGGTAGTCAACTGTACAGAGCCCCACTGGGGGGCACGGCGGTGGAAGATAATCCTTTCCAGATCCTGTTAAATCAATTCTAATTTCATGCCCTGCAGGAAGAAATGCATCAATTGCAAAAAATTCCATTTTCATAGTTACAGACTGCCCTGAAACAACTACAGAGCTAGGGTCCTCCCCTCCTTCATTATAACGAATATCCATAGTAGCATGTCCCAATCTTACATTGTCTGTATCATCATATATTGTTGCAAAAACTTGCCCAAAGTCTCCAGAAGCAGTCACATCCAATTCTAAAGTAGGCATTCCAGAAATATGTACATCATAATCGAAACCAGGGTGACTTAAGTTAACAAAAGCAGTCTCATCAACCGGGCAATTGAATACAAGAGGCCACCAATTACCAACCAGACTTTTACAACTAGCAGTGAAATTCTCCATTACTATTTTATCAGAATTTTGTAAAGGATATGTGTCTTCTACTCGCCATAGGCCATCATGCCTCTGGACTTGTACATTTAAATCAGGTTTCGGCCCTCTTTCTTGTAAATAATACTCGAACCATTCAAACAAATCCTGCCCCCAATCCCATCTTGTCATTTGAGGGAAGGCAGTTCCTCCATTATCTTTGTTAATATCATCGTGTTTCTGCCACTGATCAGGATAGTCATGCCCCCATTGTCCAAACATTCCTTTTACATCAAAACCAGCATCTTTCATTTGTTGATAAAGAGGAAAAATCATATGCGAATCAACATTCCAGTCCTGCAGCCCTTGAACAAAATAAACGGAACCTTGGTAATTCTCAATGGAACGCTGTCTGTAGTCCCTTTCATTCCAATAATCTAAATCAGGGTCTACTCTAGGTTCAAGATAGGTTCTTTCTCCTCTTGTGAATCCATCAGCTACATCAGGACAGACATGGTCAGCGTCTGATTCATCAAAATCTACTATATTGATGAAGTAAGCTCCATGCATAACTTGCGAACGGGCTTCTGCGCTACCATTCTTGAACAACAATGTTTTTGTACTTGTTGTACCGCTAATTGGAACTATTGTTTTTAGATAAGGATTTCCAGCTAAGGCAGCTTCCCATTGAGTTGCACCTTCATAGGATTTCCCATAAAGCCCCACATTTCCATTACTCCAATTTTGCTCTCCAAGCCATGTAACAGCAGCATTAATGCCTAATTGTTCGCCGTGACCTCTGTAATCGAAGCATCCTGTTGATTCTTCAGTTCCAAACACAGCTACTTGAGCAAATGCATAACCCCAAGGAATAAAGTTTTCATAGATAAATTCACCTCTTCCAGCACTTACAATGTTCGTTGGTGTACTTGCGCCTCCGTCAGGTCCACCATAATCGAAGTAAGGGCTAACTACTGCGATAACTGGAACTTTTTGCCCAGATTCAGTGTTGTCTGGAAGCCAATAAGAGAGATGCACCACAGCACTTGATGGCCCAGTCTCCCAAACAGCACTGGTATCAACATCAATAAATGCTTCTTGAACGCTTAGTGCAGTGTAAGGTCCTTTTTGCAATAGATAACTGTGCGTTCCAGACATATTCCATTCCAGAGTATGTCTATCAAATAAGTCAGGATAGAAGTAGGATTGGTCATTCACAAGATCTATTTCTTCATTTTCAGTCAAATAAACTAAAACAGACGAGGAAAGAAAGATTAAGGCAATTCCTACAGTGAAAACTTGATCTTTTGTGTCCATTAAACTTAGCAGCAACTACTATCGGAACCGCAACCACACTGCCCCTTCTCTCCTTCAGGAGCAGGATTGGGATTGTTTACTCTAAAACCTTCTCCCATTTCAGATACAACGTAATCAATTTCAGTTCCTTTAATTTTATCTATATCTTCAGAATTAATGATAAGTTTTAATCCTTCAGATTCAAAGGAAGAATCATTATTACTTTCGTTATCAAAACCTAAAGCATACTGATATCCGCCGCCACATCCTCCAGGAAATACACCAATTCTAAGGGATTTCCCTTCCATTTCTTGCTGATTCACAGCTTCGTTAATTTTCTCTGCAGCAGATTTAGTTAGACTAATCATAAAAGTATATTCAGAGATTTGATTTTATAGTTTACTGATTAAGTATCAGAGACAATTTAGCCATTAGTAATTGGTAAAGGGGCGACATGATTTCTGGAAGTCTCTAATGTGAAGTAGGTTCCAAAAAAATTCTTTAAACCGTGCAATAAAACTTTACCCTTCGTAGGCTTAATTTTCATGTCATAAACGATGAATGGGTTTTTGTAAATTTCATTTGCTAGCCCATTCATTCCACCTTTTGGGTAATAAATTCCATGATGATGGTCTAAGTAAGACATCATGCAATACATGCCAGGAA
>CAZWJS010000054.1:0-5133 GCA_964634895.1 uncultured archaeon | reverse complement strand
CCTATAGATAGCAGTAATGCATATCCTGAAGGATGCGGGTACGAGCGATGTGGAGGTTTAGGAGATTTCTTGGATATGGCAGTTGACCAGTATGGAAGGCCTTGGTTCAGTTTGGCAAATAATGATCAAGGGGAAATTGGAATATTTGCAACAATTACAGAAGGCCCCACTCTTAGAGGAGATTTGGCTGAATTGAGTCCTATGCCTTTGGGCGGCACACTTAGCCTTTAGAAAAATTTAATGAGAAAAGCAGTTGATGTTTTTGGGGAATGGGCTACTAAAGGTAAAGACGAGGGGATGGAAAAGTCACATGCCGTTCCAGTATATTCAATGCTTGATTTTGCCTTATCAGAATTCGATGAAGAGGATAAGTATTTTAATTTTTTAGATTTAGGTTGTGGTAATGGTTGGGTAGTGCGCCAGATGGCAAGAAATCCTTTGTGTAAAAAGGCAGTTGGTATTGATGGGGCCCCTCAGATGATATCAAATGCTGAAAAGAAAGGCGGAAATACAGAATATATTTTAGCAGATATCAATACATATAATTCAGGTAATAAATATGACTTCATACATTCCATGGAAGTCCTCTATTACCTAGACAAACCTTTTGACACGATTAAAAAAATTGTAGATTCATGGCTTAATGAAAATGGGCGCTTAATTATAGGCATAGATCATTATTATGAAAACAGCAGTTCACATTCGTGGCAAGACAAACTAGGAACTCGTATGTTGTTATTAAAGGAAAAGGAATGGATTGAAGCTTTTACAAATTCAGGTTTAAGTCAAGTAGATAGTTGGCGAGAAAATAAGAGTGATAATTGGGAAGGTACCTTAGTTATAACTGGTAAAAAAGTTTAATTTTCTTTTAAAGTTTCTTCAATATATTTTACAATTTCAGCAGCCACATCTTTTCCAGTTGTGTTTTCGATTCCTTCGAGACCAGGTGATGAATTAACTTCTATCACTAACAACCCCTCACTTGAACGTATCATATCAACACCAGCTATTGCCAATCCTAATGTCTTAGTAGCCTTAACTGCCATGTTCTTTTCTTCCTCAGATAGCTCAATTTTTTTAGCCACAGCCCCCAGATGCAAGTTTGCTCTAAATTCACCATCTGGTGCTTCTCTCTCCATAGAGCCTACTACTTTGCCTCCAACAACAAATGCTCTAATATCTTTACCCTCAGCCTCTTTGATAAATTCTTGAACCAAAATATTAGCCTTTAATTGCCCAAATGCACTCAAAACACTGCCTGCAGCTTTTTTTGTCTCGGCTAAAACCACTCCTTTTCCTTGCGTTCCTTCTAATAATTTCATAATCAATGGCGTCCCCTTCATAGTTTCTATCATTCCATCGATATCCGCAGAATGGTTTGCAAATCCAGTAACAGGCATTCCAATACCCTCTCTAGCTAGAATTTGTAATGATCTTAATTTGTCACGTGATCGAGATATTGCTTGCGATTCATTGACGGAAAAAATACCTCCCATTTCAAATTGCCTTACTACTGCAGCCCCATAGAAGGTGTAACTAGCACCAATTCTTGGAATAATTGCATCGTATGATGTTAATTTTTCACCTCTATAGATAACAGTTGGTTTTTTAGACGTTATATTCATATAACATCTTAGATAATCAATAACTCTTACATTATGCCCTCTTTTTTGTGTAGCTTCGACCAATCTTCTGGTAGAATAAAGACTCGGTTTTCTTGATAATACGATTATATCCATTTTATTATTTTTTCTCATCCACAATGTAGGACCTCCCTGCATCAATTATAAATCTTTTTTTTATGGCTAATCTCCCAATTAGCATGTCATATGACATCTTAGAACGTTGAGTTAATGTAAGTTCCGTTTTTATTTTTTGTTTGGCTATTAAAATTCTTGTCTCTATAACTGGTCTAAATTCAGTTTTTCCGCTTGAATTCTTGACTTTTCGCCATTCTTTCAATTTTGCAATAACGTGTTTAAATTTTTTTTCGTTTCCCTTTCCAATTTTAATTCTAAAATTTACATAAGCATTTTCATTTCTCTCAAATTCTTTTATGTGAGTGGCATGTAATGAGGAGGTTCTAGCTCCCGTATCCATTTTTGCTTTAACAACGGTGTTATCATAATCTAGTAAGGTTACCTTCTCTCTCCAGCCAATTATTTTTTTCTTCATTATCTAAATATAAGTTTTACCAGAAACTTTCATTGCTTCTCTAATATCTCTTAATCCTTGAGTTGAATTTTCTGAGTTTGCCATATTTAAATCTAAATACAGCAGTTCATCTATTCCTTGGCATGGGCTTTTAATTTCTTTATCGGTCAAGGGTTCGGTGGTTTCGAACAAAAATAGAACATACCATCTTTGTCTTTCTTCATCGTAATGAGACTGAGTTCCGACCAATTTTATTTCTCTATCTTCCAATTCCAATTCTTCAGTTATAATACGATGGCCAGCTTCTTCAGGGTGTTCGCCAAATTTCATAGCAACTCCAGGAATGTAATATTTTCCAGCAGCATATGAATCGGCATCTTTGGACACTTTTTCAACCATTATGTGGTCGTTTTCATTTTTATTTATTAGCTGAGCTTGTAAAAGAACTAAGTCTTTAGCATCATAGTCTATTTCTTTTTGTTTTACAGCATAAGCCAAGATATTTTCTTCTGACATAACCTGTTAAATTAGAAGAGTCTATTTCAAATTAAATTTTTGGGCACTAATACTTTAATTTAATACACCAAAAATTTACAAAAAATAATGGTTTTGTAATCATATGGTATGCGCTGATTACGCCCTTAATCGTGTTCACAGTCCCGACATTACTACTTTAGTGAAAGCTCTATTAACATGAACCATTGCGAGGTATGGACAATCCTAATGAATATTATTCTAACGTTGCAAAATCCATAATTCAAAGTTCTACCCCAGAGATAAACATTGAATCGTTATTATCAGTTAACAATTTTGGTAGAGGCATGGATGCTTTTTCGCTTTATTCATCAGTTTATTTGGAGATTATAGCTTATGAAGAAGATGTTGATAAACAGGAGCAAGCCACAATCTTGCTTGGTTCTTTTAATCATCATCACATTGAATCCCAAAAAATACTTATCAATTCAATTTATCAATCATTTTGCGGTAATTATAATATTGCGTATTCGTTACTTCGTAGTTTCATTGAGTGCCATTTGAGAGGTATTTTCTTGAATCAATTAGCTTTATCACAACACGAATCCAATCTGTGGAAAGTTACCTTATCTTCTATAGTCCAGGAAAGTTACGGTGAGTTAGTTAATCAGTTAAAGAATTATAGGGCTAATAGGGAAAAAATATTAGACAATGCTCAATTTTTGAGTATGGTTTCTGGTCTAAGGCAGGAGCTTAGTTTCAGTGATTTGATAAAGGAGCTTATTTCTTGGGGGTTGACAAAACCAGAGGAAAATTATAACAATTTTAGAAACTATACTAGATATGGTAAATTATCAGGCTATGCTCATTCTGAGGAAAGGACTCATGATATTTCCAGATTAAAAAGATATTTTGGTAATGATTATCAAAAGGCTATAATCAGTGATTCGTTAGTTATACCTCAGTTGACTAAAGAATATCTTAGTGACATGTGTTGTGTTGTCGATGCTTCTATGGTAGTTATGTTTAATTTCATCTCAAAAGTATTGACTTTTGATTTTTATTCGGGCTTTGATTCATTCATAGAGGATTTAAAAGATGATCAAAGATTCACAAACGCACACTTGAATTATTGTACCAAATGGATGTCATCTTATTTGGATATATCTTAGTTTAACTTGTCTTCCAGTTCAATTGTTAATTGTTCCAAAAGTTCTTCCAAGTTATCACTTTTAAGAGACATGACATTTGGTGTTAAGCCTTCAACACGGGCTTCAAATTCACCTTCATTACGGAGAATTTCAATATCACAAAAGAACTCAGCCATGTTTGCCCCGATTTCGACTAATATTTAACATTTGTGATGTTTCTTATGATTACGAATTCTAATAATTTCATTTTTTTTTGAAGGCATCATTTCATAAATTGTCTTTGTTCTTATGATTTGTGAATCAAATTGATCTGGTTGCATTCGTTGTGTTATTTTGTGGAATTATTATTTTAGCGTATCCTCTTTTTTTGTTTGTATTTGAAAGGGCTACAGAGCAACGTTCTAGTGATATGTTATTGGTGGGAATCATTCTGCTTTTAGGTCTTGCTTTGATAATCGCACTTTGGGCAGTTTACTATGCCTCTACGTCTCCAGAACTTTTGTGGCCATTAGCCTTGTTTACGTTAGTTTTTAGATTTATTTCTCCTTTGATTTTTGTCCGTTCGGTGAATAAGTTAAAATTTTCGGAATCCGTAATTTCAAGTTCCGGTGGGCGTATACTCACTGAATCTTTCCCAGGTATTTCTATTGTTATTGGAACATTCATACTTTTATCTCCTTACATGTCTCTTGGTAATTCTGAGAATCTAGAACTTTTTATTGCAACATGTCTTGTAATTTTCACTTTTACGCAATTTTACTTATTTCTTTTTGCTACTTATATTCGACAAGGAACCTTGGCTTTTGCTTGGGTTGCGGGATTCTTGATTGGCATCGGCTTAGTATTGATGGTCCCTTCATATCTTGATGGTTTTGATTTAGCATTTCGCATTACTTCTTCATTGGGGTGGTTTTGTGGAGGGCTAATTATGATGTATGGTGATAAAGAGCCTTATTCGTTGTATCTTAATCGATTGGGATGGTAAATAGTTGTATAATAATTCATTGTTAAGAATATATGGAGCTTTAATTCTAGTACAAGTAATTTTTGGTTTTCACTATTTGACTACATCACTAATTGTCGAAAGAATCGATGCGTTTGAATGGACTGCTATTAGAATTCTTGTTGCCGGGATTATAATGGTATCAATTTATCATAAAAATATTTTGAATTTTCCAAGAGGTAAAGATTGGTACTTTTTAATTTTATTATCATTGTTAGGAATTGTACTTAATACTGCTTTTTTTACTAAAGGCCTTGAATTGACTACCCCTGCTCATGCATCTTTAATAAGTTGTATGATTCCAGTAATGACCCTTCTTTTTGCTTGGTTATTAGGAGAGGAAAAAATGAA
>CAZWJS010000053.1:0-5458 GCA_964634895.1 uncultured archaeon | reverse complement strand
CAAAAAGCATCCCCAATGCAGTTCCACAGGACGTACCTTCAAGCTGTGTGTCACATGGTTCTCCTATTTTATTGTTCTGAATTATAAGAAAGGCGCCCCAAGAGAATATTAGCAAAAATATAGGAATTGCTAGCCTTATCTGGGCAAATGGGCGTAATTTAGTGTAGGGTTCCCAGTTTCCAAAATAAGGATTTACTGATAATTTGCAGTCACACACCGTGCATCTTTTGCCTTTTCCTATTTTTTTGCTATCGCCAGTATCGCAATTAATACAAAAATCTTTTTTTGCTCTTTTTCTTCTTATATCAGCTTGTCCACCGGTGAAAAAATTTATTAGATCTCTGTAATTTGCCACGTTGTAATATTTGATTCCTCTATATATGTTAATCAAAATTAAATAGAACTATGCACTGCATAACTATGAACAAAGTCTATTTGTTTGTGTTAGTATTGCTTTCAGCTTCTTTTACAGGTTGTATAGAATCTGATGAACTACCTATGGAGGAAGAAGATTCTTCAAATATAGAAGACGGACCAAAATATTCTTCGATATCTCGTTCAACGGAATATGATTCATTGGCTGACTGTCCTAATGGGGGCGTTATCATTGAGTATGGAATTGATGAAAATGGGAATGGAACTTTAGAAGAGACTGAGGTAGATGGTCAGCATATAGTGTGCCATGGTCAAGATGGTCTTGATGGAGAACATGGAGAAGATGGACAAGACGGTCAAGATGGTCTTGATGGAGAACATGGAGAAGATGGTCAAGACGGTCAAGATGGTCTTGATGGAGAACATGGAGAAGATGGTAAGGATGGTGAGGACGGTTCAAATGCAGGTCTTTCCAATGAGACACTTCTAACAAGAATAGATGATCCAGATGATTCTCTTGGTTGTGATTTCGGTGGTCGTGTAATATCCTATGGATTGGACAATGGAGATGGAAATGGTATTTCAGCTAACGGACATTTAGAGGTTGGAGAAATAGATACATCTACTATATTGTGTACAAGCAGAACTGTAGGTCTTATGTCTGATATTAACATTGGTACAGGTAATACTAATATGAATAATTTTATTGAGTTTAATGGCGATGTGTTTTTCACAGCAACCACAAATAATCATGGTAATGAACTTTGGATTGCCGAATTAAATACTGGAATTGTTAGTCTTTTCAAAGATATTTATGAAGGAAGTTATGGAAGTTCTCCCTCTAATTTTGAAATTATGGGAGATTTACTCTTTTTCAGTGCAAATGATGGTGTAAATGGAACTGAGTTATGGATGACAGATGGTACTGAAGAAGGAACTGTGATGGTTGAAGATATCGTGGAAGGACAAACAGGTTCAGGTATAAGCGAAATAACCGCACTTGGAAATATGCTGATTTTTAAAGCATCTGATGTTGATTTCGGTGTCGAATTATGGCGCTGGCATCCAATTAATGGAGCTCAACTTGTGAAGGATATTTTCCCGGGCAATAATTCATATGGAATTCCAAATGGTTCTTATCCAAGTGGTTTCGTTGAAGTTAATGGTTCCTTATATTTTATTGCCAGAGATTCATGGGACGAAGCCGACTCTGGTAATTATGAGCTCTGGAAGACAGATGGTACCGAAGAAGGAACTATGATGGTAAAAGATATCAATTCAAATGGTGGAAACTCGTACGTTGGTTTCCTTACGCCTTTTGATGACATGCTCTATTTCAGGGCTTCGGACGAGCATGGATCTGAAATCTGGAAAACGGATGGAACTGAGGACGGGACTGTGATGGTAAAAGATATCCGTCAAGGATCCTCTGGCTCTAGTCCACAATATCTAACTGTTTTTGGAGATGCTATTTATTTTTCAGCAAATGAAGGGACTAATGAAGGATATGAACTTTGGAAAACAGATGGTACTGAAGAAGGAACTGTAATGGTTTATAATGTATGTCCTGGAGGTTCTGGTAGCTATCCACAAGATTTTGTTGTTATGGGGGGTTGGCTTTATTTTACAGCTACTGATTGTGATGATGGATATGAATTATGGAAAACAGATGGTAATCCAGGTGGAGGTTCCCATACATTATTGGTCAAAGATATATTCCCAGGATCAAGTAGTAGTTATCCGTTTGCTTTGACAGTAGTCAGTGACGGATTAGGTGGGGAGCTTTTGTATTTCAGTGCGAATGATGGTTCGTTTGGATATGAGTTGTGGAGAAGTGATGGAACTATGCAAGGTACTATAATGGTTAAAGATATAAGATATGGTGGCGATTCTGGTTTAGACTACACTGAAATGTATGCAGTAGGTAATATTCTGTTGTTTACAGCTAATGATGGCTTTACAGGCCTTGAATTATATTGGAATTCCTTTCCAGAAACTAACATCTTTTACGAGTAATTTAGACTGCAATATCTAGATAATCGCCAGGTGCATTAGTCAATATTATATAGTAATAGAATTTAGTATTTTATGAACAAAGTCTATTTGTTTGTTTTAGTACTGCTTTCAGCTTCTTTCACAGGATGTATAGATTCTGAAGATTTACCTGTTGAAGAAGAGACAGATGTTGAAGACGATTCTTCAGATTTAGAGAACGAATCAAAATATTCCACGATTTCGCGTGCGACTGAATATGATTCATTAGATGATTGTCCTAATGGTGGAGTTATCATCGAATATGGGATTGATGAAAATGGCAGTGGAAATTTGGAAGATACAGAGGTCGATGGTCAGCATATAGTGTGCCATGGGCGTGATGGAGTTGATGGCGAGGACGGAGAAGATGTAAACTTATCCTATGTTGCCAGCTTGGAAGCACTTATTATTAAATTGCATTCTGATTCATTAAATCCACCAGTTCCCTCTTCATTTCTCGGTTATGGAATCGATAGTTCCAATGCTAAGACCTTAACTTCATTTCAAGAGAATAGTATCGCAAGAGATTCCAATGGACGTTTGCATGTAGTATTCAGTGGCGTGTATCTGGGAGAATGGACCCCCATGTATACAAGTGGTAATGGTTCTGCTTGGGACACACCTACACCAATTCGAACCACATCGTATTCTGGTGTATCTATGTATTACACACCTTCTATCGTTATAGATAGTCAGGATCGATTACATGTTGTTTTCAGTGATTATGGTAATATTCCTGCTTCACCCGAAAAAGTAGACGCTGGATTCACATATTCAGGGTATGGGCATGTGGGATATTATGCTCGATGCGATAATTACTTGAGTGGAATATGGAAAGATCCTTTCACTTTAGAGGATGGAGGAGGGCTCCTCCCTGCGACTGCAAATAGGTATCAATATTATTTCGACATGGACGTGGACCGAAATGACAATGTGTATATCACTTGGAGGGAGGATGGGTCATCGCGTTCTACAGTAGCATACAAAATCAATTCAACAGGGTTTACTGCTTTACCAAGTTTGGGCGATGCATATCTATCTCAAAATATTGTTGTTGATAATAATAACAAGGTTCTTTTTGTTGGAGGTGAGTATTATAACGAACATGCAATGAAAATATATGAATTAGATGCGTCAGAGTCGACATGGTTTTTGCGGGATAAATTAATCCCTCGAATTAGAGCAGGAATGAGTACTGAGAATAGCTCATCAATTTTAGGGGAAAATGAAGGAGTATTGAGCCATTATCGTTTGTCAACTACCATAGATAGTGATAATTATCTTCATATTTTAGCTGAGGTTAAGGACGAAGGGTATAATGGTAAATGGCGTATCATGTATTACGAATTTAACTCGTCAGCATCAAATTCACAAGACTATAATTCTGGCTATACTACAAAAATAGGCGGTTCTGAAGGGAAGTTACGAGAAGTGTGGGTAAATCCCATTGAATTACCAATAGATAATTTATATCATCCTTCCATATCAGTTGATGAAGGTATTGAAGGAAGTCTTCCAAATGTTCATGTTTTCTGGTGGAGAAATGCACTTACTCCATATGTAGAATACAGTAAAATGGTCAGAGGCGAATCTGAATTTGGTCCTTCTGTTAAAGCTATCAAATCTACCTCTAGAGAATATGGAGCGTTCAAAGTATTGCCTCAGGCATCTATATCTTCAAATCTATCAGTAATAGATATTATTGTTGTCATGGACGGGGCTGATTTGAGGTATATTCCACTGAATCTCAATGGTGTAAATAATCTAACAAAATGCCCACTCGTTACGTTTGGTAATTGTGCTGGAGCAGATTTACATGGAATGAATTTATCTGGATTGGATTTGACAGGAATTGATTTACGCGGTGCAGATTTATCTGGTGCTGACTTGTCTGGAACATCTCTCTTTTTTGCTGATTTACGCGGTGCAGAGCTTGGTGGTGCTAATTTACGAAATGCAGATATAGGATATGCAGATTTTTTTGGAGTACATTGGCATCAAACTGTTTGTCCTGATGGCGTAAGTTCAGAGAATAAGGGAGATACATGTGCAGATACTAATTAGTTCTAATTATTAATCTTTAGACTGCGATATCTAAATAATCGCCAGGAGCATTAGTCAAATCCTGGTCTAATCCTAGATAAATTTCTGTGGTTCGAATACTACTGTGACCTAAACTTAGTTGAACTTGTCTCAAAGGAGCTCCTGCTTTATATGATAATTGTGCATAAGTTCTCCTGAGATCATGGGGGAGAATTTGTTTATCCAATATATTTTTGGAATGTTTTGCTACAATATCCCTTATTCCTTGTGGGGTTATCATAGTGTTTCCAATTTCTCCGTTTTTTCGTATCGAAAAGAATATTCGGTCTGTTTTCCCCACGTTTTTGCTGATTTCAAGCCATTCCTCTAGACATTTCATTGCATATTCAGGGATTGCAACAGTTCTGTACCTATCTCCTTTTCCTTTGATGTCTGTGAAAGCCCATCTTCCCTGTACTTGTTTCATTTGAGTTACATTCAAATCAGATATTTCAAAACGTCGTAAACCACAACCAGTCATTATCGCAATCAGTGCTCTATCTCTTACAACACTCATTTTCTCCGACTTCAGGTTATTAATCAATTTCTGGACCTCTTCCTGTTCTAGCCAGGTTTTGTGCCTTTGACCGATTTGTCTCTTAAATTTTATTTCCAAAAGATCATTGTATATTTTTTCATCAATTACTTCCAGTCTTCGCAAATCTTTGAAAAGTTGCCTTAGTACTGATAATGTGGTAGAAATGGTGGATTTGGATTTTCCACTATTTTCTAAGTACAATAGATACTCGCGAATTATCTCGGCAGTAATGCCTTGATTGTCTCCTGCGCTGTACCAATTGAAAAATTGAGTTAGTGCAGTATAGTATGTTTGTCTACTATTTTGGTTTTGACGTTGGTTTACTACAGACATCACCATTTTTTGGAGGTCTGGGCTGTTTTCTGCGATAATATCCATATTACTTTCGATAATATACATTATAAAAAGTAATATATAAAGGATTCGTTT
>CAZWJS010000052.1:0-5543 GCA_964634895.1 uncultured archaeon | reverse complement strand
GAATTGAATCTGGATTTTCACGTTTTATGGCGTGGTACTGACGCATCATCGGACTAGACAAGAGTTAGGGAGTAACAGGTCTGTTTTAGTTGTTGTGCCCTGATATTTAGGATTAGTTTAATACAGCGGTCATGATGCTTAGTTACGAATGACTGAGAATCTAAAGTATACCAATTCTTTGATTGATTCTACAAGCCCTTATTTGTTGCAACATGCTCACAATCCAGTAGATTGGTATCAATGGTCCAAAGAAGCACTTGAGGAAGCAAAGAAACGTGATGTTCCAATTCTCTTGAGCATTGGATATTCAGCATGCCATTGGTGCCATGTTATGGAAAAAGAGTCATTTGAAAATGAAAAAACTGCTGAAATAATGAATGATAATTTTGTTAATATAAAAGTAGATAGAGAGGAAAGACCTGATTTGGATGAAGTTTACATGGCTGCAACTCAGGTTATGAATAAAGGTCAAGGAGGTTGGCCAATGACTGTTTTTTTAGCTCCTAACCTCAAACCATTTTTTGCAGGAACTTATTTTCCACCTCAAGATGCCTATGGGAGGCCTGGTTTTCCCACAATTCTGACTAAACTTGCCGAAGTATGGTCTAGTAACAAAGATCAGTTACTTTCCCAAGCAGATTCTATAGTTCAACATTTGAATTCTGCTAAGATACAAAATGCAATTGTAGAAAGTAATGTCACTCAAAAAGCAGTAGAATATTGGAATTCTAATTTTGACAAAGTATGGGGTGGCTTTGGACCGGCACCTAAATTCCCTAATACTGGAGCAATTTTGCATCTTCTCCATGATTTTCATATTAATGGTTCAAAGAACTCACTAAATTCTGCAGTCAAAACTTTAGATTCAATGCACCAGGGAGGAATTTTTGACCATATAGGTGGTGGTTTTGCCAGATACTCCGTCGATGAGAAATGGTTAGTTCCACATTTTGAGAAAATGCTTTATGATAATAGCCAACTTATGGAAGCATATCTGGTCGGATATCAAATAACAAAAAAACCAGAATATTTAGAGGTTATTTCTCAAATATTTGAGTGGTTAAATAATGAGATGATTGATCCTGATGGTGGATTTTATTCTTCTATGGATGCAGATTCAGAAGGCGTCGAAGGCAAATACTATGTTTGGAAAAAATCCGAGATTGGAGAGATTTTAGACAAAGAAGATGCAGATATTTTCAATCAATATTTTGATATTACTAAAGAAGGTAATTGGGAAGGTAATTCGATTCCCCGTATAACAATGAAGAAATCATCATTATCAAATTTCTTAAAAATCCCGGAAAACGAAATTCTTGAATCATTAGTTCGTTCTCGGCTCAAAGTGAAAGAGCACAGGAATTCACGAATTCCTCCTGGAACGGATGACAAAATAATCGTATCTTGGAATGCTCTTATGATTAGTTCACTCGCTAAAGTTTCGTATGCACTTGGGAAAAAAGAATATTTTGATGCAGCAGAAAAAGCAGTTACTTTCATTGTAGAAAGAATGTCTAGAAATGATGGAACTTTGAATAGAGTTTACAGAGAAAATATATCTCATATTGATGCTTTTGCAGAAGATTATTCTTACTTTGGAAATTCACTTATTGATATGTACGAAGCCAGCTTTAATCCAAAATATTTGAAATTGGCTAAGAAATATGCAAATATATTGATAGATCAATTTTATACAGATGGGCAATTCAAACAATCTCTTTCAAAGAATATAGTAATTAACAGTGGAAATAGTATGGATAACGCCACTCCCTCTTACAACTTCATGTGCTGTCTTCTGTTGGTAAGGCTTCACTATTATTATGACAATAAAGAATACAAGACAGTTGTCGAGTCTTCAATGGAAAAAGTAGGACAATATATCAATCAATATCCTTATGCACATTCGACAGCACTTTTAGTGCACCATTATTTAGCAAAAGGACCTTTAGAGATTGCCTTAGCTTCAGAAGAAATTGGAAGTGAATTTACAGATATTTTAAGGAACAGTTTCTTTCCTTTCAAAATTATGGCGTCTTCTGCATCGGGACTAAATATTCCACTAATGCAAGGTAAGAAAATGTTAGATGGAAAACCTACAGCTTATATTTGTAAAAATTACACTTGTAAAGAGCCAATAACTAATGGGAACGACTTGAAAATTGCTTTAGATTCGATTAAATAGTTCAAATCTTTTTTCTTATGATGGGAGCAACTTTTGTTCCTATCAAATCAATTGCATTCATCAGTTGTTCATGAGTTAAACCTGCAACATCTAATTGAAAGCTAAATCTTGAAAGACCCCCTAGTGCTTCACTGTGCCTGAGTACCTTTTCTACTACTTCTTCAACATTGCCTACAACCAATGCTCCAGTTGGTCCAATTTGGGATTCAAAATGTGACATTGTAACTGGAGGCCAACCTCTTTCTCTTCCAATACGCGTAAATGATTCTGCATAACCAGGAAAGAAATCGTTGATAGCTTGTTCTCTTGTTTCAGCTACGTACCCTAAAGAATGAACGCCGACTTTCATTTTTTTAGGATCATGCCCTGCTTTTTCACCTGCATTTCGGTACAATTCTACAAGAGGGGCAAATCGGTGAGTTTCTCCACCAATTATAGCTACCATTAGAGGCAACCCAAGTACGCCTGCTCTGACAAATGATTCCGGAGTTCCACCAACACCTACCCAAATTGGCAGTGGATTTTGGATAGGCCTAGGATAGATTGCTTGTTCTACTAAATCAGGTCTAAATTTACCAGACCAGTTAACAACTTCATTATCACGAATTTTTAGTAATAAATCTAGTTTTTCAGCATAAAGTCCATTGTAATCCTCCATTTTCAGACCAAAAAGAGGATATGCTTCGGTAAATGAGCCTCGACCAGCTATAATTTCAGCACGGCCATTTGAAACTAAATCGAGGGTGGCAAAATTTTGGAATACTCTTACTGGATCTGCAGCACTAAGTACAGTAACTGAACTTGCCAATCTAATATTTTTTGTTTTTGCAGCCGCCGCAGATAGCGTAATGTGAGCAGCTGAGTCAAGGAATTCTTTTCTGTGATGTTCCCCTATACCAACTTCATCAATTCCTACTTTGTCAGCATATTCAATTCTATCAATCAATTCATTGATAGCTTGATTGTTAGGTATTTGATTTCCATTTTCGTCTTTGAAATTTGCAGATGCGAAAGTGTGTATTCCTATTTCCATTTATGTTGCGAATTTTCCTATTAATATGGAGGTTTCATACAAAATTATCAAAGGTACGGCCAATAAGAATTGTGAAATTACATCGGGTGGCGTAATCATTGCAGCTAAAATGAAAAATATAACAAATAAATGACTTCGATATTCTGCTAGTTGTTCTGTTGTCGTTAGTTCTAGTTTCAATAATAGCATTATAATAAGTGGTAGTTGGAAGGTGATTCCTAATGAAAAGGTTAGAAGGAACACAAAGTGATAGAATGCACTTAGACTGTAGGTAGTATCAAGGCCAGCTTCAGCAGCATCATTTTGTAAATAGTTCAATACAGTCGGCAGCATCAATTCAAGTGAATATAGAGCTCCAATAGAGAATAATCCGATCGATATAATAAAAATTCCAACAATCTTTCCGATTCCTATATCAGGTAGTAACGATCTAGATCTAATAACATGCCATATTTGGACCACTGAAACCAAAAAACATATTGAAATTACAGCATAACCAGCAATTCTCATTCTCAAAATTAAATATTCTGCGGGTGAGAGATAGATTAGTGTGGCGCCTTCTGGTAGAAGTTTGTCTCCAAGTGCTTCTATAATACTCGAAGAAAAATTAAAAGTAGCAATGAATGTTATAATCGCAATCGAAATGTAGATCCAACTTTTTGCTCTTAAATTGTCGACGATATCATCGTACGCTGCTTTTTTTACCACAATACTTCATTCGGGGAGGGGTTTTGGTTCTTCCCCCGCAAGGTTAATTTACCTATCTACTGGTAGTAAGGTATGATTGGAACTACTGAGGCGATTATAATTGGCGGTGTAGTGCTGCTACTTTTCGGTGCTAAAAAACTACCAGAACTTGCCAAAAGTATGGGCCAATCAAAAGCAGCCTTCGATGAAGGTTTGAAGGAAGGAATGTCTTCAGAGGAAGATAAGGATGACGAAGAGTGACAATCCTTTCAACATTGAGTTGATACGCGGAAATGTTTTTTTTCTTATAGTGAGTTCTTCTATAGGTTATATTTTGTATTATGCAAAATATTTTGACAGTTCATATAGTACTTACTATTGTATTTTTTCAACTTTAGGCTTGTTTTCTTTTTTAGTTATTTTTGATAAGTACCGTAATCCGTTGCGATATTCTCCTAGATATGTATTTTTTGTTAGGGATAGAGATGATCCAATTGTCAAAATGGAACCTTATATCGATCCTTTACTTTCAAGACTTGGATTAGTAAAACCAGAAGAGTTTGTTAATGTTAGATATGCAATGTATCCTGAATTAGATGTAGGGTTGGATTTAGACCCCAATACAGGAGTTATTACTGGATTTCCAATGGAAGAAGGAAATCACACCTCAGAAATTAAAATGAAGTTTCTTGGAGGGCAATACTCTACTAAAGTTAGATTGGAAGTAGTAAACACACTTCGAGTTAAACAATTACACAAAAGAGATGAATTTGCACCACCTCGTACCGTTGCTCAACTCCTTTTAAGAGAAGAAGATGTTTTACAGAGAGAAAGAGATGTCGATTCAGATATAAATCGTAAAAGGGAAAGATTAGAGGATGAATATCTTTCTAAAGAGATAAGCCTTAGGGAACAAATTGATTTTGAAAGAGAAACTTTCAACACGAAGTTAGAAGGAATAGAAAAAGAATACAAGTTGAAATTAAAAGATAGAGAGTCTACGATAAGTGATCTAAAAGCAGAAATGATTTCTAAGCTTAAAGAACTTGAAGATAGTAAAGATTTGAGAATAGACAAACTCGAAGCTGAAATGGCTGAAGCTTTGCAAAATAAAGAAAAGGAATTTGTTGAATTTGAAAAAGACATTAAATCTAAGTATGAAGATAAAGAAAAATCTTTGTCTGAGGAAGAGGAACCGGTAGAAGAGGAACCTGAGGAAGAAGTGGTAGAAGAAGAGCCGGTAGAAGAGGAACCCGAGGAAGAAGTAGTTGAGGAAGAGCCGGAAGAGGAATCTGAGGAAGAAGAATACGACTATATTTCTATGACTAAGGTCGAACTTGTAGTGTTAGCAAAGAAAAGAGGTTTGCCAGTTTCTGGAACTAAGAAAAAGATAATAGCTAGATTAGAAGAAAATGATTAAATTTTATTAATACACTGTGGATGCCAAAAAAGCAATGTTTTCAAAGCGTATAATTTCTCTGCTTGTCGTATTGAGCATGGTTTCTCAAGCAATGGTATTAAAAAACACAGACAATTCTTCTAATTTTGTAGAAGATTCTTCTCCTCTGGAGCAAGTACTTGAGTACGGTGCTCCTCGTTCTGGACACCATGATATTGAAAATGCAACGCTTCTCAAAGACA
>CAZWJS010000051.1:0-5713 GCA_964634895.1 uncultured archaeon | reverse complement strand
TTGTGGCCCTGTGGGGTAGTTTGGCATCCTTGTGGCTTTGGGAGCCATAGACCCCGGTTCAAATCCGGGCGGGGCCACCACTAAATTAGTATGCAGATTTAGTAGTAGTTATGATTACTGCTGCAATCTTATACGGATCACCATTTGAAGATGGCCTACGATCTTCAAGTCTACCTTTCCAACCATCATCTACAGTACCAACTGGTATTCTAATGGAAGCTCCCCTATCTGAAACTCCATAGGAAAATTCATGGATTGACTGAGTTTCATGGAGTCCTGTTAATCTTTGTTCATTATGTGCACCATATACGTCCATATGTTTCTTAATGTTCTTTCCAAAGGCTTCACAAACTTTATTGAAGACTTTCTCATCACCACATTTTCGTAGAGTACCATCTGAGAAATTAGCATGCATTCCAGAACCATTCCAATCTGTAGCTCCCAATGGTTTTGGGTGCCATTCTATGGCAAGTCCATATTTTTCTGCATTTCTTTCAGCTAAATATCGAGAAACCCAAATTTCATCACCTGCATTCTTAGCGCCCTTAGAAAATATTTGATATTCCCATTGACCTGCTGCAACTTCTGCATTAATTCCTTCTACATTCAATCCTGCTTCTAAACACTGATCCAGATGATCTTCTATTATTTCTCTACCAAAAGTGTTTTTCGCACCAACTGAACAGTAAAATTGGCCTTGAGGTGTTTGATCTCTTGGAAATCCTAAAGGAAGATTTGTATCTGAATCCCAAAGAAAATATTCCTGTTCAAAACCAAACCAGAAATCATTATCGTCATCATCTATTATTGCTCTAGCATTTGTAACATGAGGTGTGCCATCTGCATTATAAACTTCGTTCATTACTAAATACGCGTTTTTCCTATCAGGATCTGGAAATATTGCAACAGGCTTAAGGATACAATCTGAATCATTGCCCTCTGCTTGTCGGGTTGAACTACCATCAAATGACCAATCAGGGCAATCCTTCAATTTTCCTGAAAATTTCTTTCGAATCAATGTCTTGCTTCTAAGTGATTGGGTAGGCTCAAACCCATCTAACCAAATATATTCTAGTTTTGATATCTTACTCATAATAATCAAGTATCTATTGAAACATAGTATATAAAAAAAACGTTATATTTAGTCGAAACAATCAAAAATAAAGAAATAAATGATTACATGCATAGTTATTTATATATAGGATGAACAAATGTTCAATTTATGGAAATAAATTATAAGGTTTGTGATCTTATGCGGCTCCTTAATGAAAATGGAAATCCATCACAAAGAGAATTAGCAGGTTTAACTGGACTAGCATTGGGTACCGTAAGTAACCATTTGAAAAGTTTGGAAAGAAAAAACATAATAAGAGGTTACTTCGCAGACATCGATCCCGAAAAAGTAGGATTTACTCTCACATCTACAATTAACTTAAGAATAACTAAGGGTAAAATAATGGACGTCCAAGCATCCATTGCAGAACATCCACGAGTTTTTGCAGTATATGACATAACTGGTGAATGGGATTCATTAGTGCTTGCTAGATTTAGAAACAGAGAAGAAATGGATGACTTCATAAAAAACACACTATCGCAGAAATATATTGAAAGAACAAGTTCATCTTTAGTTCTAAATAATGTAAAAGAAGAACCTCGAATTATATTGTAAAAAAAGTTATATCATAGTATATACCTAGCCATATATATGAAGAGGAGCACCTCTTATCTATTTGTTGCATTTTTAGCAATAATTCTTACTTCTTCTGTAGAAAGTGCTGAACCTGAACAAATACATCTCGCAACAAACGGAATATCTGGAGAAATGGTTATACAATGGGGTACAGAAGAGGACACCACCGAGTTTTGCACTTCAGAAAATAATGTTGAATATGGATTCGATAGCAACAATTTAAACTCATCTAAGCAAGGTGAAAGTGACATGTATCTATGGACAACCTGTACACACACAGTGATTTTGTCTGACTTATTGCCTAATACTACGTATTACTATCGAGTAGGGGGTGAAGGTGAATGGAGTGATGTGTATTCATTTAACACATTAAAAGAAAACCCTGAGAAAATAGTGATAGGGGCTATCGCCGATCATGGCACCTCAAGTAATGCTCAAGAAACAACTAGTAATATGGAAAACGAACAATTAGAATTGGTTATTCATGCAGGTGATATCTCTTATGCAAACGGAGCTGGATCTGGAAATGGAATAGGTGATCAAAGTGTTTGGGATGAATATCAAAATCAAATCGAAGGCTTGACTTCAAAAACACCACACATGTATGCTCCAGGAAATCATGAAGAAGATTCTGAACCATACGGATTTGATGCTTACGAAAGTCGGTTCTTCAATACTGGGCCTAATAGTTTCTGGTACAGCTTTGATTTTAAATTTATTCATTTTGTTTCAATCTCATCAGAGCACGATTATGAACCTGGGAGTGAACAATATAATTGGCTTGAAAATGATCTTGAAGATGCAAACCTAAACAGAGAAAATACACCTTGGATTGTTCTCTTTGCCCATAGGCCAATGTACAGCTCAAATGGCGATGGAGACGGACATGGAAGTGAAATTGAATTCAGAGACGCAATGGAAAGTTTGCTCTTTGATTACCATGTAGATTTGGCTATATGGGGACATGATCACCATTATGAAAGAACATATCCTGTCTTTGAGGAGAATGTTTATTCAAATAATACTGGAACTTTTTCAGAACCTTATTACAAGCCTGGAGCTACAATTCATATTGTTGCCGGAATGTCTGGCAGATCTGCATATGATGGCTTAGTAGAGCCTCAACCTGCTTGGTCTGCATATAGAGAAGTTGCATATGGTTACACCATGTTTGAAGCAACTAATGAAAGTATAAATTACAAATTTATAAGAAACAACGACGGGACTGTTGGTGATGAATTTTGGATTTTTAACTTCATAGAACCTGAAATATCAATATCTGCACCAGAAGAAGATAATAATTCCACGCCCCACTCACAAGAGGGAAAACTAATAGAACAAATTGAGAATCTAAATTACATAAGCATGCCCTTAGCTGTACTAGCTGTAAGTGCTACTGCCTTCTTTAATCTAAAGCTCAGAAAAAAATAGATTAACTTCTTCAATTTGATACAATGTCAACCCTATCATAGGAGAACCATTCCACAGCTTTTCTAGCTTACCGTCAAGGAAGATTGCCATACTGGGGACTACACTCAACTGAAAATCATCCCATAAATCCGAATCTGCGTCAGTTACATCGGCAATTAATGGATTCTTAACTTTTCCATATTCCTTCCAATTATTAAAAAAAGATATACAATAAGGGCACCAATCTGCTGAAAAAAATACTAAAATTTTCCCAGAATAACCCTGAAGCTCTTGATTAACAAAATTTTCCTCCGTTAATCTAACAAATTCCTTCACTTTTTGCGCCAAATCATGAGCACTTCGCGATCTGCTCTTCGATCTATCGATTCTTTAGGCATCTCCTCTGATTCTAACTCCCAATGTAAACTAAAAAGTTTATGAAGTTCTCGAATACTAACTCCCCATGGTGGTCCGCCATCCTCTAAATCTTTGTCAAGAGGTAAAAATAATCCTAACAATCTTCCTTTAGGCTTAAGCAACTGCCAGACTATTCGATCATATTCAAAACGTCTTAAAGGACTAATTGCACAAAAACAAGTGTACTCCATAATGTAATCAAATTGATGATTGAATTCATCAGGCAAATCAAAAATATCTTCCCTCAAAACTTGCATCTCAACGTCTGCTTTTCTTGCTCTTTCTCTTGTTGCCATAACTGCAGTATCCGCAAAGTCAATGGCAGTTACCTCAAAACCCGCTAATGCGAAAGTTACAGCGTCATATCCCCGCCCACAACCAATAACACAAATTTTACCCTTAGGAAATTCTGAGGCTAATCTTTCAAAAACAGGAGTGGGCTCTCCAAGATCCCAACCATCCATTTGCGAATCATAGCATGCCTCCCAGAATTCAGAGGTATTAACGGGGTCTTCCACCTAGTCCTTACAAAACGGTGATTGTTAAAATATAGGGTCAAACTTTTTGTGACCGCCCTTAATCCTACAATATGACTAATGTCTTAATGCAAACAAGTGCTGGTGATATCACTATCGAACTATTCGATGATAAAGCCCCTACAACAGTCGAAAATTTTCTAAAGTTGGTCGACAAAGGGTTCTATAATGGATTACATTTTCACAGAGTAATTAAGGACTTTATGTTACAAGGAGGTTGTCCAAACTCTAAAGACCCTAACAATACAAGAGCTGGAACTGGAGGGCCAGGATACCAAATTAATTGTGAATTCCATCCTGAATTAAAGCACGATAAACCAGGATTACTTTCAATGGCCAATGCAGGACCAAATACAGGAGGATCACAGTTTTTCCTAACCACAGTACCTACTCCTTGGCTTGATGGCGCTCATGCAATTTTTGGGAAAGTAACAGATAATCAGGGCATGCAAACCGTTCAGAAAATTGAAAATTGCAAGACCGGGCACATGGATAGGCCGAATAAACCTCAGAAAATAATTTCTGTTACTAGAGAATAATTAATCGTCTGTAGAAGACCCTTCTTCCATATATGGAATGTCTATATCCAATTGGGCAATATACAAACCTGAGGTTATACAAGAAAGATAAGTGTACCCATTATGGTATTCGGCCGCCCACAAGAAAGGAATCCAACCAAAATCATAGAAATTAGAATCTAAAGGTTCACCATATGCATTATTTTGCGGCAAAATATATGCAACTGTTGATGATAAATAAGAAGCATTTCTATCCTCAGAATTGCCTGTAGCAATTATTGTTTCAACGTCAACAATCCATAGTCCAGCATGATAATGTGAAATATATAATCTACCATCCCAACCCCCTCCGTAGCTTTGATCTGGCTTTTCTTCATCTGTAATAAAATGACCTGAATCTAAATTATGTGGACTAAAAAGTAACCACTCATCACCATTTGCATGAGCTTCACATGACTCTCCAAAGCAATGAAGACCTGAAGTAGGAATTTCCCAATCACCAACTAATTTAGGTAGAAAACGTAAATTCCCATTCACTATTTCATAGTCCGTATTATCAATAACATAAATCAGCCCTGTACCAACTGTAGTTGACAATACCTCCACAGCAGCTGAAATTAAATGGCGTTCACCTTCTAATTCTGGGCGGATATGAGATATATCGACCATTTCAGGATAAGGTTCTGTATAGTGTATGTAAGAAGAACGGCCACCATTCTCATTTCCTGTTGATCCGCTGTCTGGTTGCCCATCTCCATCAAAATCTGCAAAATCCATCCAATAACCTACCTCTGGAGCTCTCCACAAACAAGTTACAGGTGTACCTACTGTAGTTTTACATCCTAACCCATAGAGCAAGTAATTTTCAGGGCTATTAACCGGATGAGGAACATCTGTAACATCTCCAATTCTTACTCCTGCTTCCCAATATGCTCCATAAATATAAGTTCGACCATAACGAGGATCTAAAGGATCATTACCTGGCCAAGTTTGGACTGTCATATCATGAATGTAAATCCATCCTCCTCTTGTCGTTTCCCAAGCTACCTCATATTCTCCAACTTTGATTACAGTATGACCATAGCCAGCTCCTGGAACTCCTTCTAAAGTCCTAGCTGCCGAACCCTGTAAATTCAAATGAG
>CAZWJS010000050.1:0-5800 GCA_964634895.1 uncultured archaeon | reverse complement strand
AACTTCTTGATGACATAGGTGGAACTGTTCTAGCAAATGCTTGTGGTCCTTGTATTGGTCAATGGAAGCGTGAAGATGTCTCTAAGGGAGATGTAAATTCTATTGTATCATCCTACAATCGTAATTTCAGTGGAAGAAATGATGGTAATCATCAAACTTTGTCATTTCTAACAAGTCCCGAGATTGTTACTGCAATGGCACTTGCAGGAAGCCTTGATTTTAATCCTCAAAAAGATAAATTGACTGCTGCAGACGGCACAAAATTTTCCTTGGAACCACCTACTGGTGCAGAATTACCATCAAATGGTTTCGAGTCTAGTTTAGTTGGATTTATCGCACCTTCTGAAGGTGATGTTGATCTAGATGTTTCTTCAGGAAGCAGAAGGCTACAGTTATTGGAGCCTTTCAAAGCAATTACCAAGGATGATCTGACAGATCTTCCACTACTTGTTAAGGTCAAAGGCAAATGTACGACAGATCACATTTCTCCAGCAGGTATCTGGTTACAATTTAGAGGACATTTAGATAATATTTCAGATAATTGTTACATTGGTGCTCATAATTCCTTTACGGAAGAGCAAGGCACAGCAATCAATCAACTTAATGGAACTAAAGGCAAATTGCCTAAGGTTGCCCGTAATTATCATGAGAATGGGCAAGGTTGGGCTGTAGTTGCAGATGTTAATTATGGAGAAGGAAGCAGCAGGGAACACGCCGCTATGTCTCCAAGATTCTTGGGATGTAAAGTTGTTATTGCAAGAAGCATGGCCCGTATTGCTGAGACTAATTTGAAGAAACAGGGAGTCTTGCCTCTTACTTTTGCAGATGAATCTTCTTGGGATTTATTGAGAGTTGATGATAGATTGACAATCCAGGGAACTGATGAACTAGGCCCTAATTCCAAGGTAACTGTGGAAGCAAAACACAGTGATGGAACTATGGATACTTTCGTCTGTAATCACAGTATGGATGAGTTGCAGGTCGAATGGTTCAAGGCAGGTTCAGCTTTGAATTATCTTAGATCTAAGAATTAATCTATTGCAGTATGCAAAACACTTTTTCCGCTCTTAACAGAACCAACAATCTGTGCATATTCCCCAAGAAGAGATACTGATTTGTCTGCATCATTCTTGTCAACCACAATAATCAGTCCCATTCCCATATTAAAGGTTCGATACATTTCACTATCTTCAACGTTTCCTCTTTCTTGTAACCAAGCAAAAACAGAAGGCACTGGTAAGGGTTTATCAATTACATATTGAAAATTATCATTTATTCGACTAATATTGTCCAATCCTCCTCCTGTAATATGAGCTATTCCATGAACATCTGTTTGTTTAATCAAATTCATTACCTCTTTGACATAAATTCGGGTAGGTTCAACGAGTTGCTTTCCAATTTCTTTATCTCCATTGAATAATTTTCTAATCAATGTATATCCATTAGAATGTGGACCACTTGATTTTAGCCCAATCAAAACATCTCCTTCAGTTATTTTTGTACCATCAATAATATCATCTTGTTTTACATAACCAACAGAAGTTCCTGCAATATCAAATCTATGAACTAATTCAGGCAAGATTGCAGTTTCTCCTCCAGAAAGAGTACAATTTGATTGCTTACATCCTTCTGCTAACCCCTTTCCAATTTTAGCCATTAATTCTTCATCAGGTTTGTCAAGTGCCACATAATCAACAAAACTTAGCGGTTCAGCTCCAACGCAAATCAGATCATTAGTATTCATTGCTACACAATCAATTCCAACAGTATGAATCGAATCCATTTCTTCAGCTAGTAATAATTTACTACCTACTCCATCGGTACACATTGCTAGTGCACCATCTCCAAGTTTCACTAATCCAGCAAATCCATTATTTAATTTTATTGCTTCACCATCGCCTTTTCTACCAACGTTCTTGATTTGAGCAATTAGCGCTTCAGTAGCCTTTTCGCTTGCATCAATATCTACTCCAGCTTCAGAATAAGTGCTTACCATATGGTCTACATCTTGGCGTAGTAATTTTGTACAACAGTACTGACTTGTTCGATGTCAGTTATTCCTCTTTGAAGAAGTGATTCTAATATTTTTTGCCTATTTTGGGCCATTTCATCAAATTGTTTTGGTGCAACACCTGCAGCTTTGGCGATTCTTTCACGAAGTTTACTTGGAACTCCAGTTTCTTGTAATTGGTTACTTTGTCCATTCCATTTGAATAGCGTATTAAGTCTTGGTTTACTTCCCTCAAGACCAGCCAGTTCAGACACTTCAGTTATGGTTCTGATTTGTTTTCCTCCTACAGCAATACGGCTTTGCATAATAATCAAATGTAATGCATTCATCATGATTGGAGGAACTTCCATAGGTGGATTAATCAATCTTGAAACGGTTTCTTGAGCAGTGTTTGCGTGCACAGTACCAAAACATCCGTCGTGTCCAGTATTCATTGCGGTGAACAAGGTCTTTGCTTCAGGTCCTCTAACTTCTCCCACAATTATACGATCTGGTCTCATACGCAATGTATTCTTCAGCAAAGAATCCATGTCGACTTCCGGTTCTTCAGGTTTTGTTGAGTTAAAAGTCTCTAATTGAACATGGTGCTCATGTTTCAATTGCACTTCAGTCACATCTTCAATTGTAATCAATCTATCTTTTGAAGGAATAAATAATCCAAGTACATTCAGTGTTGTTGTTTTTCCTGAACCAGTTCCTCCAGCAACTAAAATGTTAGAAGGTGCAGCACCCATCCCATCAGCATACATCCAGAGAAGTGATGCTAGTCTAGGGGACATTGTTCCAAACTTCATTAAATTAACCACAGTTAGAGGATCACTCAACTGTTTTCGAATGGTCATTGTAGGGCCATTGGGTGAAACAGGGGGAATCGTAGCATTTACACGACTACCATCTGGTAATCGTCCGTCAAGAAGTAAATTTCCAGGTCCAACTTTTCTTCCAACATATTTTCCAATTCTTTGAATTATACCAGTTGCTTCTTCACTACTTAACTTAACATTAGTGACGCACATACCGTGCTTTCTATGTGCTACCATAACACCTTTATCAGGATGATTGTACATAATCTCTTCAAGATTATCGTCATCTAGTAATGGTTTTAACGCTCCATAACTTGGGGACTTACTTGCCTTAGTTACTTGATAGAGAGGTCGCTCAGCATCAGGTCTTTCGACGATGTTGGCAGTTGGGTATTTTTCTATTATTCGGCCTTGTTGCATGTTTATACGATTGAAATTTTAAGAGCTAACAGTAAAGTTGTAGTTGCCACAAACATATACATGGGCATTCTCCAAATTGCGGTTTGAGTAGTTTGTAGAATGACAGATTGCATCCATACTCCTCCGGCACCAAGGACCATCATGTAGAAGAATAGTGATTGGTTTAGTAGACTTAAATCGACATTGAGATCGAAATCACCAGCCTTTCCGCTACCAAAAACAGCTACAATGAGTCCTAAAAGAACTGGGCAAATTATAGATCCGCCCCACAAAATGAAATTTGCAGTACCTTGTGTTTTCGTAATTCTTTCTTTTCTGAGCATATAGATTTCCCAGAATTCTTCAGAAATATTTTCTAAAGTTGTTGCAAAGCTGCCAGAAGAGCCAAGTGCAACGTTTAGGATACTAACAATTCTTGAAATCATTGGAGATTCGGTTTTCGTTGCAAAATTTTTCATTGCTACACCAAAACCATCATCTCTCATTCTTTTAACAGCATCTTGAAGCATTAGGCCCATGCGATCACTTCTACCTGAAGCAATAGCATCTAAGGCAGATTCTACACCCATTCCAGCCCTTAATTCTTCAGCTAAATCAGCTAAGATATCAGGCCAAATCATTTCTAATTCATTTATTTTGTCCAGTTTTCTTTTTGCAGGAATATAGAATACAAGTCCAACTAGAGCCCATATACCGATCCCAATCCAAATTAGTCCATAAATTGGACTCATACCATCTCCACTGAACAAATCATCTAAAAAGCTCATATGCCAGGCTCCTTCGATTTAGTTTGTACTATCATTCCAGCAATAGTAATTGTTGCAATTATAAAAAGCGCAGGAACACAAGAGTCAGGCATTGTTGGAGTATTACCCATAAAACCACCACCTGCCGCTTTTGCAGATTCTACTAATCCGTTAACAACAGCCCCAATAACTACAATTATGGGAATCAGAATCGAAACAATCAGAAATTGTTCAGAAGTCGCCGTCAATCCTTCAATAAAATTATCCAGATTCACTCGCCTTTCTCGAGCTTCTTTATCTGCAATAGATCTAAGTCTATCAATTACATTAGTATCTTCCTCAATAGACATAATCAAAGAAGATAAGACCTTCCTTAGGCCTGCTGAATCAGTCTTTCTCATTTGACTTCTTATTGCATCACTGAAGTTTTTGCCACCTTCAGTGTCCCTAAATATTTGCTTAAAGATTCCGCTTAAATCTCCATAATCCTCATCTGCAACATGTTTCATTGCTTCAGCAACCCCCACCCCAGATTCTAATAGAACTTCAATACCTCTAATTGCAAATAGCAGTTCTTGGTCAGCAGTTGCCATAGGCACTCAGTAGAACCCCATTATAAATTCTTAACTTTTTTTCTTTAGATTGAAATCCCTTTCAAATGTTTCCTATAAGTTAAGGCACCTGCATAGAAGGAGAAAACCATAGCCCATTCACAAAATGCTGTCAGATTGAGATAGATCGATCGTTCAGTATCTACCGTTGGAGGGTTTTCCATTCTATATAAAAAATTTTTACCTTCAGCACGTAATTCTTGATTATCTAGTAAAGAAAAAATAGTCATAAATAAATAAAAGAACCATGCAGTATAAACGGCATATTTTCGAATGTTATTTTCCTGTCCAGATTTTTCTAGTACAATATATGCAAAAGTTCCCCATATCAAAAATGAAGTAAATAGGATGAAAGCAGTGATTCCATGTAAAATAGGATAAATATTCCAATGAAAGTTTACAGCTATGATTCCGCAAATAGAGCCTAAGGTTGCTAATATTCTAATTATATCATTCCAATTTTCGTAATTATTTCCAATTTCCTTTGCCAAAGGCTCAAAGATTCTGTGGAAAACTTGAGCTAAGATTAAGAAACTGAATATACTAATTCCAAGCCCTGTACCAAAGATAGTTGATTCAGGTTCATTGAACGGCATTTCAGATATAATCGGTATGAAAGGAGCCACTCTTCCACTAGTCGTTGATACAAGATACGTGATAATTAGTGTAAGCAATCCTAAGCCAACACTAAATTCTAGTAATGTTTTAGCACTATTATTTTTCATTCAATACCGCTTGAGCTGCAGATAATCTTGCTATAGGGACTCTGAATGGTGAGCAAGACACATAATCCATTCCCACGTTGTGACAAAAATGAACCGATTTGGGTTCACCACCGTGTTCTCCACAAATTCCAACTTTCAGACTAGGTTTTGTTTTTCGACCTTTCACAATTCCCATTTTGACTAATTCACATACACCTTCATCTAAACTTGCAAAAGGGTCTTCAGGTAATAATCGCTGCTCCAAATATGCTGGCATAAATCCACCAGTATCATCACGACTAAATCCAAAGGTCATTTGAGTTAAATCATTTGTACCAAAAGAGAAGAATTCTGCCGTCTCAGCAATTCTATCTGCAATAATACTTGCTCTTGGAATTTCCATCATTGTTCCAACCATATAATTGTCTAAATCATCTATTTCTACAGCGACTTCTCTTACAATTTTCTCTTGATGATTGTATTCAGTTTCCATTCCAGTCAATGG
>CAZWJS010000049.1:0-6139 GCA_964634895.1 uncultured archaeon | reverse complement strand
TGACAGATATGAAAAATGATTTCAAGAAATTTAATTCAATATATTCTGAATATCTTGAAGGGTGTGATGCAACAAGAACTACAGTTGAAGTAGGCGCCTTACCCACTCCAATCTCCGTTGAATTTAAGGTAGTCGCAAAAAAATGAATTTTATTTTCTTAGCAATTAAAGAGCATCCATGGGGCCGAGAGATGCTTTCACAACTTTTGAATGCAGGTTTTAAACCATCCTTAATAATTGAAGAATTTTCGGAGGGCGGCCAAATTGAGAGAGAGAAATTTGAATTTAGGATAGGAAATCACAAAGTAGGTCCAACTATAGCCTCTCAGGTTAATGATTATAATATTCCTGTCATTGAAGTCCCTATACATAATGATGAGCATTGTATGGAACACATTGAAGCAGCCAATCCAGAATTGATTGTATTTGGTGGAACTCGAATAATTCGTGGTAAAATCCTAGAATATGGCGAAGCCAGAGGAGGGGTTTTGAATTCACATCCTGGACTTCTTCCTGAATGTAGAGGTTCAGCATCGCCTGCATGGAGTGTTCATGAGAATATTAAGATAGGAAGCAGCTGTCATTTTTGTTCAACTGAGATAGATGCAGGAGACTTAGTTGGAAAGCGGGAGATTCCAGTTTTTCGTGGAGATAATTATCATGATCTTTGTTACAAGACACTGGTTGTTGCATCTACATTGATGGTTGAGTCTGTAAGAGCATATTCGGAAGGTGATTTAGATGCGAAAAGAAGACCTCAAGGAAAAAGCCCCAACCCTGTTTTTAGATACAATCCCGACGTTGAACGAGAAGCAATACGCATCTTGGAAAGGCAAAGTTATAGTCATTATATAGATTAAATAAGTTTTATTTACTAGCGCAAAATCAATTACTATGGCAATACTTCGGCTTTTCGGTTTATACTTCCTGATGACACTCTTGATGATTATCGTTGGCTCCATATTTGGAGTTTATTTTGCTGGGAATTTTATGGTAGGTGCGTTTTTCTTCTTAATTTTTTCATTACCAATTGCTCTCTATTCCTATTTCTACAGTGATTCAATTGTTTTGAGAGCTTATGGTGCACAGATAATTGATAAACGGGAAAATCCAAGGCTTTATGGTATCGTAAAGAAAATAGCAGATATTAACGGACTACCAACACCTAGGATTGCAATAGTCCCTTCCTCTACCCCGAACGCTTTTGCAACTGGTCGAAATCCTCAAAATGCAGTTGTAGCAGCTACAACAGGAGCAATGTCGATACTAGATGATAACGAGTTAGAAGGTGTAATGGCTCATGAAATGGCTCATGTTGAAAACAGAGATACGTTAGTAATGTGTGTTGCTGCAGTTATAGCTGGATTCATTTCATTTGCAGCTAGAATGATGATGTGGAATAGTATGTTTGGCCGTAATAGAAATGTGCACCCTGCACTAATCATTTTAGTAGCCATTACAGCGCCGTTGGCTGCTTTTTTACTTCAGATGGCCGTATCTCGTTCAAGAGAATACTACGCAGATGCTACAGCTGCTAGACTAACAAATAAGCCGTGGGCACTCATAAGCGCACTCAAAAAATTAGAATGGGAAAATCATAGAAAACCATTAGATTGTGGTTCGCCCAGTAATGCAGCTATGTGTATAGTTAATCCTTTGAGAGGTGGTGATTTTTTCATTGATATGTTCTCAACACATCCTCCTATGGAAAAAAGGATTAAAGAATTGGAAAAATTGTGATTCAAGCTTCCTTATTGATTATAGGCGATGAGATATTATCAGGAAGAACTGAGGACAAAAATTTATCATATATTGCTAATTGGCTAGGCAAATTAGGTATTCAGCTTTCTGAAGTACGTGTGGTTCTCGATAATGAGCAAGATATTATTGCTTCAGTAAATTCTCTTAGGAAGAGGTATGACTATTTGTTTACTACAGGAGGAATTGGACCTACACATGATGATATTACCACAGTGAGTATTGCTAAGGCGTTTGGTGTGGAGGCGAAAGTAGATACTGGAGCACTAGAAAAAATGGAAGAATTTTTAGCAGGGAAGAAATTGACTGAACCTCTTATTAAAATGCTTAAAATTCCCGAGGGTGGTGAATTAATTTACAGTCCAGCAACTAGGGCACCAGGATACAAGATTGGTAATGTTTTCGTAATGGCAGGCATACCTAAAATAATGAAAGGAATGCTTGAAGGAATGTATGACTACCTTGAGAGGGGTGATGTTGTTCACTCACGTTCTTTCGATATAATGGTTGGTGAAAGTTTTTTTGCTGAAAAATTGACAAAAATCCAAGATCAGTTTTCTAAGGTATCTATAGGTAGTTATCCATTTTCTAAAGATGGAATTTATGGAGCTACTATAGTACTAAGGTCAATTAATGAATCAGACTTATCATCTTGTGAAGTTCTTGTTAAGAATCTAATTTCTAATTTTTAATTAAGTTTTTGCCACATGGCAAATATTCGTTTTAATTTCAAATTCAACTATTTCAAACGCTCTCCAAGCGTCCATTCCTCTATCTTTAGGAGAATTTGTATAGTGTTGGTCTTTATCAGAGGTGTATTCCATTAATTCACTTATGCTCCTCCAACCAATTTGATTCATTGGAACTACAACTGTGCCATTTGGGAAATTGCTCCTTGGGAAGAAAGTCTCATAATGTACAGAAGAAATTTCTTCATTATCATTTTTAATTCCAAGATAAAGTCCGTGATCTTCTAAGATTCGAATTGTTTCTAAGGCCGCAGGATCACTACATTCAAATAGATAGGCATGGACTAAATCGTTTCCTTCTTGACCTTCATTATCAGATGATTTTCTCGCATCTAGATAGTAGTCTGGATTCTCTACTACTTCTTCAATAACAGCTAGTGAAGCCCATGCTTGTAGTCTAACTCTTTCATTGTATTCTTCTGAAACTGCAGATTCAAAAAGCAAACTTACTGAACCATGTACTGCAAAGTGGTTGCGATGAATACTGGAATCCTGTGAACTCGTTGTTGGCGGATAATTAGTTACACTTCCAAGTCCCCATTCTTCATTAATTGAATCAATAACTATGGATTCGAGATTGTAAGATGCTACTAGGACATCATGATGAGTTACAGGGTTTTGTGGAGCTGCTACCTGAAAGATAATACTCCCGACTCCACCAAATTCATGCATGTCTACTGTGACAGAAGGATGAACGTTGTGAAAAGCCTTATGCATTGCCTTTCCCTCAGGTTCTAACAATTTCATATGATCACGATTTAGATCAGTTCCGTTTGCATTTCCTCGAGTTCCATTATCCCTCCCATCAGGATTTACCATTACTAGAATTGCAAGATTTATTTTATCCAAAATAGGATCGATTTCCTCAGCAACACCTCTTGCAAAATGTCTAACTATAAGATATGCAGAGTCAACCGAAGCAGGTTCATTTCCATGCTGGGCAGCAACAAAGTATACTGTTGGCATACTTGGATTATAATTTCCGAATTCAACCAACAGCATTGGTTGTTTATTTAGACTATATCCAATCTCAGTAAAGTTTGTAATTCGCGGACTTTTTTCAAGTTCTAAAGTCATGTTAATAATATCAGATGCTGAGGTCATGTTTTCAGGAATATCTTTCCACAAATCATCAATTGTTAAATCATAGGTGAATGTCTCTTTGGGCTCTTTTTCACCTCCGAATATTTCTCCAGGTCCGGTGCACCCTGTAGTCATCAGGATAATTATCATTACAATAGGCGTTATTTTTTTCATTTCTTCATAATATTTTTCTAAATCTACACTAATTTCCCTATATTGTTTACAACTTTTTTTAATTCTCCCAAATTTTTTGCTATAGAGCGATTTATTTTCAGTATTTCATCTCTCTCTTTTTGTAATTTCTTAGCTTCAATAAAGAGTCCTTTCATCAGGGCTTTAATGGTATTTCCAGTTTCGTCACAGGCTGGGCAAAAGTCGAATAATTCTTCATCATTTTTGAATATTTCACGTCTTACATAGTCTTCAAGTGTTGTTAAGGGCATAATCTAATATTGATTAGGTTTTAATATTTCTTTGGTCTCTATATTTTTAAGTATGAGAGCGTATATTGCCTTGGACAATGCCACTTTACTCACACAGCCGTTTAGGGACTTATGAAAATTGCCCTTTCCAATATAAATTGCGCTATGTCGATAAAGTTAAACCAATTTTAGGCAATACAATTGAATCATTTATGGGGAGTATGGTTCATGATGCATTAGAGTGGCTGTACAAATTGGCACGAGATTCCAATATTGTTTCTAAAGAAGCATTAGTTAACAAATATAATGAGCTCTGGATGGAAAAATGGGCAGATAATATTCGCGTTGTCAAAAAAGAATTAACAGCAGACAATTTCAAGGAGACTGGGAAAAATTGCTTAGAGATGTATTATGAACGTTATCATCCTTTCGACCAAGCAATAACTATTGGTTTAGAAGAGAGAATGATAATTGAATTGCCTGAAGATAAGAAAATGCAGGGCTATATCGATCGTTTAGATAAATTAGGAGACGGTCATTTTGCAGTTCATGATTACAAAACATCTAGCCGTGTACCTCCACAAGTAAAGGCCGATCAAGATAGACAATTGGGACTGTATGCCCTTGCAGTTCATCAAAAATATCCTGAAGTCAATAAAATCGATTTAATTTGGCATTATGTTCGATTTGATGAAGAAGTAAGATCAAGCCGTACACAAGACCAGTTAGACAAAATGGTTAGCTCTACAGTGTCTTTGATTAAGAATGTTGAAGCAGCTACAGAGCGTAAAGATTTCCCAACTAAAACAAGCATTCTTTGTAATTGGTGTGAATTTAAGGCACAATGTCCTGAATATTCTCATCAGTACGCTTCACAGAGTAATGCACCAGTTTTAGATACAACAACAATGACAGCTTCCCAAGCCGCTGAAACGGTTGATAAGTTAGTCGAATTAAAAGAAAAAAAGAAAACATTATCTGCAGATATGGATGCAATGATTGAAACTTTAGAATCGAAATTAGTAACTTATGCTAAAGAATCAGGTCATAATTCAGTTTTTGGAAAGGATTACAAAGCCAGTTTCAAAGAATCAGAAACGCTCAAGATTCCTGGCCAAAAGGATCTGAGAAGATATGTATTAGAGACAACACTTGAAGAAATGGGCTTAACGGAGTCTTTTCAGCAAAAAACGATTTCGTGGTCTCTTTTGAAATCTAAATTAAAATCCGATGATTTAACGTCTGAACAAAAAGAAAAGATTTTAGAAAATATGGACGTAGATAAATCTACACGTTTTACACTTAAAAAATTGTAATTCAAAAGAACATAATCATTATATGTACGTAGCTTACTTTTGGTAAGCCCCGGCTGTCGGAGAGAGTCTATTTCATTTTCCCTCATATTCCACCCCGGGGCAACTTGATACTATGCCGGCTGCGTCAATAGAAAAAGCGAAAGCAATAATCTCGGATTTTGTACTAGTAGACCAAGGAACAATTATTGATGAATTGACTCTTGGTTCTGAAAAGTATGTTAAATTTGTGAATGAATTTTGGACTGCAAAGCAGAGACAGGCTAATTCAATTCATGAAATCTCTTATCGAGCTTGTTACAAACCACAACTACCACGTTTTTTCATAGATATTTTTACCAAAGAAGGTGATGTTGTGTATGATCCTTTTGCAGGTAGAGGTACTACTCTTATTGAAGCTGCACTTATGAATCGTAATATAGTTAGTAATGATGTTAATCCTCTTAGTCAAATCTTGACTAAACCTCGTTTGAGCATACCCTCTCTTGAAAACATAGAGACGCGTCTTAACAAAATAATATTTGAGAAATTAGAAGCAAACATTGATTTGTCCATGTTTTTTCATAAAGATACAGAAGCTGAAATTGTATGCTTAAAAAATCAATTATTAGAAACGGATGTGGATAATTGGATTAGAATGATTTCTACGAATCGTTTGACTGGCCATTCATCTGGTTTTTTTTCTGGATACACTTTACCCCCCAATCAAGCTGCCAGTCAAAAGAGTCAAAAGGTAATCAATGAACGGTTAAGAATAACACCTCCTTACAAGAATACTAAGGAAATAATATTAAAGAAATCAAAAAGTCTTCAGC
>CAZWJS010000048.1:0-6266 GCA_964634895.1 uncultured archaeon | reverse complement strand
TGTTCAATCTAGAATAATCAGTCGATAGTAATTTTTCCGATTTATCTTCCTTTTCTCCAGTAACCGAAGGTCTACCAGTTTCTTCAGATACTTAGTTCTAACATTATCCTGATCTAAATCCATTCCACTGGAAATATCCTTTACCTTGAATTCCAGATAATTGTAATTGGCTTTTATCCAATCATAAATTTCCTTCTCCTTAGGGTCCAATACATCCAATGGCGAAATATAATCTTCAAATTCTTGCTCCAACATCAACTTCCAACTCTGATAAATTCTTGTTGGATAGGGTTCAAATCTGACCGTATGTGTTCGATAAATGGTCTTATGGATTTCATCTTCCCTCAAAAATCTGGCTTCAGTTTGAATCATATTTGCTATTTGTGTATGATCAACTTCCATTTGAGCTAACCAATCTTTCCAGATTAAGCAGTTGGCTTTTAACTGTTTTTGATTAAAGAAATCAGGCATCGGAACATAAGCAAATGTACTTTCCATCTGACTAGAATCGACTCCAAACTTTTCCTTAACATCAACTTTAATCGCATCTTCTGGATGGTAATGACCATTCATTTCCCAAATCACCTCAAATTTCCCTTTCAAAATATCCAAACCTTCCATTTTCCAATGAAAAACTGGGATTTCTTCAATGCCAGAAGGTATCGTCTGTTGGGCTAAATTATCAATAGAGGTCAGTTTAACATTGTGCTCATCTGCTATTGGTTGCAATGCATTCTTGACTGTAGATTTGGCAATTCCTTTTTTACCTAAAGAGGTCACAATGGCTATAGCTTGATCTTGATGTTTTTTTAACATCAGACCAAATAATCTTCCGTGCTTATGATGAAACTGACCATTCTGAATTTGCTTCTCCAGACTCACACGTCCACCGACAAAAGCAGTCAATTGAACTACTTTCAAATTCTTTCTAATGATCGACCAACCTTCTGCCATTGCCTCCACAGGTTGCTTCAGTTGTCGTGCTATATATTCAGACTTGACAGTCCCAGAAAGAAGCAATGCCGTTTTATTGTTGAAATTGGGTGTCCATCGGTAAGTTAAAACATCACGATCCTCTTTATGACCTTCATCTTTACAATACTCTAACTTTGGTTTCAAGATGCTAATATTCAATAGATCCCAGAGCAAATTTCTATAGTTGGGTTTCTGATTATTTTCAGCGTAGTATTCGACCACAAGTTGGTTGAGTTCTTCAAAGTTAATATGATTGAGTTTGTTGATCCAATCATGATTCAGTTGAATATCTTGTCGTCTATGGTGTGCTTGTTCAAGTTGAGTTAGGACATTGATTACAGTCTCCAAAGCTGAACTCATTTCAGTTTCCGTTAATTGCTCAAATAACTGATGGTTTTGTTGCAGATCGTAGTTGCTTATCTTTTCGACAGTGACTAATTCTGGCATTTCATCAATCACAACTAATGTTCGCCATCGATTACCATGTTGTTGTTGCAGAAATCCTGGAAATAAATTTAAGTGTCGATGTTGAGCAATTAAAACATCAGATTCTTCAGCTAGATCCAAACTCTCCAAGTGTTTGCAGTTGTCTTTCAAAGGACATGATGCACAATATTTTTGTCGGAATATACTTGCATGTCCAGTCTTCATCAGCCTGCGATTTTCTTTGGTATTACTTGGACAACCCACTTCTGGGTTGGTGATGCCATAAAGTCGAATAACCGATTTAGTCTCATCTAAATCAAGTCTAGTTTCCCATTCACTGGCTAAAGCATGAGTTGGAACAAGAATTAAGACATTGATGTTATTTCCAACTGCTTCTTTGACTTTACGAATAGCATTGTGTGTCTTACCAGTTCCTACAGATGCTCCACAGACAATGATCTGATGTTGATTGATGTCAATTTGGTCAAATTCATCTACCAATCGTTCTTGTGCATCCTCAAGCCAAAGACCATTTTTAGACACTTCGTTAATAAAGTTTTCAACAGTTACATTGACGTAGAATAGATTCCGATCACGATAATACTTTGTGCCTGGAGTTGTCATCAAAGCAAACTTCAACAGCTTTGGTTCTAAGATCCCTTCCCTTGCCAATTCCATCATAAAAGCATAATCAGATTTGGACAGATCACTTTCGTCTATTCGTTTTCTAGCCTCTCGAACATGATAAGAATTCATGGCACGTTTCAAGGTTGTTAATTGGGTGGCATTAATATCAGCCAGATCTGAAATATCACCAGCTATTCCAGGTGCAGACGCAAATTTGCTTTTGGACTTTAGCAATGAAGGATCAACAGTTATCGCTTGCAAGTAATCAAACAGTTTAGAATCTTCCGCTATTGATTCAGGATCATTCAACCAATACGAAACACGATTGGGTCTATCAACAGTTGGATTGTTTTTGACTGAAGTTGTACCGATCAATTTCATGATTCGTGTTACATCTTGAATCGAATCTATCCAGACCTTTTGCTTCAGACCATCAGGCAAAATAGATTTGATTTGCTGATAGAGTTGTTTGACTTTGGATTCCCATTGTTCTGTCGTCTCTAAGGAAGTCAGTGGCAATCGAGGAATCCTTGCCCAAATATGACAACCATTACCTGACATTGCTCTGATGGGTCTGCAAAAATCATTGTCTGCAAACCAATCCAAAATCACCTTAGATACTTCAATGGTGGCATCTAGCTCTTGCTGATTAGCAGGTTGGTTCTTATCAGGTCGAACAGAATCAACATCAACCACCACAAAATTAACAGCACGTATATCTCTTTTGGTGGCATTGATCTCAGTGCGTTCATTGATACCAATATAGATATTGGCTGAACCATCATATTTTTGACAGATTTGATCTAGATCAGAATAAGAGTGAATCAGTTGGGAAGGATTGGCAGTTCGGTTAGGTTGGATAACTCTGATTTCATTAACATCATAACCAAGCAGATTGAAAGACTGACACAGGTGTTCCGTTTTCATTTTGTTATTTCCTTTTTGGGTGACTTGGATGATCAAGTTTCTAGTTCCAAGCCGATTAAGTTTATGTTTTCAAAATGAGATTAAATTAAGTTTCAGAAAGCCAGAATCTTACAAATATCACCTCCACGATTATGTTAAATTTGATAGAAATCGAATTAATCTCTATCCTTTTCTGTTACACGTAATTATAACCTTAACACCCGACATCCTATGTCGGAGTTCGCAAGAAAAACCAACTTTTTTTATCTTTTTGTTAATGTTATTGCTATCACTAAATCCCCACAAAAAAATAAATAGAACAATCAAATTATCCAGTTATTGTAAGGACTCTCTGTATTTAGTAACCCATAAGAACAGTGATATTCTACACTTTATTTAATGTTACTACCTGTAACAATATATTAACATTTGTTATTACATTGCTTAGCCATTACTACCATGGAATTCTTGTTTTCCGTAGATGCTTTGATTAACTTAGAACAAGCAGAGATTCTACATAAACATCAGGGTCTTAATTCGTCTAGGAAGGTGTCTAGATTGGCGTATTTCAAGAGGTTAGGTTGGTTAGGTGCCACACGTTGGATCTAGCATTTGCTTTATCTAACGTAACTTGGCAATTAACTGACAGAAACAGACTTAAATTTGGATTTCATACTGAGATTATGATTAAATAACATAATAACGAGATTACCCCATTCTAAAGTTAATAATCGCAGGAGGTAAATTGAGATACCGCAATGCCAATAATATCTAATTTACGACACTACGTATTTGATTGTGGTGTGCATTATTTTTCAAAATGTCGCAAGTCTAGTACAATGTTATCAAGAACAAATGAGTTTCTATTCCTAATAAATAACAAGTCTATTCGTTACTAGGTCAAAAAACTTATCAATCTATGGTCATGCTAAAAAAGGGAGGACAATGAAAAGACTGATAATCTTAGGTACTGGTGGAAATTGCATTGATATTCTCGATACCGTCAATGCCATCAATGAACATAACCAGCATACCATTTACAAATGTATCGGCTTCCTTGACGATAACCTAGAGAATAAGGGAAAAGTACATTTTGGGGTTGAAGTATTAGGTCCCCTGACTAGTGCTTCCAATTACAAAGATTGCCTTTTTGTAAATGGAATTGGTAGTCATTCCAATTTCTGGAAGAAGAAAGACATCATATCAAAAACAGACATTCCATTAGAAAGGTTTGAAACAATTGTCCACCCATCAGCTAGTGTCTCAAAGATGGCTAAACTTGCTCAAGGAACAGTTGTTCTTCAAAACGTTACCATCGCCTCGAATGTAAATATTGGAAATCATGTTATGGTTTTGCCGAATACTGTCATAAGTCACGATGATTCTATTGGTGACTACTCTTGCATTACAGGAGGTGTATGTATCTCTGGTGGGGTTACAATTGGTAATTCATGCTATTTAGGAACGAATTCTGCAATCATAGGTAACATTACTATCGGTGATTATTGTTTGGTTGGTATGGGTAGTGTTGTAATTGACTCTATAGAAGAAAATAATGTCGTGGTTGGTAATCCTGCGAAAATTTTGAGAAAAACTGTAGAACACAAAGCATAACATTTACAGAATTCAACACTCAATTGGCAGGCGAATCTAATGAACATTCATCATAAAATTCACCTGTCTTAATCTCTCCAGCACCTTACTTATACTGGGAGTAAACATCTCAGAAATTAACAGTAATTTATTTGTTTTTTCGTGGTTAAATGGGAAATGGCAGGATTGCAGACGAAATCTTTTGAGTTTATATCAGATTCCCAACTAAATCCTGAATGAACAACAAGATTACTGCTTATTGGTGCGGATTCTCTGCTTGAATGGGATAGTTTATCATTACCTGACAGTTTCGAATCCAAATCCATAAAGTCAGTTATATCAACACTTCTACTGACCTAGATAGTTTGAACATCCAGATGTAGCAACCATAAGCAAGGTTGCAGGTTCACCAGGTAAAATCTTCTTATATTATATAAAGAGAAATTACCTGGTACTTTTTATCCTGTTGCCCATTTCTTATCTGTTCAAAGAGTCAATTAGATTAGGAATAATTTCAACTCTTAAATCTTAATCACACATTCATTTAGTAAGATATCCAATGGTTTCTTACCTCCATAGACATCCATAGTAATCGAACCATGTGAATGACCAATCAATTCTTTGATGAATGGTTCGTAAACCTTCTTGGTGATTAGTTTATTGACTACTGTATGTCTAAAGGAATGGAAGTTCTTGCCCTTCTTCTTGATTCCCAACTTCTTTAAATATTTAGCAAACCACCTGCTAATCATTGTTCCGTAACCTGTGCTTCTCATTTTCTTCAGGTTTGGAAATAGCTTCTCTTGGTTCTGATTCTGGATTTGCTTCATATAACCTAACAATCCAAGATCAATCAGTTTAGGATGAAGTGGAATTATTCTATTTCCTGCTTCAGTTTTTATACTCTTATCATCAGAATTAGCATTAAGATTCAATGTCCAAATTCCATCTGTCTTTTGAATATCCGATACATTCAATTGGCAAACTTCATTCAATCTAGCACCTGAATATGCTGAAAGCATAGTCACCCAATATCTTTCAGGTTTGTTTTGTGCCAATGATTCTGATTTTAAAGCATTACCTAAAATCAGATTCAGTTCTTGGTCTGTAAAATACTTCTCTATTACTTCTGTTTTTCTAATTGGTTCTAGCTTGCCTCTAAATACATTTTGTGAAATATACCCTTGTTTGATTGCCCAATTAAATAAGGCTGATACCTTCTCTACGTGTTTACTAATTGTCCTTTGACTCATTAGCTGAGCATCTTTTAATTCGATCAGTTGTTTGATTGATTTGTCTGGATATTTCTTCTTCCTATTTGATGGCAGATGCTTCAATAGTTCCACATAGTTTCTCCCATGTTGATGCGTTAGAGAGTCGATAGGAATGTCTCCAAATGCTTCTAGGAGCAGATTATTTGAGTTTATATAGTCAACGATGGTCTTTTGACTATAACCTCTGTCTTGTCTTGATTTTATGAACTTATTGGACAGTTCTAACAAAGAAATGCAATCTAAAGACTTTTGTTTCGTTGGGTTGGGTTTTGCTTTAGGTTCAGCAGTATCTATCTTCTCTTTTGGTGGAGATGGCAGGTTTTTAGGTTTAGACTTATCCAACTCCAATTTTAATAATTCTTTAATTTCTTCAGTTGAGATATGCTTGGAAGTAGAGTTGTCTCTAATTGAAGCATAAATCAACTGAGTTTGATTAAAGAGTTGAAAGGAGAGAAATTTGGCTTG
>CAZWJS010000047.1:0-6736 GCA_964634895.1 uncultured archaeon | reverse complement strand
TTGTATCAGATGAAGTGTACGAAAGAAGATGGATAATTCTTGCTTTAATGAGTTTGAGTTTAATTATTGTAATTTTGAACAATGTAACTTTGAATGTTGCTCTTCCTGAACTGTCTCAAGATTTGAATGCAGATAACACAGATCTTCAATGGATGGTTGATGCCTATGCACTTGTTTTTGGTGGAACTCTTCTTGTCATGGGTGCTATTGGTGATCGTTTTGGACGTAAACCAGCGCTACAACTAGGTTTGATTATTGTTGCTTTGACTTCCGGTGCAACAGCAATGTATGCTTCTATGTCTGAACATGTAATTTTTGCACGAGCGGTAATGGGGCTTGGAGCTGCACTCGTAATGCCAGCTACACTTTCAGTAGTAGTAGTAGTATTTCCTTCAGAAGAAAGAGGGAAAGCAGTTGGAATTTGGGCCGCTATGGCTGGTGCTGGAGCCCCAATTGGGCTTATTGTTGGTGGTTGGTCTGTAGAAAATTATGGGTGGGAGATGGTTTTTTGGATAAATGTTCCTGTTATTTTGGTAGCATTAATTCTGGGTGTTTTCTTAGTTCCGAATTCAAAGGATAGCCAAAAGCGTCCTCTGGATTTAGTGGGTTCTATTCTTTCAATAGGTGCACTTTCATCTATACTTTATGCGATTATCGAAGCACCAAATATGGGTTGGAGAAGTAATGAAACACTTGGAATTGCAGGAATAGGTTTTGTACTCACTTTTTCATTTATCAAATGGGAAAGGAGTACAGAACATCCTATGTTACCAATTAATCTTTTCAGTAATATGGGTTTTACAATGGGATTGCTTGCAATTTCATTAGCGTTTTTTGTAATGTTTTCCTTTATGTTTACTCAAATGCTACATTTTCAACTTGTAAGAGGCCATACAGCTTTGGAAGCTGCTATTCGGTTTATCCCGTTACCAATGGGGTTGATGCCAGCAGCAGCCAATAGTGACAAATTGGTTGCTAAATTTGGAAATAATAATGTTGTTGCGCTTGGTTTAATTTTAGTTTGTACAGGAATGTTATTGTTTACGACTGTAGAAGTTGGTACTGAGTATCTTAGAATTGCATTAACTTTCTTTGTTCTTGGACTCGGAATGGGCCTAACTATGGCACCTTCAACTACAATGGTTATGGATTCTATTCCTGAAGACAAAGCAGGTGTTGGTAGTGCTACTAACGATGCTAGCAGAGAAGTAGGAGGAGCTCTTGGAATTGCCATTGGTGGTAGTGTTTTGAATGAGATATACCAAAATAATCTAATAGTTCCTGAAGGCTTAGAGACTTATTCACCAATTGTAACGGAATCATTCCCTGCAGCAATGAGAATAGGTAGTCAATTAATTGGGCAAGGTAATATGTTAGGTTCTGAATTAATTGTGAATGCACGTTTGGCCTTTATGGAAGGGATGGTAGGTACAGCGATGGTATCTGCTTGTATAGCGTTTGTCACAGCAATATTAGTTAAATTTTACATGCCTGGTAAGGTTAAATAATTATTTTAGAAAAATGGTCCGTCCTCCCGGATTTGAACCGGGGACCTGCCGGTAACTGCGGCCTCCCGTACTCACGGGTAAAAGGGTTAGACCCCTACAGCCGGCCGCTCTGGCCAGTCTGAGCTAAGGACGGTATTAGTTGCATTTAGTGACCGCTATTTGTTGCTTCTTCTCCGCCATCTTCAAAGCTATTTGTATTTAATTCTATATTGGAATATTTTTTTCCATATTCTAGAGCTTTTACAATGAAGAATAAGCAAAGTATAATCATTGCAAATAAAAGTACATAAGAAATATATTCCCATGTTTTTCCCTCCATCATAAATGACATAGTTGCAAATCCATTCCAAAAAGCATGCATTGTAAATCCAAAAAGGTAGGCTAACAACAGATAATTACGCAAAGGTCGTTGCATTTGCTTTGAGAATGCTATAGCATATCCTATTGCAGCAGGTCCTACAGCATGTAAAACAGTTGATCCAATACCTCTAACAAATGCATTTATTGTCCATGCATCTGAACCATACCAAATTAGGATAAATAATTCATATAATAAATTTTCAATTATGGCAAAGCCCATTCCACATGCAACCCCATAAAGGACTCCTTCGTATGGCGTTTTAAGTCTTTTAATAACAAAAAACAAACCAATAGGTTTCAGAATTTCTTCAACAAAAGGAGCAATTACAGATACTAAAATCAACTCAGTTCGTCCAAATTCTCCGTTCCCTAGTAGAGCATTTTGATTTACATCGATAAGCCTAGCACCAGCGTCATTTAGTAAACTAGCCGGCAAGGTTGAGAACATACCCCATGTCAGAGCAATTAGCACTAATCTTTGCGGTTCTGGAGATGTCACACTCCTAGTATAAATATAACTAATCCAAATTAGTCCAGGAAAAGAAAAAGCAATAATAAATGCTATTGGAAATAAATAAAGAAAAGGTCCTCTTTCACCTAGAGAAGCAATCCCTAGAGCAAGGGACATTAAAAATCCAAAAAACAGAACTCCTGAATTTGGGAGTTGTAGTTCTCTTTTTTCTAGAGTTCCTATCTTCTTCTCAAGTTTCCTAGGTATTTCGTTTTTATCAATCCAATTTAATTGTTCATCAGTATTTGCTTTATTATAGTATATATCACCAGATTCTTTACTAAACTGGCCAGGATAGAATGGCCTATATTGGGGGGTACTAATTTGATCATCTTCTCTCTGAATTTTCTTTGAATAAGGTTTTTTGTTAACGGAAACATACCTTATTGGCTTAGGCATTTTCTGAAGTATGGCTGCTATAATAAGTCCACCAGCAAATAACAATATTATGATTAGTAATCCTAAAAAAGGTATTTCAGGTAAAGTCATTGGCCTCCCATCATCCATGGAGATTGGTCCAACAAGGTAAAGATATCCTAATTGTCCTCCCATAATTAATAACATATTGGCAAGAATCAAACCGTAAATTCTGAAAATAGCTTTATACTTCACAAATGGTTATGCACATATCCCATTAAGGCAATTGCTTTATTTCCAAAATACATTTTTGCCTTGTGAAATCACTTATTGCTTCAGGATCTCCAATGCCATTATAGCCTGCGGCACCAGGATGCCCTCCAGCAGATCCTCCATTTTCATTAGCTATAGAATCTAGTATTGTTGTTAAGTTAAATCCATTTGCTACTATTCTGTTTGATGCCCTTGTAGATAATCTCATTTCACCTTTTTTGTTTCCTGAAGCAACAATTGCTATATCTGCACCGAGAACAATCAGCAGTCTTGCAGCTCCTGATTCAAAAGAATTAACAAAACTGGTAGCAATTATCCATTTCCCTTTTTGCATCCATTTCATTCGTTGGGTCGCTTTCATGAAAGTAATTTTTTGAGATATTGGCCTTTCTCGATCCAGCATGGTAATAATTTCTTGCGGTTCAGCCCCAGCATCACAAAGTTCACTTGCAGCATTAAATGTGCTTCTCTTAGCATGTCTAAATTGTCCAGTATCTGTGTATATTGCAGCAAGTAACACTGTTGCACAAATCTTATTAATTTTTAACCCTAATTCATTAATAACTTCTAAAATTATCTCAGCGGTACTAGTTTTTTCAGGTTGATGAATTATTTCAGTTCCCTTAGGCCATCCTTCGATCTTAGTATGGTGATCTATAACGATTATTTGTTTTGCTTCAGGTATAGGTCCACAGTGCTCAGGATTTGGACTATCTAATGCAATTATAGTTCCATCCCATTTTTCGGGTAATTTAGATTCAATATGTTGCTCAGTAATTTTGGAAATATTTTGGCCATGTGAACTTACTCCGTCTGAAGCACTAATTTTTGCGCTGGGAAAAATTGTCTTAAGAGCTATAGCAGATCCAACTGAATCTACATCGGCATGATGATGAACTACTAATAGTAATTTGTCATTTAATGCGTTTTTAATAGTTTCATTTAGTAGCATCTTTCTTGTTGTTTTGCTGCATATTTTGAACGATAGGTGTCAATTTTTTTTGCAACTCTTCTATTTGAGTATTTAATGCATTAACTTGATTCTTTAAACTATCATTTCTTATTTTCATAGTTTCTTTTTCTTCATTAAGTTCTTCTTTTAATTTCCCAACATCCTCTACTTTTTTCATAACAGATCCAATTCCACGATAAATTGTATTTTTGTGATCTGTATCTTTTAATTCACTTATAGTTCTTTCAGTTTCTGCTATTGTGATGTCAATCTGTGAGATTTGTTGAGTTAGTGCTTGAGATTGTTGTTGCATCTGTTGGAAAAGGTTTATCTTCTCTTGCACATTCTCTGGCGTGATTTCATCCATTAGTTATTACTCCTTCTGCACAATACGCCCATCCCAAGAAGGAATTTAAAGCAGCCCTCAAGCTTGTAAAATCCTCAGCTTCTATCGATATTTTCAATTTTTCTCCAGCAGAAAGTATTTCCACATCTACCCTTGGTAATCCCTCTTTAGCCTCATCAATCAAAGCTTTAGCAATCGATTCAGTATTTTTGCCAGTTTTTAGGCTTACTTGAGCTTTCATTAATCAGAAATAACAGTTTTCTTAGTTGATGGTCTTATCTTGTAAAAGATTTTTTCTCCGCAAACTCGACATGTTAATCCTAGAACTTCTAAGTCCATGTCCAATTTTGCTCCACAAGATGCACACTTGTAATTTACCATTTAGTCCTCCTTTGAAGGATAATATGCACCACTTGCGAATTGGTAATCGCAGCTGTTACATGAAAAAATACCAGTAGATATACGCTTAACATTCATTTTTGAACAAGCCGGACATTCGTATTTTTGGCGCTGTTTTTTTTCTACAGCCCCAAGTCGTCTTCTGACAGAAACCCCATATCTAGCTCCGAATCGACCAGTGCTACCTACTTTCTTTGTACCTTGACTCATCCGGATATACCTTTTAGAGCCTCACGTAAAACGTTATCGCTCTCTCTTGCCGTCTTAACAGCTTCTCTAATCTCTGCATCAGTAAATGCACCGTTCATTCCTTTCTGTGCAGCTCTTAGGTTGCCGTTTTCATCATGTGCTACGGTGAATCTTGCAGCCATCACACCTTCTTCATCTGAGGTTGGATCTATAATTACCGATTCTCCAAGTTTTCCAAATGTACATGAAATTGGCCAACAAGTAACGGGCAAATCAACATCTTTGTCTGCAATACCGTGTTGAACGTTAGGAATCTTTGCATTAGATAAAGCAGCAGCAGCAGCCAGAGTACAGCAATCAAATAGATTCCCATTATTATCTAAAATATGCAAATCGATATAAACCATCCAAACTTTTTCGCCTTCTTCTATACATAGTTGTTCAAAATCAATCATCCTTGATTCTCTTATCCCTCTGTCAACAACTCTCGCTAATTCTATTGATTGTTCTCTAGGGGGGCCAGGATCAAATGATTGGTCAGCTAGCGGCGCTAATTCAGTAGACGTAGTCATGGTTCCACTTTTGGGTGAATCTCCGTATGGCGTTCCGATAAGCATTTTTATCCCACAAAGAACTTTTGTCTTTCCTAAATTTACCATTGCAGAACCTTCAGCAGTGTTAATCATTCCCGTTTCAATTTCAACTTTTCTAAATTCATTTATTCCGCGGCCATCTGCTCTCTTCCCATCCTTAGCAAGAGATTCCATATGACCTCTCATCAAATTGGAGACATTATCGTTGCTCATGCACTACCTCCATATTTATTTTCAAGAGCTTCACGCATTTTTTTGTACAAATCCATACATCCATTAGTCGCTAGATCCATAGCTTGTTCAAATTCATCAGGAGTCAAGTGTCCATCTAGTTGTAATAATACTACTTCACCAGTACTTGGTATAATAGCCAAGGGCAAATCCGCTTGACCATAGTTGTCTTCTTCTTTGTTTAAATCAAGAACAACAACATCATTTACTTTTCCAGAAGCGCAGGCTGGAATCATATCTCTCATTGGTATCCCGGCATCAGCAAGTGCAACTGATGCTGCAGTCATTGCAGCACATCTTGTTCCAGCATGAGCTTCTACTACTTGCATGTCAACTCTTATGGATGCCTTTGGAAATTCTTCAACCATTACTACTTTCTCGAAAGCTTGAGAAACAATGTAAGATATTTCTGTCGATCTCCGGTCGAGACCAGGCCTCTTTCTGTCATTTACACTAAAAGGGGCCATTGTGTATCTAGCCTGAACTATAGCTCTGTCAGCTTTTTGTTTGTGCCTTGGATGACATTCCATTGGACCGAAAACACCAGCATATATCTTGTTGTTCCCCCATTCCAAGTAACATGAACCATCTGCATTGTCCAGAACTCCTGCGGTGATTTTAATTTCTCTTAATTCATCCGGTTTTCTTCCGTCTAAACGAACTCCATTTTTTATTAATTCCATATCTGTTTGGCCAGCCATTTTATTTCTCCAATAATTTTTCTATTTTTTTTGTTAATCCCTTCGTTGTAGTTCTCTGATCTATCATCTCAATGGCTTTCTGAGCCATTGCAATATCTCCGCCCTTTCCATCTATCCAAATAAAGCCATTTTGCCCGATTTGAATTCGAGTATTGGTTTTTTCACGAATGGTTGTAATCATAGAACCTTGTTTTCCGATTATTCTTGAAACACTTGTTGGTTCAACATTCACTACCGTGCCGGAGTATAATTTCCTAGAATCATCTTTCTTTAAACTAATTTGATGCGACCCTGCAGCATCTACCATGAATATTTC
>CAZWJS010000046.1:0-7059 GCA_964634895.1 uncultured archaeon | reverse complement strand
AGGAAGAAGCTCCTAAAACTCATATTTTTCAAATGATTTTGTTTATTGTAATTGGGCTAAGCCAAATAGTCTTTTTTGCTTATGCTAATCTAAAGGGTTTCTAATAATTTTAGGAAATTGCTTTATATTCCTAACCAGTGCCATGCACATGAGCAAGACGTTCTTGTTGACAATTTGCTTACTTTTGACGTCTTTTACCGGATGTATTGAAGAAGACAGTACAGACGAATCAATTAATGATGATAAAAATGAGATAAATTTCCAACCTGAAAACACAGATGAACTCAAGACTGCTGTGGATGAATGGATAGATAATTCTACTATCGCAAATTCTACTTATGGAGAAATTAACACCTGGGATACGTCATTGATTATCGATATGTCAGAGTTATTTTACTGGGAACCATATTTTAATGGTGATATTTCAGACTGGGATGTTTCTAGTGTAACTGATATGAGGTTTATGTTTACACATACTGATAGTTTCAATGGAGACCTCTCAGATTGGGATGTCTCAAATGTAACTGATATGTATAAAATGTTTTATGATGCTGACTTCAATGGAAATATTTCGGAATGGGATGTTTCAAATGTAACGAATATGGAGGAGATGTTTTATTTGGCTGAGAGTTTCAATCAGGATATTTCAGACTGGGATGTATCCAATGTAACCGATATGCATTATATGTTTGCTCATACAGATTTATCAGATGATAATAAATGTGCAATTCATACCTCATTCAGTTCTAATGATAATTGGGAATATGATTGGGATGAATATTGCTCAGATGAGTAAACTGTTACAAATTTTACTTTCTAATGTCCGCGTTTTGCCATCTTAGTTTCAAGGCTTGATTCTTCTAATCCTGGCATTGATTCTCCAAGATTTCTAGAAACATCTCCAACTAATTTAGCATCATCGTAGTGAGCTGTAGCTTCTACGATTGCTTTAGCCATATTGGTTGGGTCATCAGACTTGAATATTCCTGAACCAACAAAAACACCATCCATTCCAAATTGCATCATCAATGCAGCATCAGCAGGAGTAGCTATTCCTCCAGCAGTGAATGTAACAACAGGCAAACGTCCTAATCTTTTGATATCCTTTAAAATTTCAACTACTTCGCCTTCAATAGTTTTTCTGTCTTTTCCAAATGGATTAAATTCAGTTGATTCTCCCAAATTGCCTTTAGCCTCTTCATCTAAAACAAAGAATTTTTCAACAATCTTTTTTGCAATTTTCTTTAAATTTTTAGATTGTTTGACCACTTTGATTTCAGCTTGCAGTAATCTTGCGTGTCTCATTGCAGCAACAACATTTCCAGTTCCAGCTTCTCCTTTGGTTCTAATCATAGCAGCACCTTCCCAAATTCTTCTGACAGCTTCTCCCAAAGAAGTAGCACCACAAACAAAAGGTACAGTAAAACCATCTTTTACGACATGATAATAAGGATCTGCAGGCGTCAAGACTTCAGATTCATCAATCATATCAACTCCCAAAGCTTCGAGAACCTTTGCTTCAGCAGTATGTCCAATTCTGCATTTTGCCATTACTGGGATAGTAGTACAATCAATAATTTCAGAAATCATATTTGGGTTTGACATTCTAGCTACTCCACCATCAGCACGAATATCTGAAGGAACTCTTTCTAGAGCCATAACTGCAACAGCTCCAGCTTTTTCAGCTATGTTGGCTTGTTCTGCATTTACAACATCCATAATGACACCACCTTTTTGCATTCTGGCGAATCCACGTTTGACGAGCTCTTTGCCGTGTCTTAGTGCTTCAATATCCAATTTTTTGGTCATTATTTTTTCTCTGGTGGACCGGGCGGGATTTGAACCCGCGGCCTCCGCCTTGCGAAGGCGGCGATCTTCCAGACTGAGCTACCGGCCCATAAAATATAGTTATCGTTGAAATCAATAAAATTCTTTGTGTTTTAGATCGCACCAATAGATTGTAAGTGTTCTGTTGCCGCTTCACTTAAATCCTCGTATAATTGTGAATCATCTACACTAGAATATGAAACTTTTCCACCACGATGCCTATTAATTTTCATTATTTCAAATTCTGAATCGTCACCATAAGACATAATTGCATATTCGACGCCTTCAACTTCTAGGGCTCCATGTATATTCATTTTCATTTCATTTCCATCATCATCTTCAAATATTTCGAATTCAATATCATCATCGTCTTCTTCAGTTTCTTTCCCTTTAGATCCGAATAAAGAGCTCCCCCATCCTTTCTTTTGTGTTTCTTCTTCAGTAATTTCTCTTCCCATGGCTTCAGACCAAGAAGTAATAATTTCTTCTTTACTCAAACCGGTTGCAGCTTCAGTTTTCTTCCAATTATTCATCATCCAAGGTGGCGTATCAAATTTAGTTGCTAACGCTTGTATGAACATTCTTAAGTCATTTGGATTTAAGCATCCAATACGGAGTTCAATGTAGCAATTGCTCGGTTTTCCAAAAAAACCTTTGTATTTATTGGCAGTCAATCTAGCCTTAAATCCAATAAATCTAAACGAAACACTCCAATTCATTTCATCAAAGCCACTTTTTCTAAGTCTCAGTTTCGCATTATCATCAATGCTCTGGCACGCTTCCCAGAATTTTTCTCCAAAATCAGTAAACCAAATCAATCCAAATGTTCCACTTTTTCTGGTTTCTAATTTGCCAGATTGTAACATACCTCGCTTAACTAAGGGATATTTGCTTTGAGGCTGAGCTATCAAAGTAACTGAATGCACTAATTCAACACGAATAGGGATGCATAAAACGTCACCGCTACCTTTAATAACCGCACAGAGACGGGAATGTAGGCCTCATGGCTATTGACGGTAATCAATTCACAATTTGACCTTTCAGCTCCTTTTGGAGATTTAAGACACACAGAATTTGTCCGCCCTTGGTTATGAGGTTATGCAAAAAAAGAGGATAAATATGAATATAGATCCAAATAGTAGTAAGTATGTCATTCGCGCTTCAATAAAGGCTAATGGCGTAGTAAATAAATCAGATGTGGTCGGTGCCGTTTTTGGGCAGACAGAGGGACTCCTAGGCGACGAGTTAGATCTCCGTGATCTTCAGAAAAGTGGCCGTATGGGCCGGGTTGAGGTCGATGTAAAAAGTGATAAAGGCAAATCATCTGGAGAGATAGTAATTTCTTCCAGTATGGATCAAGTTGAGACTTCAGTATTTGCTGCAGCATTGGAAACTGTTGAGAGAGTAGGGCCCTGCAAAGCAACTGTGAAAGTTACAACATTAGAGGACAGCCGAACATCAAAGCGAGAAGTTATAATTGAAAGAGCTAGGAATTTATTAATTGATTTAATTAAAGATTCCAGAAGTGCAGGATCAACAATTACAGATACAGTTCGTCAAGTTCTTCAAACTGAAGAAATTGTTAGATTCAAAGGTAATTTACCTGCAGGTCCAAATGTTGAGACTAGCGATGCAGTTATAGTAGTTGAAGGACGTAGTGATGTACTTAATTTATTACGTCACGGAATAAAGAATGCAGTTGCGGTAGAAGGTACTAATATTCCTTCATCAGTCTCAAATTTGAGTAAAGAAAGAACCGTAACGGCCTTTATGGATGGCGATCGTGGAGGTGAAATGATAATTCAGGAGCTTCTTCAAGTAGCTGAAATTGATTTCATTGCCCGCGCTCCAGATAATACTGAAGTTGAGCATTTGACTCACAAACAAATTATGAAATGTTTGAGGGACAAAGTATCAGCAGAATTGTTTATGGAGCAAAATAAGTGGTCACGCCCAGATGCTAAATCATCTAAGGCCCCAGCAAAATCAAAAGGAAAGACTAAATCTTCAAAAAAAGCGGAAATTAAAGAGGAAGTACCTAAGGAACCTGTAAAAGCAAGTCCCGTTTTTGTTGAGCAATTAGATCAACTTCAAGGAACTAAAAATGCAAGACTTTTAGTTGGCGATGAGGTAGCAGATGAAGTTTCCATTAGTGGTCTTCAAGAAGTTCTAGAGACACATAAAAACAATGGAGTCAATGCTCTGATTATGGATGGCATAATTACTCAAAGATTAATTGAATTAGTTCCTAAAGCAGGAATAAAAACAATAGTGGCTGAGAAAAAGGGCCCTTTGCCAAGAGAACCGGTTGGCATAACAATGTTTACAAGAGAAGATTTGGCTTAATTTAACTCTAGAATAATTTTCAGGAGTTAGCCAAATCGTTATATCCCACACTAGGGGTGAGCAAATGCTATGGCTGATGACGCACCAATTGATGAAGAAGGTTTACGACGCTCTGCCCGGAGTCAAATTATTGTAGATACGATTGAGCGCAGTTTAGAGAAAATGATGTTCGTTGAATCTAATTTGGGTAAAAGTATGGAACCACAGGATCTTTTTCAAGTTAAGAGAGAAGCAGTTGCAGCAGTTGCTGAATTAAAATACGCAATTTCTGTATTGACTGGGAAGCTAGAGATTTAATGGCTTCACGGCTTGTGCTCGCTTTGGATGAAACAGATCCAGCTCGAGCTCTAAGTATTGCTAAAGAAGTATCACCTTTCGTTGCTAAAATTAAGATTAATTATCCCCTTGTTTTATCGGCAGGATTAGATATTGTAACTAAGATTTCAGAGATTTCAAGTGTTATTTGTGACTTTAAGGTTGCAGACATTCCCAACACAAATCGATTGATTACGGAAGCAGTGTTTAATGCAGGAGCTTCCGGAATTATAGCACATGCTTTCCCAGGTCCAGAATCTTTGAGGGCTATCAGAGAAGTAGACTCCGAGAAAGAGTTGTATGTAGTAATCACTATGTCACATCCTAATGGAGGAGATTTCTTCAGAATAGAAGATTTTTGTTCTTTAGCTCTTGAAATAGGTGCTACCGGTGTAGTTGCTCCAGCAACACGACCAGAAGATGTCTCCAAAGTTAGAGATTTAGTCGGTGATCTTAAGATAATTTCGCCAGGTGTAGGTGCTCAGGGAGGAAATAGTGCAGAAACCTTGAGAGCTGGTGCAGACTACATTATCGTTGGTAGGGGGATATATCTTTCAGATACTCCTGCAGAAGCTGCTGAAAAATATTGCAAAGATCTTTCGATAGATGATTAAACTACGTAGTTTCTTCAAATCGTTTGGTTCTAAGCGAGTTCTTCGCAGTTTAGATATGGATGTTGATTCTGGTGAGATAGTTGTTCTCAGGGGAAAAAATGGTAGCGGGAAAACAACATTAATGCGTTCTATCTGCACTTTGGATAGACCTGATGACTATGATTCAGCTGAGATAGATGGTTATGATTTATTTAGTTACTCTGAGGAAGTTCGTTCAAGGATTGGTTATCTTTCACATAATCCTCCTTTTTATCCAGAATTAACAGGATTTGAAAATCTTCAATTTTGGTTAAGACTCAATTCTTTAGATTTTCCAGATTCAAAAGTCAATGAATTATTAGCTAAGGTAGGTTTAGTGATGTTCAGTGCAGATCTTGCGGGCAATTATTCCCGAGGCATGATTCAAAGGCTAGGTTTTGCGATGTCAATTTCACATTCTCCGACTACGCTTTTGTTTGATGAGCCATTTACAGGACTTGATGATGAAGGCTCAGAAATAATAAAAAAACATTTGGTGAAAATGAAAGAGGAAGGATGTAGTATTTTGCTATCATCTCATGATCCAGTCAAATTTTCAGATAGAACATTAACGTTGGATGAGGGGGCACTTTCGTGAATCCACTATTAGTTATACTGAGTAAAGAGTTTAGAGTAGAATTTCGTTCTTTACAAGGTATTGTGTCTTCAGCCATGTTGGCTTTTATGATTTTGATGTCTCTAAGATTTTCGATAGTAGACAGTTTTCTGATGCAAAATTCAGGTTTGCTATGGTCTTCAATTTTGATTACTGGTTTAGGTCTCATCACACACATATCGACTAGGGAAGTTGAAAGAGGTACTATTGAAATAATGAAATTATCTCAAATCTCTAGATATCAATTATTCTTAGGCCGAATGCTAGGTTACTTGGGCCTTCTTTGGATTCTAAGCACAATAGTTATGGTTATTCATTATGTTCTATTTGAAAATCCCTTCACAGATGATTTTCTCTTGGCTTACTTAGTTGTTTTAGTGGGTTGTATTGGAATAGCAGCAGTAGGAACTTTGGCAGCAAATTCAGCTACGCCGATGTATGGCGGATGGATGCTTACATCTCTTTTTTCAATTCCGATTCTTCTTTTTACTGTGATTGAAGCTGCAATTAGGTGCACAGATTCGTTGATTACAGGTTCTTCAGATTTTGGTTTAGCATTCATGCTTCTTGTTCTTTACAATGCAGTTTTTGTGACAGGTGGAGCCTGGTTGAGCGAAATTTCAGAATAAGGTAACGCCTTCTTTTCTCAATAATTCTATCTTGCGATCAACACCGCCAGTTCCACTGTAACCTCCAATATTTCCATTGGAACAAATTACTCGATGGCAAGGTGTTGTTATCGGATTTGGATTTGCTCCACAAGCATTCGCAACAGCTCTTGTAGCTTTAGGTTTTCCAATATTCTTAGCAATCTGGCAGTAGGTGGTAATTTCTCCACGAGGTATTTTGTCTATTTCATCCCAAACTTGCTTTTGGAAAGCAGTTCCTTCACTCATTTCAATTTTAAGGCTGCAGAATTAATACAATATCTCAAACCAGTTGGTTGAGGTCCATCATCAAACAAATGTCCTAAGTGAGATTTACAGTTTGAACATACAACTTCAATACGTTTCATTCCATGGGCAAGATCTTCTTTTTCAGTGACTATTTCTTCACTAGCTTCTTTGAAAAAACTAGGCCATCCTGTTCCAGAATCGAATTTATGCTCAGATTCAAATAATATTTCATCACAACAAACACAATGGTATTTGCCTTCATCATGGCAATCCCAATATTCATTTTGAAATGGAGGTTCAGTAGCACTACATCTACAAACTTGGTATTGTTCTGGCGTTAGTTTATCTTTCCACTCATCTTCCATTATATGATTCCGGATGATTTCCCGCCTTTCTCAAATGCATTCAAAGCAGAATCTAAATCTTC
>CAZWJS010000045.1:0-7308 GCA_964634895.1 uncultured archaeon | reverse complement strand
GATTCTTGTATTCTGATATTGAAGGATTTCGCATTGAATTCTCTATCCATTCACGCAAATCTAACGCAATTTCCTGTACTAAACATTTGTAATCTCCAAATCCAGTTATTTGCTCTAATCGCATCATAAGTCGAAGATACCAAGCACGACCGTAAGGCATTTCGAATTCAGGATGTTCTCTTAGGTACTGCAATTCTTCTTCCATATTCTTACTTTGTAATCTTTCTGTGACCCACTCCAAATTTTCTTTGTCTTTCACTAAATGAGCACTTTCCAGCAATGCCCAATGGCCATGAACTGAAGAATGCCAGTCCCAGCATCCATGGAATATGACATGTTCAGTATCTTTTTGTGAAACTTCACTTTTGAAGGTCTTGATAAATTCCCTAAGAGTCTCTTCCATTGATGCGCTATAGGGACGATAATTAATACTGATTCATGTTAGGTGAAATATGATAGTCTACGAAGTAAATCTGCAAATAGATTCACAAGTTGCTGATGATTATGCAGCATGGCTAAAGCCACATATCGAGCATATCCTTCAAATCAAAGGATTTCAGCATGCAGATTGGTACGTTTGTGATTCCTCAGGTGATAAAGTTCATTGGTCAATCAGATATCATTTAGATAAGCGCAGTTCATTAGCAAATTATCTAGATAATCATGCTCCGATGTTAATACAAGAAGGAATAGATAAATTTGGAAAATATTTGACAAGCGATAGACGTATAATGGAGATTTTAAAATAATATTTATGAGAAAATTTCTTTTCGTTTTATCTTTAGCCTTAGTATCAGCATTATATTTATCTTCGAGTGCATCTTCTGAGGAGAATTTTACAATTTCTGTAGATCCCGGTTGGTTCGAAGAGAAGGAAACAAATTGTAAGACGATAACTGACAACAGTGGAAATGTCACTGCCGAATATGAAGAATGTGATGATTATTTAGAATATGAGACAAATTTAACTAATGATGTATGCGGCGATGATCGAGTACGGCCGTCGTCTTGTTGGTCAATAGGAGGTAATGGGACTATTTTTGATTCCGCGTATGTCTCGCCCAATTCACTAAATTCTACTTTTGTTTTCAGCCTTCATGGTACAAATTTTAGTAAAAATATAGAATATACATTTTCTTATGTGGTATACACTTATCTCGATTGGCAAGAAATGAAAATCGAGGAAGAAAATAGGTATTCTGACTTAATTGTTGTAAATGGAACTATTTTAGGTGCAAGTACTGATAAAACCCAAATCACGCTAGCAGAGTCTAAAGTTACTTTTTTGGGTAATGATAGTATAGAAACTAATTTATCAGGAACTTTTAACGGAGGGATTGCAATTGATTCTTATTATATTCCTGAGGATGAAGAAAAATTACTTTTGAAAGATGAATGTAGAGCAGTTTTTGCTCATGTAAAATTGGAAGGTACGAATGTTTCTACAGGCAACCTCACACTCTCAACAACTTATATTTCTGGGGGATTTTTTTTAAATGATACTACTAGAGAGAAATGCGAAGTTGTTTCTTCTCTGGCGGAAGATTCAGGCTTCATTCCGTCCTTGCATTTTGTTGTTGTTTTGATGGTGATTTCCTTTGTTTCTATTAACAAAACAAAAATCAACCGATGACGATAAAGTACATTGGTCAATTAGATACCATTTAGATAGTCGAGAATCCTTAGAAAATTATCAGAAGAACCATGCACCAGCTTTAATCAAAGAAGGAATAGACAAATTCGGTCAATATTTGAGTAGCGATAGAAGAGTAATGTCTCTTAATAACTAAAAAATCTTAGGAAGTAGGGGTGTCTAAAGAAGTTGAATATGGATCTAGTAATAGGTTTTCGTTTTCCTAATCCACCTGGTGTTACACCTAAGAACAAATCTGCAAAAATTTCACACAGTTTATCATCCTTTGAACCATAGTAAACCATTCTTTCAGGTAGTTTTAGAGCCATAAGTGCAAAGAAAGATAAATCTCTCAATTCTTTACCGAATAAGTTGTTCCAATCACGGTGATATTGATCTAAATGCTTCTGTGAATAATCCCCAGTTTCCAATGCTTTCTTCATTGTATCAACTGCAATTTTGCCAGCATGCATTCCATAGTATATTCCTTCACCAGATAGTGGTGAAACCATTCCTGCAGAATCTCCTACAAGAAGTGTATTATCCATTGTAGTGGCCTTTATTGGGCCATCAAGGGGAAGTGGGGCGCCTTTCACGGGAGGAATTTCTTGATCCTTTGGAAAATAGCCATCTTTTTTCAATAAATTTATGTAATCTTTCCATATTTCTTTGATTTTAATAGATTTGATAGTTCTATTATATCCTCCAAATCCAATATTCAGTATATCTTTCTTTGGAAATACCCATCCATATCCCTCAATACCTCCTGGTTTGAAATGAACTAGTAGAGATCTTTTATTACTATAATTTTTATCAATAAAATCTTTGTCAACTTTCGGCTCCCACATTAGTGCAGTACCCATTTGACTATCACTCCAAGGTTTTAGATTCCTTTTTTCACGAACCATAGAAGCTAGTTTGTCATTTGGTCCAGTTGCCCCTATAACCATTTTTGATTTGAAGTCACCTTTTGATGTTTTTACAGTCACACCACCATTAAATTCAAAATCACTAACTCTGGTTTGTGTCATTATTTCTGCCCCTACATCTCTTGCAGCTTCCAGTACTGCATTATCAAATACTTCACGTGTTATATTCCATGGTGTTCCTTCAGGAAATTCAAAATCAATTTTGTATTTCATAGAAGGTGAATACAAATTAACATCATTTGAGGGACATTCAATTATTGGTTTGATGTATGGTTCTAATTCAGGTAGTTCATCGAATAATCTTGCTGTAAGTAATCCGCCGCATGCCTTATCTCTTGGAAATTTTGATTTATCTATAAGCAAAACTTTCATTCCAGCTTTAGCAGCATAGAATGCAGTCGTAGATCCGGCTGGACCGCCACCACAAACAATTACATCATATTCAGTCATCTTTGTCTACCCATTTTCGATATGGCTCATACGCATCATCCCAAGGGATAGATACGATAGCAGGCATTGAATAAGGGTGGTTTTTAACGATATACTTTTTTAGTTCTTCAAATTTATTTTTACTTGTTTTTATGAATACAACATGTTCCGTATCATCTTTCAATTCCCCTTCCCAAGAATAGATTGTACGAACAGGCCAAAAATTACAGCATGCAGCTAGTCCCTCTTTTACGCATCCTTTTGATATTTTTTCAGCACTTTTTTCATTGGGTGCAGTTGTGTATACTGTAATTCCCATAATTATCGTGCATTTCATGCATGTTTAAATAGCCCCCCTTTCGTAGACGCGAACCCACGTGGATAACCCGTGATTAATGAAGACATTCGTCTGAAAGAGGTAAAAAAATGGCAAATCCGTTATTCGTAACATACGAGGCTCCTAAGGAGCTATCTGAGAAAGCATATCTAGCCGTAGAAACAGCACGTGATGGTGGTAAGGTTAGAAAAGGATCTAATGAAGTAACAAAGTTAATTGAGAGAGGTCAAGCCAAGCTTGTGGTAATGGCACTTGATGTTGAACCACCTGAAATCCTAGCACATCTTCCGATGCTTTGCGAGGAAAAGCAAATTCCCTATACATATGTCCCTTCAAGAGATGAGCTTGGAAAAGCAGCAGGCTTGAAAGTTACTACTGCAGCTATAGCAATAACCGATATAGGTAAGAAAAAAGGAGCTTTAGAAGAAGTTGCTAAAGCTATAACATCAGCTAAGAAATAAATATGGATGGAATCCCTGCTCAAGTAGTAGAAGTTCTCGGTCGTACGGGTATGAGAGGTGAAGCCACATCTGTAAAAGTTAGAGTATTGGATGGCGATGATCGAGGCCGCATAATCAGAAGAAATGTTCTTGGTCCAGTTGATATCGGCGATCAATTATTATTAATGGATTCATCCAGAGAAGCTAAGGCATTAGATAGGAGATAGAGAAATGGTTGATACAAAAAAATGTTCTTTTACTGGTAAACCCATTCCACCTGGAACTGGTATGATGTATGTTAAGAAAACAGGCCAAGTGCTTTACTTTATCAATTCTAAAGCAAAGAAAAATTTCTTGAATCTTGGCAGAGTTCCAGCACGTACCAAGTGGACTGATACTGCTCGCAAAACGAGAGAGAAATGAGTTCTGAGACAACGTATGTAATGGTAAAGCCAGACGGTGTGCAACGCAGTTTGGTTGGAGAGATTATTCAGAGATTTGAGAGGAAAGGTTTACAATTAGTTGGGCTTAAGCAAATTATCCCAACAGAAGAAATAGCCAAAAAGCATTATGGCGTACATTCTGCGAAACCATTTTTTCCAGGTCTAATCAAATTTATTATAAGTGGACCTGTTGTTTGTATGGCTTGGTCTGGCCAAGATGCAATTAGTGTAGCTCGTAATTTAATTGGACCTACCAATGGTCGTGAAGCTGCATCAGGAACTATTCGCGGAGATTTCGGAATGGATATTGGGTACAATATGATTCATGGTTCTGATGCTGCTGAAACAGCAGAATTTGAACTTGGTTTGTGGTTTCCTGAAGGATTGAATGAGTGGGCACAGGACAGTCAGTCATGGGTTTACGAATAATTAATAGGTCATAGTTTTAATACCATTTCTTATAGTGAAAAATAATGCCAGACCCATCTGAAATCAACATAGGTGTTATTCGTATTGAAGGTACCAATTGTGAAGATGAATCAGCGGCTGCTTTCTCCTCGTTAGGTTGTAATGCAGAGAAGATTCACTTGAAACAATTACTGGGAGATGTTGAAAAATCAAAGTGCAGAGATTTGGTGGATTATGATGCACTTTATTTTCCAGGAGGTTTTAGTTCAGGAGACTATGTTCGTGCTGGTGCAATCTTTGCATCACGTATAAAATCCGGTCTTAAATCTCAGGTCCATGAGTATATAAATGAAGGTAGGCCAGTTTTAGGAGTTTGTAACGGATTTCAAATTCTGGTAGAATTAGGAGCATTGCCTGGCCAAGATTCAGGTATTAGCGATGTTCCGGAAGCAGTATTGCACACTAATGATTCAAGCAGATTTGAAGCTAGGCATGTACATCTTCGTGTAGAATCACATTCACAAAGTTTTTTTACGAAAAATTATGAAACAAATCAGGTTTTGTCAATACCCAATGCTCATGCAGAAGGCAAATTGATGATGAGTCAAGAAAAATTTGAAGAATTAGACAAAAACAATCAAATTGCATTCAGATATTGCAGTCCTGAAGGTGAACTTAACTCCGGTTATCCTTGGAATCCTAACGGTGTTGCTCATGATATTGCAGGAATAACTAATCCTAAAGGCAATGTCTTGGGTATGATGCCTCATCCTGAACGTGTCTTCCATGGCTGGCAACACACAGATTGGACTTCATCAGGTATGAATCCTGAAGGTCCTGGTGATGGCAGGCCACTCTTCCAAGGAGTAGTTGATTTTCTTTGTCAGTGAATGAATTAGAAGTAGCGATTCAGGCAGCAATAAAGGCTTCAGAGATTATTGCAGATAATTATGGCAATTACAAACATTTAGATTACAAATCAGATATAGATGTTGTTACTGAAGTTGATCACAAATGTGAGGAGGAAATTACAAAGATATTGAAAACTGCAACTCCAGACTATGGAATAATGGCAGAAGAAGGTACAAGTTTTCCTGGTGAAAAGGTCTGGATTGTAGATCCACTTGATGGGACCATTAATTTTGCACATTCCTTTCCTATTTTTGGCCCATCTATTGGTTTGTGTAGAGGAAATGAGCCTTTAGTAGGCGTAATTGCAGATCCTCTAAAGAAAGAATTATTCTATGCCGTTAAGGGTTCAGGAGCCTATGTTAATGATCTTTACAACAATGGAACACCTAAACGAATTCACGTCTCAGATGTTAAAGAATTGAAAAAGTCGATTATTGCTTGTGGTTTACCCTATAAAAGGCAGGGAGAATATTATCAGAAATTAGGCGATAAGTTGATTGATTTGGAGAGAGAGATTCAATCTGTAAGAAAGTTGGGGGTGGCAGCACTTTCTATGGCATATATTGCAGCCGGTAGGCTTGAAGGATACATTGTTTCAGGTGCACATCCATGGGATATGGCTGGAGGTTTGATTATTCTCGAGGAAGCAGGCGGAAAAATTACTAATTATCAAGGAGAGCCGTATACTTTAGATACAAAAGAGTGGTTGGCTACCAATGGTTATTTGCATGATATTCTTGTTGACATGTACAAGTAATTAATTTAGCACCGTTCTTTGGGGGTTTATGACAGGCCAATTGTACATAAAAATGAATGATGGTTACAAGATTCCAGTGGTGGGTTTGGGTACTTGGAAATCAGAACCAGGTGAAACAACATACAAAGCAGTTTTAGATTCCATAAATGCAGGATATAGGCACATAGATACAGCAAGGGCATATGATAATGAGGCAGATGTGGGCAGAGCTGTTCAGGATGCAGATATTAATCGAAAAGAATTGTTTATTACGACGAAATTGTGGAATAAGCACCAAGGTTACGATGAAGCAATCGAAGCCTGTGAAAAAAGTCTAGCAAGATTGGGCTGTGACTACATTGACTTGTATCTTATTCATTGGCCATTAAAAGATAAAAGAAATGATTCCTGGAGAGCATTAATTGAGTTACAGAAAAAAGGCCTCTGTAGGTCGATAGGAGTCAGTAATTTTACTATAGATCATTTGAAAGAATTAGAAGAGAAATTTGGAGTTATACCTGCAGCAAATCAAGTTGAATTTCATCCATATCATTATCAGAAAGATTTATTGGAATATTGTAATTCTAAGAATACAATAATTGAAGCATACAGTCCATTGGTTCATGCTAAAAGGATGGATGAAGAGCATTTAGTAGCAATTTCTAAGGAAATGGGCAAAACACCTGCACAAATTTTGATACGTTGGTCAATGCAGCGAGGGATGGTCGTTATTCCAAAATCAGTTAATGAAAGTCGAATAATTGAGAATTTTGCAGTTTTTGATTTTGAAATCCCAGGTTCTTTGATGAAACGTTTAGATGATCTGGATGAAAGGTACGTAACTTGTTGGGATCCACATAATCCTCCAGATTATGCACCAGTTTAAGTAAAAAAACAGCATTTTTTGTAAAATAGAGTATTTTTAAACTTAATTCATGTATGCAAAATGTATATTTATGCAAAATGCATACCTTTTAATAGGTGTTTTTTCATGACGATAATATGCCTAAAGACGTCTATACTTCTATAAGAGTCACCAAA
>CAZWJS010000044.1:0-7425 GCA_964634895.1 uncultured archaeon | reverse complement strand
CAGGTCGTAGCGGTTACTTGGAATTGCTCCAGCAGGGATGTTCGTTTCATCAAATGCACCACCGACGTCACGTCCTAGACGATCATTCCTATGGTGGGCCTGTGTCGTTTCTGTTTCAGTGCCAACCCTCTCGGGTCCCGTTATGGCTGCTTTGCTCATGGAGAGGGGACTTTCCTCAGCCTGTGGCCGTCGGCCGCCCTCCATCTCCTGACAATCCATTGATGTATAATTAGAATATATAATTCACTGTTTGTGGTAAATCCTTATTTAGACATAATATTCGCGAGTTAATGCGCAGTGGGGAAAATAGCTCTGGAAGTCCTGAAAATTCGGATTTGGCTAATAAAGCAGATTATCAAAAGGCATATGATAAATGGTACAAAGAGATATTGGAACCTGTTCTAGCAAAACATCCAGAAAGAAGGAAAGAATTTATTACAACATCTAGTCAAAAAGTAGATAGATTGTATACTGCTTTGGATAATTCAAACATTGATTTTCAGAATGATATATCTTTTCCGGGTCAGTTTCCTTACACTAGGGGTATACATTCAACAATGTATCGTGGACGGTTATGGACTATGCGTATGTTTGCAGGTTTCGGTTCAGCCGAAGAGACAAATTCTCGTTTTAAATATTTACTAGAGCAAGGGCAAACTGGGTTGAGTACTGCTTTTGATTTACCTACACTTTATGGATATGATAGTGACTCCCCCACTGCGGCAGGTGAATTTGGAGAATGTGGGGTTGGCGTTAGTAGTTTAGAAGACATGTCTATTTTGTTTGACAAAATTCCCTTAGATAAAGTCACTACTTCAATGACAATTAACTCACCAGCAGCTATGATTTGGGCAATGTACATTGCCAATGCTGAAAATCAGGGTATTCCAAAATCAAGACTTGGAGGCACGATTCAGAATGATATTCTGAAGGAGTATATTGCTCAAAAGGAATATATTTTCCCTCCTAATCCTTCTATGAAATTAGTTACAGATACTGTAGAATATGGTACAAAACATATGCCTAAATGGAATACCATTTCTATTTCAGGTTATCATATTAGGGAGGCTGGTTCAACAGCAGTTCAAGAATTAGCTTTTACTTTAGCAGATGGTTATGCTTATGCAGATTGGGCAATTGAGAGAGGATTAAATATTGATGAATTTGCCCCTCGCTTTAGTTTCTTTTTTAATGCCCATAATGATTTTTTTGAGGAGATTGCTAAATATCGTGCAGCACGTAGAATATGGGCTAAGGATATGAGATATAAGTATGGTGCTAAAGATCCAAGAAGTTGGACTCTGAGGTTTCATACACAAACGGCAGGATGTAGTCTTACTGCTCAGCAACCAGAAATAAACATTGTTAGAGTTGCAATTCAGGCTATGGCTGGTGTTTTAGGAGGTACACAATCACTTCATACGGATTCAATGGATGAAGCATTAGCCTTACCGTCTGAAAAAGCAGTTCAAATTGCTTTAAGAACTCAACAGGTGATAGCTCATGAGTCTGGTGTAGCAAATGTTGTAGATCCTCTTGGAGGTAGCTATTATCTAGAATGGTTAACAGATGATATGGAAAGACAATCTAGAGATTATTTTGACCGAATTGAGTCTTTAGGTGGTGTTGTTTCAGCAATAGAAAAAGGTTTTTTCCAAAAAGAGATAGCTTCAGCCTCTTACAAATATCAACAAGAAATTGATAGTAAAGATAGAATTGTAGTTGGGGTTAATGAGTTTACGTCTGATGAAGAAGTAGAAATTCCTATATTGGAAATGGACCCAGAGGGATTTGAAAGGCAGTGTGATAGATTAAAGAATTTGAGAAAAAATAGAAACAAGAATAAAGCAGATGCTTCTCTTAGAGCTATAGAAAAAGCAGCTGAAAATGATGTTAATTTGATGCCTATATTTATTGATGCAGCAAAGGCCAAAGTAACTTTGGGAGAGATGTGCGATGTTCTTAGAAGCGTCTATGGTGAATATAGAGAAGGATCGGATTTCTGAGGTTGTTTTGAGTTTTAATATAGTTGGTCTCACGGGTCGTAATGCATCGGGGAAGGGGGCTGTTGCTGAAATCCTAAAGAAAAAATCATATGTATATCATTCTTTATCAGATACCTTACGTTATGAATTGAATGAAAGAGGCCAAAATGAAAGTCGAGATAATTTGATTCAAATAGGTAATGAGCTTAGAGAATCCGGAGGTCCAGGCGTATTAGCGGATTTAATGATTAAAAATTTATTGTCGCTAGAAAACCATGTAGTTGATTCGATTAGAAATCCTTCTGAAGTTGATTCCTTAAATAGAAAATATATTAATCACAAATTTGTCATGCTTGTAGTTGATGCCTCACCTAAAATTAGATTTGATAGATTAAAGAAAAGAAATAGAATAGGTGATAGTTCCTCTTGGGAGGAATTTATGCATCAAGAATCTATCGAAGAAAAAAGTAATAATCCAAATAAGCAACAATTGCTTGCAACTATATCTAAGGCAGATTATATTGTAGATAATAGTGGGACTTTGAATGATTTAGAGGTAGAAATAGAAAAAATAATATCTCAATTATAAATTCCAATCATATGTGGTAGTTAAGAAAAACATAAATACAATTGGCAGAAGATGAAATGCCATTCCGAATGCCACGTTCAAAACCATCCATCTTCCTGCATAATTGTTTGGCATTTCCATCACTTTGTCAACTACCGTATTTGTCGTGTCTCTTACCTTTCCAGCAAAATAGCCTGCAAATCTCACTATTCTTTCGTGAGGCAAAGCCTCTCTTCCCTTTTCTTCTGAACTTTTTAACCAGTCACCCATCCTAAGCATTCTATCAATCATAGGTCTGTATTTTCCAACATCAATACTTATAATTTTTATAGCTAAATTCCTAGTATCCCAAACTCTTCTCCAATCTAGATAGGTATGCAATATGAAGAAAATTATTATTGCATAAATTTGCCAATTTGGTGTTTGATTCCAGTTTGGAGGCGTTAAAGTCTTTCCAAAAACTTCAACAACTCCATTTTCGGGTTCAAAAATAAAGAATCTCATTAATGCAATTGTAGCTGGGACTAGAATGCCAACAGTAAATTTAGCTGCAATTGAATATCCTTTTGGAATTTCTTTTAGCCTATCAAATAACCATTTTAAATGGTGGCCATGTATTTGAATAGCTTTTAAAGCCGGTTCACCCAAAAACATTAATCTTTGTATGATTGGTACAAAAATTAGTATGTGAAAATATAGTTCCCAAGGCGTGCTCCAGCTAATATAATCTCCTAACATTTTAATGTATTAGGTTAAAGGAGGGTGTTAAAAAAGCAGGACTCATAGCTCTTCGTGTCAAAGCGGAAAGGCCGTCGTACGAGGGGCCAAGAACAATTAGCTAGAGTTCGTATTCAGCGTTTGTTTAGATTGGCAGAAATGCATTCTCTAGATGGAAAATATTTCGAATCTAAAAGATTTATTGAATTGGCTAAATTAATTAGTAAACGCTATAATCAGCGTCTTACTAAAACACAACGTATTAAGATTTGCAAAGATTGTAATTCCTTTCTTACTTCTAAAAATTCTACTAATCGTATTTCATCTAAAGGTTGGAAGATAATTACATGCTTGGATTGTGGTAAAATTTGGAGACATAGTCTTCTAAGTAGTAGGAAATAGTGGGCAGAGATATCAATTCTCGAACAAAATTGTTGGATTATCTTGAACGTAAAGGTTACTTGAGAACAGCAGAGGTTCGAAAGTCTATGGAGGAAGTTAATAGGGAGAATTTCGTTCGAACTTCTGATAAATATTTAGCCTATGACGATACACCTCTTTCAATAGGTCAAGGTCAAACGATTTCAGCCCCTCATATGGTTGCAATGATGCTTGAAGAATTAAATCTAAGAAAGACAGACAATCTTCTTGAGATAGGAAGTGGTTGTGGATATCATGCAGCAGTTGCATCTAGAATGGTATGTCAAGTGACTACCATAGAGAGAATAACATATCTTTATGAATTGGCTTGTGAGAATCTGGAGGACTTCGATAATATTACTGTAGTCAATGGTGATGGTTCGCGTGGTTTTTTTGACAATTCACCTTATCAAAAAATAATGGTTACTTGTGGAGCGCCAAATGTTCCAACTCCACTTATTGATCAATTGGAAATAGACGGCCTAATGGTTATTCCTGTTGGAGGGCGCGTTGCACAAGAATTATTGACAATACAGCGTACCTCTCACGGAATTTCAGTTTCTCGACGTCCAGGAGTAGCCTTTGTCCCTATGATTGGAGCCAATGCTTTTGAGGATTAATTGGAATCAATAGTTTTTTGTTCTAATTCTTTTCTGTAATCTTCAAGGCTAGTAGCTATTTTTTTATTGGAAGTACCAATTATTCTTGCAGCCAGTAGGGCTGCATTTTCACCTCTGCCAATCCCGACTCCAGCTACCGGGACTCCCGGAGGCATTTGTACAACGGAAAGAAGGGAATCTAAGTTTGCAGGAGAGCTGCTTGAAGCGCATGGAACTCCTATCACAGGTTTCAAAGTATGTGCAGCTACAACACCAGGCAGTGCTGCAGATAAGCCAGCTAATGCGATAAAGACATCGGCTTCAGATTTCTTAATTATATCAACAACTCTATCAGGTGTTCTATGTGCAGATGCTACAAAGGTTTCATATTTTATTCCAAATTTATCTAATATTTTCTCAGCTTTGTTTGCTGTTGGCTTATCGCTTGCAGAACCCATTACAATTGTAACTTGAGTCATGTTTCGGGATGGACCTGTGTTATAAGGAATATGCCTGTGTGTTATCCTTTAAGAGTGGGCGTTAGTGAGATTTTGCGCCCGGATAGTGTAGTTTGGAATCACGGAAGCTTGCGGAGCTTCAAACCTGGGTTCGAATCCCAGCCTGGGCGCCATCTTTTTTTAAAGGTCAATCTGTAAGAAGCTGTTGTCCCCAATCAGTAGAGTATCTGTTTCGCTGCTTTTTTTTCTTTCAATCCTTAGTCCATTTGTTCAACCCAGCGATGGTTTTGATCAGGTATTATTCCTTGATGAAGATTTAGTAGATAAGCGTCTTTTGTTAGCTCTTGAAAATCCGGAAAAATCAGAATATTTAGGTCTAGCACCTGCACCATCAGGAAAGATTAGTGTTATTGCACAAGTTGATAAATTATCGTTACTCCATCATCAATTTATTGAAAATCTGGGTGGTCAAGTAACTTCCAGTTTCCCTCGTTTTAATACCTTTGGTTTTTTAATTTCCACTGTGAAAGTACCCGAAGCAAGTTTTTTACCTGGTTTAATTTTACTTGAAGCAGATGTTCTGTTTTATCCTTCATTAGATAATAGTGTTGATTCTATTGGAACAAATACTATTTGGAACGATTATGGTTTGAAGGGAGAAGACACTACTATTGCTATTTTAGACACAGGGATTGATTTTAATCATGAATCTTTGGATGACTTAGATGACAATCCAGATACAAATGATCCTAAAATATCCGTAGATTCCAATGGAATGCTTGCCTTTTACAATGCAAATACAGATAAGGAGTATCCCGACGAACAACCGCATGATTCAGGTAGCCATGGAACTCATTGTGCCGGAATTGCAGCCGGAACTGGTGGGATTTCAGGTACTTATTCAGGTGTTGCACCACAGGCAAATCTTGTTGGTGTTATTGCTCTTGATGGAGGTTCGGGAGATGAAGGAGATTTGTTAAGAGCTGTTGATTGGACTATTGAAAATAAAGATAGATTTTCAATTGATGTCATGTCTCTTTCTTTGGGAGGTCCTGTAGTAATACCGGGTGCAACAAATAATGGAGCTTCTTCAATTTCTCAGGCTTTGGATGTAGCTGTAGAAGCAGGTATTGTGACAGTAGTTGCTATTGGAAATGGTAATTTGGGTATTGCTGCACATCCAGGCTCTGTTTCTTACCCTGGAGATAGTGAGAAAGCAATTACAGTTGGTTCAGTTAATGATAATCACAATCGAGAAATATACTCTTCCAGAGGTCCTACAGGTGATTTAAGATTGAAACCGGACGTTATGGCTCCAGGAGGTGCAATAATGTCTGCACAAGCTGGTTCCGGTAATGGCTATGTTTCTTATTCTGGAACTTCAATGGCGACTCCTCATGTAGCGGGCGTAGCGGCATTGATGCTTCAAGCAAATCCAGATGTAGCATCTACACAAACAACTGATTACGTCAAGCAGATATTGAGGGAGACTAGTGATCACAAAGTTCCTTTAGATGTTGATTGTGGTGAACTTTATACTCCAAACAACTGTTACGGTTGGGGGACTGTTGAATTGGAGGGTGCCGTTTCACGTTCTCAAGATTTACAATCGTCAGGATTGTTTGGGCCTAATGGTATTCAAACACAGATGAATGAAACATTTGTCATATCTATGGATCATACAATGACTGAATACACAAATAGAGGAAAGGATGGAGGGACTATTCAGAATTATATTTCAGCAACTCCTTTGCCAGATCAGATAAAATTTGTTGTGGAATATTCTAGTAGTTGGCCTAAACCGTCAAAATTTATTGTTAATTCAAATGAGGCTACTGGTGTCACAGCTCAAGTTGATTTGGAAGAAGTTACTGAGTCTAATGGCAAATGGGTTATTGAGGCGAGTTTCAATTACAGTGCGCAACTTTCAGCAGGTACAATAGTGACTAATTACCCTGAGCTTAAATTTGATATTCAGGCCCCAGATTTTGATGACACAGTTAATATCAATGCTGAATATTTCTTGAATGATATGAATGGTAATTCACAGAATCTAGTAGTATCTTCTTTTACAGATCTTCCAGATTTGTATATTGAGGAGCTTAATGTTCCTGATTCGATTTCTAGTGATCAAGAGGTAACAGTGACAGCGCGCGTAGTGAACGATGGCCCAGGTCCCTCTAGATTTTTTTCAGTTGAATTCCTAAGTGATGGTGTGGTTTTCGAGACGGTTGATTATTCTACAGCGCTTTATTCAGATGAGGCCGTAAACATTTATGGCGAATGGATTGCTGAAGAAGGTACTCATACCATATCTGCTAAAATTACTCAAGTTAGTCCTCAAGATGCAGATGAATCTAATCACGAAGAAGAAGTAGAAGTCTTTGTCGGTAATTTTGAAGATTTACAATCTCCCCTTGTTTTTATAACGGAACCATATAATAATGAAATTGTTTCTGGTCTTGTTACTATAAGTGGTACTGCTAGTGATAATAACAGAATAGATAGGGTCGAATTTCGTATATTACCTAATGATTGGCAGGTTGTTAATGGTTTTGTAGTTTGGTCTTGGGCTTGGAATACTAGTCAAGAATTTAATGGTCGCTATGCACTTGAGGCTCGTTCTTTTGATGGTTTTCAGTATTCATCAATTTTTTCTATTGAAGTTGAAGTTAGTA
>CAZWJS010000043.1:0-7739 GCA_964634895.1 uncultured archaeon | reverse complement strand
CATCTTTGGTTTGAGGTTTGAAAGCAAACACACATGTATTATCTTCCTCTGTAGCCTCTGCATTGTAATTATTGGCCGTGGAATTCATACAACCCTTTACCACTTCTTTTTCTTCAGTATTATTCGTATTATCTACAGTATTATTCGTTCCGTTATCTTGGTTTTTAGTTGTATCGTCAGATTCTTCAATTACAGTGGCGTCATCACTATCTCCAATTTCAACACATCCCACAAATGAAGCCGAAACCAGCAATATTACAAACAGAAAGGCTTGTCTCATAAGCTGAGAAACATGCTTATGTTTTTATAAGTCTTTCTAATTGTTTCTATAAGTGAAACACACGCATTGATACTTTTTAACGATTAGTGAACTATTTATTATAAATATTCAAGCCTGAAAAAGTTAATTATGCTTTACCTCAATGAACTATTATTCTTTTTCTTCATTGTCATAAAAATATGATTGGACCCTTGCCAACTCTTTCTCCGCCCTTTTATTCAAATTTATAGCAAATTTTGCTAATAAAACTACCAGAATTGTAACTGCTATTGCACTAATATACATTCCTTGAAGAGTCCCATCATCTGTGTTTGGCAACAAGTAATCCACTGTAGCAACAATTGTATCTTTCCAAACAAGTGCTACTACTAAACCAAAGGCAGTCATAACAGATGACATTACTATTTGTCTTACATTCAGATTTTCTACATTATCTTTGAAATCAGCCATTTTCTTCCTCCGGAGTATTTAATTCTTTAAGAGTTAAACCGTAAATCGAGAAAACATATATGTCTTCATTTGATTTAATTCTATCAACGCACTCTCCACACATTGCGTGGACAAAACCCTGGTTTTCCTCATGTTTATGCCTGAGATCTGCCTGATAACAATGTGAGACTAAATATTCAGCCTCAGCAGGCTGATTCAATTTAGTGGGCGTAAGCCCATGCACATCCACACACATTCTACAATACATATGATACTCCTATACCTAATTTAGCAAAGAAGGGGTCTTATAATTATGCTAATTAATTTTAAATAAGACTACCATGTCGAAAAATTATGGCGAAAGAAAAGAAAACACAAGGTTTTCAATCAGCTGCAGGGTTAATCAGGTACTTTGATGCTGAAGATAGTAATGCGATTCAGATATCAAAATGGGGTATACTCCTCGCTTGCATACTAACAATAATGGTTGTAGAGATTGCGGCAAGAATTGATAGATTATCAAGCGCTTATGTCTTAACTATTGGTTTAATTATTATAATACTGAATGAAATTAGAATAAAGCGTTCTGATACTATATAATTTTATTAAACGTCAGCTCTAATCACACTTACAATGAAGTTATGTGATTCTTGTGGTTTCGTCCTAAGCGAAAGCGATTCACAATGTAAAAATTGTTCAACTGCAATACCTGGCAAAGAACCTGTACTTGAACAGAAAAAAGTAGCTTTTGAAATAAGAGAGACTCCAAAAACTAAGATAATACCTCCTAAGATTGGAACCAACATAGCCAATTATATACCAAAAAAAACGATTGCACTTCTGATTATTATTGGGTTTGCATTGACACCACAGGCTCAAACACTTATGAGCAAAAGCACAACCTATTGGGATGAAATGAACACGCCTTATTACAACGTCCCTGAAAGTATAGAACTAACTTTAGTAAGAAACTTCACAATTTTTTTAGAAAATGATGGGACTGCAGAATATAATCTTATTCTAAGTGAACCAGGAGAAAGGCCCTCTTGGCCACAACAAGATAAAATGAGTACGAATGTTTGGCAAACTATTGATAAATTAACTGTAAACCCTTTACCTGAAGAAAATGATGTCGGAAGAATGGAATGGTCAAACGAAATATCTGGGAATGAGAGAGACTATGTAAACATAGAATACAAAGTAACTGTGAATACCCTTCGACCAAACCTAAAGATTGAAGATTCAGGGACTTTGGAACAAATTCCATTAGGCTATGAACCCTATCTAGAAAGTGAATGGTTAATTGAACCAAATTTAACTGTAATAATGGAATTAGCTGAAAATATGACTGCTGGAACCAAGGGAAATGTTATTCATATTTTACAAAACATCTATGATTACATTCAAAATAACTATACTTACAAAAAATCATCGATTCCAAAAAGTTGCCCCGAGAGTATAGCTAATGGTTATGGAGATTGCGACGACTTCTCTATACTCTTTTCCTCCATTGCTAGAGCTGCAGGAATTCCCACATGGCTCGAATTAGGAAAGATTCCTGCATTCATAGATACAAGGAGTGAATGCAGGTTAGAAGACTGGGGGGGGCACGCCTGGGTAAACGCTCTTGTTCCATTGGCTGATGGAAGCATAACTACAGTAAGTATTGATTTGGCCAATTCATACTTTATGTGGATGCCACCATATCGCATATCTGATTGGGTAGATGATGGAAATGGGGACAATTTATATTCTTATTATTATCTTTTTTCAAGCAAAGGTACTGGGAGAGCAACTTACATAGAAAACACTTACGTATCTAACTGTGAAACAAAAGGAAATCTCAAACTAGAAGAATTATGAGAATTACGAAATTTGAAGATGCTGATTTAGAAAATCTAATGATCTTTCTAGATGACAATCTAAGCGAGAATTACCAAAAAAATGTTTTTTTAAATATCAAAAGAAAATGGCCTGAAGGATTTTTGCTTATAAAAAATAATAACAAAATAGCTGGTGTAGGTTGCGGCGCAATATTACCAAATGAAAAATTAAGAATCTTGATATTGGCATTAGAAGAAAAACTTCAAGGAAAAGGATTGGGACGGAAATTGGTCAATCAAATGATTACAGAAGCATTGATATTTGGCATAACAAAGGTTACATTGGAAGTTAGAAAGGATTCGCAAGCTATAAATTTCTACCGCAAACTCGGTTTTTCAAGTGTTGACTTACTTCCGTATTACTATCAGGATGGATGTGATGGTATCGTCATGGAAAAGCAACTTTAGATCAATAATATAAGCTAAAAACAACCATGCAAAGCTTTTAATACTGGCCTAAATCCACACGAAACCCTGAGTGGTTGGTGAGACAATGGATTCTAAAAACGACAAGAAAAATGTGGATGAAATAACAGACTGCCCTGACTGTGGAAGTAATCATCTTAAAAGAGATTATGACCATGCTGAAATCGTTTGTGCAGATTGTGGATTAGTTTTAGAGGAAAATATAGTAGATACTGGACCTGAGTGGAGAGCATTTGATATGCAACAAGAAAATGCCCTAGCTAGAGCCGGCCCTCCTATGTCAACTACTTTACCAGACAAGGGACTGTCTACAGAAATATCACCGACAAATCGTGACTATTATGGAAGATCAATATCAAACAGAAACCAATCTATGCTTTTCAGAATGAGAAAATGGCAAAGAAGAGCTAGAGCATCAAAATCTGCAGAGAGAAACATGGCTGTTGCAATGAGAGAGATGCAGGCTGTGGCTACAAATCTTAAACTGCCAAGAAGAATTCAAGAAACGGCCGCATTCATATACAGAAGAGCAATTCAGGAACAATCTCTAAGTGGTAGAGCTATTGAAATGGTAGCCTGTGCAGCCCTTTATGCAGCTTGTAGGCAAGAGGGAGTACCAAGAACTCTAACAGAAATTAGCCGCCACAGTCGCTATTCTAGAAAAGAAATTTCAAGAACATACCAGGTTATGGTTAAAGCTTTGAAAATGCATTCAATGCCACCACTTCCCGAAGATTACTTGCCAAGAATTTGCTCAAAATTGGAATTATCGCCAAAGGTTGAGGGAGCTGCAAGAGATTTACTGAGGGCTGCACAAGACGTGCCTCTTACAAATTCAGTTCCAATTTCTTTGGCTGCAGCTGCAGTCTATATCGCTTCAATCGTTAACAATGAAAGAAGAAAACAGAAAGATGTAGCAAGGGCTGCAGATTTAACTGAAGTTACCATTAGAAGTAGATACAAAGAAATGGCACAGTTTTTGAATATAGATATCCATATCTAAGGACTCTTTAATCCGCAAAACGGATGATTAATGAGAACATATACAGGCGCTTCAACCACACTGTAGCAGCTTGTTTTGTAGTATATTTCCTCTTTCCTAGAACAATCTTAGGAATTAATAGAGCATACTACATAATTTTGTTTTGGATAATTATTGCAACTATTGAATATTTTAGATTGAATAATAAAATACATATTATTGGTATGAGAGAATACGAAAATAATAGATTGGCAGGATTTGTTTGGTTTGCTACAGGTACATGTCTAATTTTAGGACTTCATGAGATCGGTGTCTTCCCACAAAGCCTTGCCATTGCTACAATAATCATGGCTGCATACACAGATCCAATAATAGGAGAAACAAAAAATAAATATGGAGATTATGGAGGGATTGCTGCAGGTATTCTTTGCAGCTTTGTAATATTTCAACTAATATTAGGATCATTATTTTATTCATTAATAGGGAGTATAATTGCTGTAGCTTCTGAAAGGCCTAAAATGAAATGGTTTGATGACGATCTAGCTATGCAGATATTCCCAATAACTATTATGACAATTATTTCTCTAACTGAAGGGGCGCCAGAGCTAATACAATATATCGTGGAGGATAAAATATGAAAATTACTGAAATTTATTTATATTTACTATACTGCGTAGTAATAATTTGTAGCTCTTTATTTATTGCAAGAGATCAATATATTATAGGATGCTTGTTACTTTTAGGAAATATATGGCCTGGCTATATGACGGTGAAAACTTTAGGAGAGAAAAATGAAGATTAACTACAAAAGGAGATGGAAAGAAATACAGAACAATTTGAATGAATATGACGCTTTTGTAACTTCTTTACCGGGAAACACAAGATACTTAGGAAATTCAGAATCTCCGCCTGGTTCGCCTCCAAGTTCCACAATGAATTTTATAATAATACCAAAAAAAGATGAACCAATTGCAATAACATCTTCATTAGAGGAACATAGATGTAGAAAAGAATCATCCATAAGCAATATCAAATCTTGGACTATTTACCCCGATATTAAATCTGAGGGAAAAACATCTCTTGAAGTTTTAAAAAAAACACTTGTAAAGAATAAACTTCAGAATATCTATTCAGACTGTAAATTAAACCTTGGAAGAAATATAAAATCAAAACAAAACAATTTTGTGACTGAAATGAGAGGAGTCAAAACTAGTGAAGAGTTGGAAAGAATTAAAAAAGCAATCAAACAATCTGATGAAGGGCAAAAATTTGCCAGAAATTTAGTAGAGTGTGGTGAAAATTTGACTGAAAGAGAAATAAGGACTGAAATTGATTATTTCATGGGAAGAAAAGGAATACAGGAAAATTCGTTCAGTACAATTGTTGCTTCAGGTCCAAATTCAGCCCATTCACATCACTCAAATACTAATAGAAAAGTGAAAAAAGGTGACCCCGTAATATGTGATTTTGGTGTTTTCTGGGAAGGATATTGTTCAGACATAACTCGAACTTATTTTGTTGGTGGTGAAATATCTAAGAAATTTCAGGATATATACCAAATAGTACTAGAAGCGAATAAAAAATCTACAAGTGCCCTTGTAAAAGGCAATAATGGTCACAAAATTGATAAGGCTGGAAGAGATTACATAAGAAAAAAAGGATATGGTCGGAATTTTGTTCATGGAACTGGCCATGGATTTGGATTAGAGATACATGAATTTCCATCAATTACCTATAGATCTAAAGTCATAGCTAAGGATTCAATGGCTGTCACGATTGAACCTGGGATATACATCCCTGGAAAAGGCGGTGTAAGAATTGAAGATGATGTATTAGTCAATGGAAATAAACCTAAAGTATTAACAAAAGCAAAAAAGGATTTGTACTAAAATGATGGAAGCGGAATTAGTAGTCAATCGCCTAATACAGAAAAAACCTAAAACTAGGCAAGAAGTGCAACTAATTAAACTAGAAGTAGCAAAAGAAGAAAAATTTGATATTGTACCTCCAAATAACCAACTTTTGGCTCAAATTGATGCTTCGAAAGAACCCGAATTGGCTAAACTTCTTAGAGTCAAACCTATGCGAACAAGCGCAGGTGTAACTCCCATTGCAATAATGACCTCACCTGCAGCATGTCCTCATGGTACATGTACATATTGTCCAGGGGGGCCAAAAAATGAAAGTCCACAGTCATATACAGGTCATGAGCCTGCAGCAAGAAGAGGAAAGAGACACAAGTACAATTCAAAATCACAAGTAAATGCAAGAATAGAACAGTACATTCGCAATGGGCATCCCACGGATAAGATAGAAATAATCATAATGGGCGGAACTTTTACGGCAAGAAGCCCAGACTATCAAGATGAATTCCTGACTGGTGCTTTTGAGACTCTCAATGGAGAGAAATTACCCTTAGATGAGGCATTAATGAAAAATGGAAATGCAAAACACAAATGTGTGGCTTTAACTATGGAAACAAGACCAACTGAATGCACTCCGTGGACTGTTTTCCAAATGAGAAAACAAGGAGCAACAAGGGTGGAGATAGGTGTTCAATGTCTTGATGATGGTGTTCATGATAAATTAAATCGTCAACAAAAAGTGGATGATGTGATAAAAGCAACAAAAATGTTGAAGGAAGCTGGTCTCAAAGTTGTTTATCACATGATGCCGGGACTTCCTGGAATGACTCCTGAAACTGACCTAAGGGATTTCAAAAGACTCTTTGAAGAAGAGGATTTCCAACCAGATATGCTAAAATTATACCCCACACTATTAGTCAAGGGATCTCCCCTTTCACGTAATCCTGGAGATTTTGTACCATATGACACTGAAACTGCTGCTATGGTAGTGGCTAATCTGAAAGAGATTGTTCCACCATATGTTAGAATACAGAGAATACAGAGAGATATTCCAAAACCTCAGATTATTGCAGGGGTAATGAATTCAAATCTGAGACAGTATGCAAGAAAAGAATTGAAAAAGCGTGGTAAGAAATGTAATTGTATTAATTGCAGAGAACTGTGGAGAGCAAAGATTGACCCCTCAACAGCAGAAATTAAGGAGATAAAATACAAAGCTAGTGGTGGTACAGAATATTTCATATCTTATGAGTCTGGAACAAAACTTTTGGCTTATATTAGGTTAAGATTAGATGAAAATGCAACTGTTAGGGAACTAAAAGTAACAGGTCAGGCTGCTGATATTGGAAAAACAAGTACGGGTGTACAGCATATGGGATTAGGTACAAAACTGATGAAGATTGCAGAGGAAAAGGCTAAGGATTATGGGAAAATCAGAGTTACTCATGGTTCTGGTACGCGACTTTACTATGAGAAATTAGGATATAATTTAGAAGATAACTATATGGTAAGAAAATGGCAGAAATAATAATAAATGAATCTAAGACGGAAATTGGGTGGGCTTTTCAAGTTACTATTTCAAATGGGAATTCCACTGTTCACAACGTCAATTTAACTACTAAATACTATGAACAGTTAGAACTGCCGCATGTTGAACCTAATAAACTAGTAGAAGGCTCCTTCAAATTCTTATTAGAGAGAGAGCCAAAGGAAATGATACTCAGAAATTTTGATCTACAAGTAATATCAAGATATTTTCCAGAATATGAAAAGAGAATATCTAAATATGTATAATTATTTTATAAGAGGGCCTGCCATGGATTCAATATGGTAAAATACGTTTGTCACAATTGTGATATGTCTGTTTCAGGATT
>CAZWJS010000042.1:0-8065 GCA_964634895.1 uncultured archaeon | reverse complement strand
GCTCCTGGAACTCCTTCTAAAGTCCTAGCTGCCGAACCCTGTAAATTCAAATGAGCAATCGTAACGCCACCACAAGCTTCTCCTACTGCAGGCTCACAGCCTTCATAATCTGGATTTGCAACAAAAATATACCATTCATTGTCAATCATATGGGTGTAAAGATTATGTGGACCAGTTGGATGATCTGCATCATACCAACTATCTACCCATACAGGATTTGTTTTATCAGTCACATCCACTAATACTACACTAACTTGACTTGGGTCTCCCCATTCTCCAACTTGTGGGTCTGCATAACCTGGATCAACTAATTGATTTTGTAAAATTACGTATTCTCTACCACTAAATTCAAGATATTTGATATCTAAAAGCTGAGTATTGGGGTCTGTATATTTTCCCATCACTGTTGTATTGTAAGGGTCAGTGACGTCGATAATATGGAACTCAGACCAACCTGCTTGATATGCATAAGTAAAACCGTCTGGGGAATCTGCAACTGTAACTTCAGCATTACCACCATTAGTTAACGGATTGTATTCAATCTGTTTAATATTGCCACTACTCATATTATGCATTGATGCATCCATGTGATCATGGCCATCTCCTTGAATCAAGGGATCTTCACCCAAATCTATTGAATTACCTGAAACCGATTTAGATTCTTCTTCAAGAAAAAGAAAAGCACCAGCACTTACTACACTTAAAAGCAACAATAATCCCAACGCAATTTCCTTATTATGCATTAATGTATCACGTATCACCTTTTATTTATAGGCTATTTAAAATATACAAATATGAAAGTCAGAGAGTTACTAACTGGAATAGCAATCTTACTGCTAATCTCCTTTCAATTAATAACTCCAATGAGTTCAGCCCATACTGGTGGTGTTTTCACAATAATTGTTTCTGAAAATGGAGTCGTTCCTGGGAATGTCCAAATGTTAGTGAATGATACTGCGCGCTGGATCAACGTTGATAAGCGAGAAAATGTAACCCATCAAATACTAGTAGATGCCGATTCAGACGGCAATTATAGTAACGATAATGATTGGGACTCTGGAAACTTGACTCATTATTGCGAGCATGTCAACGGGACAAAGGTAGATAAAAATTGTAACGCTTATTTTGACGTAATATTCAATGAAACTGCCCTGAATATGAGTTACTATGATATTGTAGGGAAATATGCATTTGTTGATTTAATTTTCAATGAGACTTCTGGAAAGACCGAGAGAGTCTATGGAAATGTAACTGTTAACCCAGATTTTCACTTGGCAGCTGGATTTCAAGACACTGCAGAACCTGAAGCTGTGGAAGAAGATGAAGAAGATAATTCTCTTCTTCTGTTGATTGCAGGTGGATCTGCACTCGGCGCAATTGCTTTAGGCGTCATGATTGTTCTTGGCAAGAAAGATGAAGAATAGACAAAATGAAAATATCCTGAAAGTAATCTTTCTAACTCTAGTATCCATTATGATACTATCTAGTGTTTACTATCTAAACATGGAAACTGAGACTGTAGAAGAACCTGAGAATGATTATCTAAAGAGCGACATTTGCTACTATGCATTAAATGGCATAAAATCTGATTATCATTATCATTTATATCTGAATATTACTGTTAATGGTGAAAGAATAGAAATACCTATGAATGTAGGTTTTGAAAAAAATGACAATGGTCAAACCATATTTTTGCACCCAATTCATACTTATGACAATAGTGGAAGAGTACATGTAGAAACTACAAAAAATAACACTGCAAAGTTAGGATTCTTTTTTGATATTTGGGGCAAAGAATTCTCAAGTAACAAGATTCTTGATTATTCGATTGATAATGAACATATTCTAGAAATGACTGTGAATGAAGAAAAAGTTGATACTTTTGAAGAGACACTTCTTGAACCATATCAATTTATTGAAATAAACTATAGTAAGAAAAACTAAAGCTTATTTTAGCACCCTAATATAATACAACATGGCTCCAGTTACCGAAGGTTTAGAACCTAAAACACTATGGAAACATTTTGAAGACATCGCAAAAATCCCAAGACCATCTAAGCATGAAGAAAGAATATTGAAATTCTTGAAGAATTTCGCTGATGAAAGAAATCTTGAAACAAGAGAAGATAATACTGGAAATATAGTGATACTGAGACCTGGGAGTGGTGGGGGTGAAAAAAGTCCAACCATAATAATTCAGAGTCATGTTGATATGGTCTGTGAAAAAAATAGGGATTCTAAACATGATTTTATGAAAGATCCTTTGAAATTACACCTCGATAAGGGATGGTTAAAAGCTAAAGAAACAACGCTTGGAGCTGATAATGGTATTGGTGTTGCTGCAGCCTTAGCTCTCTTGGATTTATCTAATAATGCAAAATTACCTCCTCTAGAATGTCTATTCACAGTAGATGAAGAAACAGGACTTACTGGTGCTTTTGCTCTAAATGGAGAAATAATAAAAGGAAGAACTATGCTAAATCTAGATACTGAAGACTGGGGTGAGATATGTATTGGTTGTGCGGGTGGAGGAGATTCACAAATTGAATTAGATATAGAACATAGTGATTCACCAACTGATTTCCTATCTTTCCAATTATCTGTTGAAGGTTTAAGGGGTGGACACTCGGGAGTAGACATACATGAAGATAGGGGAAATGCTATTGTATTCTTATCCAATGTACTATATTCTCTACAAAAACAAATAGACATTAGAATGGTCTCCTTCCAAGGAGGCGATAAACACAATGCAATACCTAGAGAGGCCTTTGCTACTATTCTAATTAGTCCTGAATCAGTTTCGGATGCACAAATAATAGTATCTAAAAAAGAAAAAGCTCTTACTAATGAATTTGGCTCTATAGAAACCAAAATGAAAGTCAAATTAATCGGTCTAGAAGATTCACCCAAACTGACAATGTCTGAAAAAAGTCAAACAAATGTAATTGGCATACTAAGAACAATACCACATGGTGTATTGAAATATTCACATGATGTTGAAGGATTAGTAGAAACATCAAATAATTTGGCCTCTGTCAAATTTGATAATGAAAAATACATCATTAATTCATCAACTAGATCATCTATTGCTGAAGCACTGGAATCTCAAAGAGAAAGAATAGGAATTATAGCAAAATCTTATGGTGCGAATATAAGACAAGATGAACCCTATCCTGGATGGGCGCCAAATGTAAATTCACCTATATTAGAAATAACGAAAACCGTTTATTCAGGTATGCTAGGAAAAAAACCACATATCTGTGCAATACATGCGGGTTTAGAATGTGGTGTAATTGGAGAAAAAGTAAGTGGTATGGACATGGTGTCATTTGGACCCACCATTAAGGGCCCTCACTCACCTGATGAACGTGTAGAGGTTGAATCTGTAGAGAAATTTTGGGATTTGCTTGTTAAAATTTTAGAAAAACTTGCTGAGTGTTGAATTTGTTAGATAATATAATTTCTAATTTGGAAAAAGAATTGCCTGGAGTTAAGGCATGGTCAAAAATGGCTGTGAAATCAAAAGATGGAAATATAGAAAAAATACACCAATATAAGGAATGGTTGTCTGAAGAAAATAAAAAAAAACTCAAAAAAGCATCTGTTCTAATTGCATTATTTGAATATGAAGAAGATATTGCTTTTCCCGTAATAAAAAGACCAATGCATGAGAAAAACCACCCTGGCCAGATAGCACTCCCTGGCGGATCTCAGGAGAATAATGAGGATCTAGAAAATACAGCTATAAGAGAAGCTCATGAAGAAATTGGAATTGAAACAGAAAAAATTGAAATTATAGGGAGATTAACGCCAATACCTGTTCCTGTTTCAGGCTATCTCATTTATCCATACATCGGTTTAGTTGAAAAAGAACCGGAATGGAAAATTTGTAAAGAAGAAGTTGACGAATTATTTATAGTAAAAATGTCTGAATTAATAGATGCAAACAATGGATCTTCTGAAGAGTGGATTATAGAAGATAAAAAATTAGATGTACCTGTTTTTAAAGTAGGTCAACAAACTATTTGGGGAGCTACTGCATCTGTATTGAGTGAACTCCTTGAATTAACCAAATAGCGAATTAATTGGTTCAACAAGATAATGTGAAAATAAATCGCCAAAAAATACTGAAACAAAAAATGATAAAGCTAACGGAACTATGTAAGGTATTTTTAGAGAGACCCAAGGATTAGTAACTCCGAAATCTTCTAATTTATTCCATTTTTCTTCATCATTTGATTTGTGCTTAACAAAAGCAACCATTACCAATTTCTTACCAATAATTTGTTGCATCGGCCAAACAAAACTTGTTCGTGCCTTACTAATTTTCATTTTTACCCCCAAGAACATCTGGAAATATGGCCTCTCAAAATTTCTATGACATATATTGTAGGTTCCTAGAGACATTGGAATTAAGAGATAAAGTAATAATGAATTCATAAAAACAACAAACGGAAAAGGGAACCCTCTACTATCAAAGGCTGTTAAAGAAATATCACCAATTGACAGTGTAAAAGGTGCTACAAGACTTATTGTCATTATAGCCTTAACATCGGCCCCACCAATAGTAGGACCAAAGTAGAACCACATATACATCAATATCATTAATACTGAAATAGAAATAATATCTAGTAATTTGTAATTATTAAGATTCATTTCATCTGTAGTAACTTTAAACATAAAATAAACTGCACCTATTATGGCTAAAACTTGAGCGACTTTCCAGAACACAACTTGATTTCTATCTAGTATATATTCATCAACAAATGCATTGTAGAACAAAATTATTGTTGAAAATAATAAAGCCCAAATGTGATATCCATAATCACTCCACCAACCTGATAAATCATAAATTAGTAATATGGCGGCAAAACTTCCTGAATAAAGCCAAACATAGTTTGGAACTCTACGTGTTTTAATATCGGTCCAAGATCCATAAGAAAGCATAACGGCTCCAATCAGGAAACGTGACCAATCAAGTACATCCATAATTTAGAGATGATGGACTGCATATTAATTATCTTTATCGCGAAATTATCTTAAAAAAACTATATAAATCATAGAAGTCTAGAAATTTCAGTGAACCTCTCTGAAAAATTCCTGCCAAATGAAAAATTGATTAATGAATATACCGAAATAAAAATTAATCAAAAATCAAATAGCTCTTTATTCATAACCAATTTCAGACTCTTTATAATACAAAATAGTAATCATTTCTGGGATTTGAAATGTGAAAATATAGATCATCTAGAAAGAACCTTCATTCACAGATTTTCATGGTGGTGGCAATTAATTCTAATCCCAATATCTCTTCTTGCCCTTGTTAATGGAAATATAATTTTCTTTGGCCTTGCGAGTCTCTTACTAATGGCTAGACAGTATATCAAAGTTGAGACGCTAATAATACATAGCAAAGCTGGAAAATGGAGCTTAAATGACAATAACAAAATTTTAGATGAAATAACCACAAATATCCAAATGAACACAATTATTGGGAAAAAAACCGGTGACGGAAAACAAATTATGGATGCTGAAGAATTAGATTTAAATAACAATAATATATTTATAAAACTCACTGGAGAAAATGAATCAAGGCCTTTCAAAAATGCATGGATTTCTGCTATTCTAGCCTTTTTAGCATATTATGTAGGGACATTTGGAATAAGTACAAGATTTTTGATTTTTCTGTTCTCTGTTTCCGCAATATGCTCATTTATAATATACAGGGATCGTAAAATTACCAACCAATATCGTAAAGTTGAACCGAAAATAGGATTAACAAGACAATTCTGGAATTTTATTCTAAACAAATTAAATGTTGAAATAATAAAAGCACAATGGAGATTTAACTTCATAAATATGAATATTGAAGTTAGAAAATTAGGTTATTATCTCTGTTGCATTTTCTTATTTTTAGGATTTCTTGTTACATACTCTGAGGAAAATATGATTCCTCTCCTTTTAGGCATAACCATTGGAACTCCTGCATATCTAATTGGAAGAGCTCTTGCAGGAATCCCTCGATCAAAAAAAAGGATGGCCTTGAGAACGGCATGTTGTTTGATTATAGCAATAATGATAGTTATACCATGCCTAGCACTTATGCCACTGTATGAATCTGCTGATGCTCAAATTCCTACCTCAATTATCAATGAACCAGAAAAAGGATGGAAAAAGAGCGTGAATCAAAGGGATGAATATGGACTTGGGCTACTATCTACTACTTTTATGCTTTATACGGATGATGGAAAAAATGATGAAGGAGAAAATGATGGATATCCTGCACTATTATTCATCATAGCCCTAAAATTGCCATTCGAACTTGAGGAAAAAGATGCAATAAACGAATTGGATAAACAATTCAATAAAATGGCAATTGAACAAAAAATTGAGCTAGATACTGAAATGGAATCAGGAAGTAGAAAAACTAAACAAGGTTATGAGACACAGTATATCATTTATAACGGAACTGCGAAAACAGAGGAGTGGGGTGTGGGAAATATCAACTACAGTGTAACAAAAGGTGCCGAATCAAGATATATAGGTGAAGTTTGGAAGGCACCAGAGCATAATTTACTAATTGTAACTATTGGACTTGCAATGATTTCATCAGAAAATCTGAATGATAATACAGGTATAGAACCCATAGATAATCTTATTGAAGACTATATACCAAATCCAATAGATAGCACTGATACAAAAAACTGGGAAGAACTACTAGAACTGATACCTGAGGTAATCTGTTCCAAGCCTGATTAATAATTTTAATCTTGAAGCTTTGTTTTTAGAGGAAAAGAAACGAAATCACCTTCCCATCTAACTTCAGATTCTGCGTCGATTAATCCTGCATCAGTCAATTTTGCTAACATTGCTTCTGCATTTTCCTTAGGAACACGCAAATATTGTTTGTCGTCGTCGCTCATTTTTCACCAAATTCTATTCCTTGGGCTAATGGTAATTCATCCGACCAATTAAGGGTGTTGGTCTGCCTACGCATATAGGCTTTCCAAGAATCTGAACCTGCTTCTCTTCCACCACCTGTGTCTTTTTCGCCACCAAAGGCTCCACCTATTTCAGCCCCGCTAGTCCCAATATTAACATTAGCTATACCACAATCACTACCTGCATGTGAAAGGAACTTCTCAACTGATTGAATGTCCTTTGTAAAAATGGATGATGAAAGACCTTGGTCTACTGAATTATGCAATTCAATTGCTTCTTCTAAATATTCAAATTCAAATAAATAAAGTATGGGTGCAAACGTTTCTTCTCTAACGATATCCATGTCTGCTCTAGCTTGTACAATAGTAGGTTCTACAAAAAATCCATCAGTACCTAATTCTTTGCCACCATAAAGTATTTTGCCATTTTCAGACTTAATAATTTTCAACGCTTCATTATAAGCGTTGACTGCATTGGAATCCACTAATGGCCCCATAACCGTTTTTGAATCTAAAGGATTGCCTATTTTTATCTGAGAATATGCTTGAACCAAACGATTAATTATGTCTGAAGATATTGATTTATGTAAAAACAAACGGCGGGTAGATGTGCAGCGTTGACCTGTAGTGCCAACTGCTCCAAACAAAACTGCTCTCAAAACAAGTTCAGGATCTGCATCAGGCATTACTATAATGCCATTATTTCCACCTAATTCAAGCAAAGAACGGCCAAGCCTTTTAGCAACGGCTTCTCCAATTTTTCTACCCATATTACATGAACCTGTAGCTGAGATTAATGGAGCTCTTCGATCATGTACTAATAACTCACCAACATCTCTACTTGACCCTACCAACAAGGACATCACACCATTCCAACCAAGTGGTTCCATTACCTCGTTAACAATATTCTGTATTGCTATTGCTGTAAGTGGAGTTTTTGAAGATGGTTTCCAAATCATCACATCACCACAGACTGCAGCAATCATAGCATTCCAAGCCCAAACTGCACCGGGAAAATTGAATGCCGTTATTATTCCAACTGTGCCAAGCGGATGCCATTGTTCATACATCCGATGATTAGGTCTTTCAGAATGCATAGTTTTTCCATATAATTGTCTACTAAG
>CAZWJS010000041.1:0-8453 GCA_964634895.1 uncultured archaeon | reverse complement strand
TGTTAATCCATTACCGTTTGTTAATCCGTTACCGTTTGTTAATCCATTACCATTGGTTAATCCATTACCGTTTGTTAACCCTCTAGCTTTTGCTGAATATTCTCCTTTCTTCATGGATACTGCTTTTTATGAAGGCAGTTTATATAATTATAGTTTTCGATTCAGAATTTGTATTTGGCGGGCACGGAGGGATTTGAACCCCCGGTCTGCTGCTTAGGAGGCAGCCGCCATTCCAGGCTAGGCCACGTGCCCTTCATTTGTTTCTTCAAAAGGTTTTTTTTTGGTTTCATTCTTTTCTTTCTTTTGTTCGTAAAGAGAACCCATTTTTGGATTTTCCAAATTTTCTGGCTTTAAAATTAACTCAGCACTTTCAAGTAGTTCAGGTATTGGGCGTTCAGAGAGCAGTTTTTTATGTTCTTTTTCTATTTCTTGCATAATCTCAGATTGAACTTTAATCTCGTGATTTTTCTGTTCATCTAATAATTTTTTAGGGAAGGTACCTTTGGCTAATGCTTCGATATTTGTTTCATTTGTGATAAACTCTTTTCCCACCGTTTCATTATCATTAATAGGACTTTTTTTCAGGTATTTTTTTAAAGAATTATCATCAAAGTTCATGTTTACGGGATTAATATGTCTAAATAATACTTATTCCTTAATTATAGCGTCAATTGCTGTAAAAGGATCGATTTTACGTTCTAGCACCTCTTCTGCAGTTCGTTTGATTTCGTCTTCGCCCACTTGTATTATTTTTTTAATGAATAGTTTTTGACTGAGTTGATTTTTCAATTCATAAGTTAATTTTTGTAGTCTTTTTTCCTTTAGTTCACTTTTTTCAAGGTACACTCTATGTTCTTCTATTCCTTTCCACAATTTCTTAATTCCTTTGTTTTCAGTTGCAGTAGTGGTTATTATAGGTGGCACCCATGTTTTTTGTTCTCCTAATGACAGCATCATTTCTAATTCTCTAGCTAATCTATCAGAACCGGATCGGTCTCCTTTATTTACAACTAGTATGTCTCCAATTTCGAGAATTCCTGCTTTTTGAGCTTGGATTTCATCTCCTAGGCCAGGTACTTCAACTACAATTGTCGTATCCGCAACCTTAGCAATTTCAACATCACCTTGCCCTGCCCCTACTGTTTCTATCAATGTAATATTATTACCAGATAGTTCGAGTGCATTTATCATAAAACGGGTTGTTGCAGCAATTCCTCCAAGATGTCCTCTACTTGCAACAGATCTTATGAATATTCCAGATTGTTGGGCTTTTGACATTCTTAGTCGGTCGCCTAAAACAGCACCTCCTGAAAAGGGGCTAGTTGGGTCAATAGCTAGAACACCTACTTTTAATCCCGTTGATGTGATATGCTCTGCAAGTAAATCAACAATTGTTGATTTGCCAGCGCCAGGTGGACCTGTAATTCCGATAATGTATGAATTACCAGTAATTCTCCATATTTTCTTAATAATCTTTTCAGCTATTTTTTCCTCGTCCTCAATTAATGTTATTAATTTTGCAATGGACCTTTTGTCCCCAGCATTTAATTTGGTAACAAGTTCATCCGGTTTCAATTTTTTTTCCTATTTATGTAATCAATGATTTCGGTAGTTGATGATCCTGGCCCAAAAATAGCTTCTATTCCCATATCGTTCCATTTTGGGATTTCTTCATTAGGAATTATTCCTCCAGCAATTATTTTAATATCTTCAGCTTCTCTCATTTTTAGCAGTTCGATAACCTCTGGGAAAATATGAGTGTGAGCGCCAGATAAAATACTCAATCCAATGAATTGGACATCTTCTTGTATTGCAGCTTCAACAATATCTTCAGGACTTTGCCTGAGGCCAGTATATATGACTTCCATACCTGCATCTCTGAGGGCTCTTGCAATGACTTTTGCACCCCGATCATGACCATCTAGTCCTGGTTTTGCAATAAGAATTCTTATTTTGCCCATGTAATTAATCTAAAAATCAGTCTATTTAACTATTTACGACGTCTGCTAGCGAGTGCATTTACTCTACCATCCTTCTTTTTCCGCTTACTATATTTTTTTGTCTTTGTAACTTTTCTATCCGCAGGTTTTGTAGCTTCTTTCATCTCATTGTCATTTTTTTGTGTAGACTTAAATAATTGCTTTAGTTTTTCACTTGCAGATAAACTTTCTTCTTGTGAGATGGCCATATCTGTTTTTTCTTCTGAGTTTTCCTCTTCTTCCCATTCAGTTTGGTATATTTCAACATCCTGTATTAATCCTTTTGAACTGTTGACACCTATTGCGAATGAGGCCCAATTAAATATAATCATCAATCCAAATATTATGGGTTCTATTGTATTAATTCTAAGTGCAGGCCCTAATGCTAGTGATAGAAGGACAAAAATTGCAGCTATTAATCCTAAGCTCCATCCTCCACCAACGGTTATAATGTACGTCGTATGCCAATTTTTAGGTAGTTCTTTCGCACCTATGCGTCCAGCTAAGAAGGGCATTATAATTAGGGAGGCAGGTATTCCTACTGGTAAAAAAAAGAGGAAAACTAAGCCTAATGAAAGTATTTTTAATGCTTTTATTCGAGCTTCATTATATTTTTGTACAGACATACTCCTCGCAAATATCCACTGTATTAAGTGGTGCCGCCGGCCGGGATCGAACCGGCGACCTCGGGATCTTCAGTCCCGCGCTCTCCCTACTGAGCTACAGCGGCTGAATGTTTCATTATGAGCCTCCATAAAATGCTTCACCAATAAAGAATAACTTTTATTCACCCTTTCTAAATCGTTAGGTGGTGATGAACTTTGCCTAAGCAAACTGGAAGAGAATCTGCAGTGAAAGAAAAGTGTTATTTTTGTGATAAAGAAATAATGGTTCCAACAGGACCGGGTTGGAATTCTACTAGGGTCATATGTATCGATTGTTCCAAAAGCCAGCAGGTTATCGATTGATGGAAAGGGACTGTCCAAAATGTTTTTTGAAACTAAATCAAAAAACAATCAAAAGAGGTGTCTGGAAGGTTGAAATAGATTTTTGTATCGCATGTCATGGAATTTATCTCGATAAAGGCGAATTGTTAACATTAACTAAGAATAAGCCTTTACATAATCTTACTACAAGTCATCTTGGGGTTGATTCAGATTCTAAATTATTGTGTCCTAGTTGTGGTTCAATTATGGATGCTGAATATCCAGATGAAATAGAGATAGACGTTTGCTTAACTTGTAATGGAGTATGGTTAGACAACAAAGAACTTGAAAAATTAAAGCGAATAAATCCTAAGGACTTAAAATCATTATCACCTGAAAAGATAGCTGAGTTATATGATGCAGGAAAGGAAGTAACATACACAGGGCTTCTTGGTTGGTTGTTTCGGAGATAAAGTGCACAGAATAAGTGAAACTACAATTGGGCCATACGGGTCGCCACCGGATAATCGAACAGTCGAGCACCTCTTGGAGTCTTCAGTTATTGTTATAAATAAACAAGCTGGCCCTTCATCTCATCAAGTTGCAGCTTGGTTGAGAGATTCTTTTGAGCTAAAATTAACAGGACATGGTGGGACTTTAGATCCAGATGTTACTGGTGTGTTACCAATAACTATAGGTAGATCATCTAAAATTACAAAGGTTTTGCAACAATCTTCCAAAGAATACATTTGTTTATTAAAATTAGAGAGAGCTTTTGGTAAAGATAGGATATTGAAAATTTTCTCTAAATTCATTGGACCAATATATCAAATCCCTCCTCATCAGGCCGCTGTAAAAAGAGAACTTAGAATTCGGAGAATATATGATATCGAACTAATAGAATTGGGTTCAAAATTAGTGCTTTTTCGTGTTGAATGTGAGGGAGGTACTTATATTCGTAATCTTTGTGATGACATAGGTTCTATTTTAGGAGTTCGTAGCGAGATGGTACAATTAATTAGGACTAAGGCAGGTCCATTTCATTTAAAAGATTCAATAACATTAGTGGAGGCCCATGATATTTTTAAATCTTGGAAAGAGACAAAAGACACGAAATTACTTTTTTCAATCCTCAAACCACTTGAGAGCATGTTAGTTGACTTGCCAACAATTGAAGTTAAAGATTCAGCAGTTGACGCATTATGTCACGGAGCTGAGTTAGGAATACCAGGTGTGTTTTCTATTTCTAAAGATGTAAAGAGAGGCCAATTAGTTTCTATTAAGACAGGTAGAGGAGAGGCTATTGCACTTGCGAGAGCTACTATGGACTCGAAGGAGCTTTCTTCGAATTTAAAATTAAAGGGTTGTGTAGCTAGGCTTGATAGGGTTATAATGGAAAGAGGTACTTATCCAAGAGAGTGGAAATCCAAATGAAATACAAACAGGAAATGGTTGGTTTGTTTGGGTTTATGTTGGCTATTGGAACACTATATTTTGCATTGATTCATACAGGTCCGGCAAAATTTTTTACAGCACCAAATGCCCAAAAATTGTTCTATTTTCATGTCCCTTCTGGTTTGATTGCTTATCTGGCATTTCTGATGGTGGTAGGTGGAAGTTCAGTTTACCTATATAACCGATCAGATTATGCCGATAGGTTGTCAAAAAGTGCTGCCGAGTTGGGTATTATTTTTGGTTTCATGTCTTTAGCATCTGGGACTTTTTGGATGGAAGCAGAGTGGGGTGGTGACATTATATCTCGTTTTTTGACAGACATGAGATTAGCTACAACACTTGCAATGTGGTTGTTGTACATTGCATACTTTGTTTATAGGAGGCAACCTGAAACTGAGACTGTTAGGATTAATTCAGCAGTCCTAGGTCTTTTAGGTATAATTTTGGTTCCACTATCATATCTTTCTTCGAGATACTTGAGATCGCACCACCCTGTAATTGTTGGTACTGAGGATCAGGGGAGTTTAGACCCATCATTACGAATCGGTTTGTATATGGGCCTTCTAGGTTTTTTTCTGATATATGTTTTTCTTTTTAGTACACGGATGAAAATAGAAGAGTTAGAAAGGCAAATGTTTAAAGTTAAAATGGAGAAAATGTGAAATTATATTCATATCTAATTATTTTATTGATTTTAGCAGGAAGTGCTTCAGCAGATTGTAGAGAAAAGGACTGTATGACCGATGAATCAAAGTTTCAGCAGCAAGTTAGTATGACTTGGCATACCTTTTATTACAATAAGGTTTTTGATATAGGGACAAACTGGTACATAATTTTTGATTATCCTAGTGGTAAGACTAATGATAGCATTTCATTTGAATTCCCGACAGGTTTGAATAAAATTCATAATTATGATTCTAATAAAACGACGGATTCAGTCAGTTTTTCAGGTTCGAGTTTCACAGAGGAAAAATTTGATTTCCCACTTTTCATAAATGTTACTGGTCCAGAAGGTACTGATGGAGAATTTGTTCTTTATATTCATATCAATAAACCACCTGCAGATGACATGATTTATCTCTGGGGTGGTATGACCGTATTCTGGGTGGCAATAGGAGTTTATACCATATATATTTCTAATAAATTCAGAGATTTGAGTAATAAATTAGGAGGCTATAATAATGAACCAAGAGAGAAGAACTAGTACATCTTTTTCCCCTTGGACTAAAGGTATTCTTGCGTTTTCAATTTTGATAATCACGGGTTTTGTAGTCTCTTTAACAGTTACTGAGCAGTCGACTTATGTTTCAGTTGAGAAAGCCATATCTGGTGATTATAGAGAGGGATCCAATCTCCAGATTCATGGTACTATAACTGAATTAAGAATTAATGATTGCCTCTTGGTTGATGGTAATCATTCAATAAAAATTGATATCTCTTTATTAGCCCTCCCTGACACTTTTGCAGAGTATAACGGGGCTACTTTCACAGGCGTCCTTGAATTAGTTGATGGGGAATTAATTCTAAAAGCAGAGAAAGTACAAATGGGCTGCCCTTCTAAGTATGAACCAGTGGAAGAAGTAGCAAATGATTGATAAATTAGTTTCAAAGAGTGAAAATATTTATGAACTTCCTCAAGAGGGAAAGATGCGTGTTCCAGGGCGAATATATTCTTCTAAATCATTACTGTCTCATCCAGGCATGGATTCAGCTATCAATCAAGTATCAAATGTAGCAGAATTGCCTGGTATTAAGAAAGCAAGTCTGGCAATGCCAGATATTCACTGGGGTTATGGTTTCCCTATTGGTGGTGTTGCAGCATTTTCAACAGATTCAGCACAGTCTGAGATAGGAGTAATCTCACCAGGGGGTGTTGGTTTTGACATTAATTGTGGTGTTCGCCTTCTCAGAACAGACTTACTTGAGAGTGACATAAGGCTAAAACAGAAAGAAATTATTGATGAATTGTATAAACAAGTTCCTGCAGGTTTAGGTTCAAAGGGAAAAATCACTTTATCCGATAGAGAATTAGATTCTGTTCTTTCAATTGGATCGAAGTGGGCTGAAGAAAATGGTTATCTTTGGAAAAGTGATTTGGATGTATTAGAAGAAAATGGTTGTATAAATAGTGCAGTTCCAGAACATGTTTCTCACTATGCAAGAACTAGAGGGCGTAAACAAGTGGGTTCCTTAGGTAGTGGGAATCATTTTCTTGAAGTACAAAAAGTTGATGAAATCTTTGATGAAGAAGCTGCAAAAGCATTTGGCCTTTTTGAGGGCCAAGCTGTAGTTATGATGCATACGGGTTCTAGGGGTTGCGGTCATCAAGTTTGTCAAGACCATTTAGAATGTATTTTGAAAGCATGTAAGAGAGAAGGTCTTGATTTACCAGATAAACAATTGGCTTCAGCTCCTCTAAATACTAAAGAGGCTCAGGAATATCTAGGCGCAATGTCTGCAGCAGCGAATTTTGCATGGACAAATCGCTCTTTGATTTCTTATGCTACTAGGAAAGCATTTTCGCATGTTTTTGGTGGCGATGGGAAGAGTTTGGGTATGGATACTGTTTACGATGTATCACATAATATAGCCAAAATTGAAAAACATGGTAGTGAAGAATTATGTGTTCATCGTAAAGGTGCTACTCGTGCTTTTGGCCCCGATTCACCCGATATTCCTGCAAAATATCGTAGTTTTGGTCAGCCAGTTATAGTCCCTGGAGATATGGGTACCTCAAGTTATGTTTTATCTGGAACTTCAGGAGCCATGGCCCAGACATTTGGTTCTGCATGTCATGGAGCTGGTAGAGCACTTGGGCGTAAAGCTGCATTGAAGAAATTCGAGTCTAAAAATCTGGTAAAGAAGCTTTGGAAAAAGGATAGAATTTATGTTAGAGCAAGATCACCTCGCGTAGCGTCAGAAGAGGCACCTGGTGCATACAAGAATGTTTCAGATGTAGTTGATGTTTGTCATGCCTCAGGAATCGCCAACAAAGTCGTTAGGCTGAAGCCGATGGGTGTAGTGAAAGGATAGATGGGGATAAAGTTAGGACCTTTACTAGAAACACGTAAAATAACGTTAGAAGAATTAAGTGGACAGAGGGTAGCTATAGATGGCTACAATGTGTTGTATCAGTTCCTTACAAGTATAAGACAAGCTGATGGAAATTTGTTATCAGACACAGAAGGTCGAGTAACCAGTCATTTGAGTGGAATACTGTTTCGCTTTTCAAACCTAGTTGAAAATGGAGTCCAGCTCTGTATTGTTTTTGATGGCAAACCTCCATTATTGAAGAGAGGTGTTCTTGAGGAAAGGAGACAGAGAAAAATAAAAGCCCAAATTGAATGGGAGGCGGCTTTAGAAGCTGGAGATATGGAAACAGCTAGGACTAAAGCCCAACAAACAACTAGACTTGATTCTAGGATGCTAGAAGAATCAAAAAATCTCCTTGATCTTCTTGGAATTCCATGGATTCAGGCACCTAGCGAGGGTGAGGCTCAGGTAGCACATCTGCTGAGCACAGGTAAGGTTGATTACGGGGCTTCACAGGATTTTGATACAGTATTGTTTGGTGCCTCTAAGTTAGTCCGTAATTTGACATTGTCTGGAAGGCGTAAATTGCCAAAGCAGCAAAAATGGGTTGAGGTTTCACCAGAGATAATTGAAGTTGAAAAATCATTTGAAGTTTTGGGCCTTACTAGAGAACAACTTGTAGATGTTGCAATTTTAATGGGCACCGATTTTAACAGTGGAATAGATGGAATAGGTCCAAAAAAAGGGCTTAAACTTTTACAAGAATGTGGCAATGCTGAGAAATCTCTCGAGAAAATAGGTAAAAAAATAGATAATTTAGATGAAATACGCTCACTGTTTTTAGACCATCCTGTTAAAGAATTTGATCCCGAGTGGCAAAGTCCAGACTGTCCATCTGTGATTTCTTTTCTTTGCAACAACTTTTCTTTTAGTAAATCAAGAGTTGAGAAGGCATTGGAAAAATACATTAATGCTAGAAATTATTCAAGGCAGTTGACTTTAGGAGACTTTTAGCATATTTTAAATTACATAGAAGTAATACTTTCACTAAAATAGTGCC
>CAZWJS010000040.1:0-9062 GCA_964634895.1 uncultured archaeon | reverse complement strand
AATCCCTCGGGAGTTCAAATCTCTCCCCTGGCGCCATTTTGTTACTTAAACCAAGGAATCAGTATAGACGTTTCGGATTTGTATTTGAGATATTGAGGGTCGTCACCATATTTCTTATCAGAAGATGCTTCCAATAAAGGCAATCCGCTCACAAATATTAGCAAAAAAGCAGTCCAAAGTGGCCCTATAATTGTCCATAGGGGGACTCCATAAGCGTGACAGAAAATGAAAATACCAAACCATAACATGATATTACCAAAATAATTAGGGTGCCTACTATATTTCCAAAGGCCTGTTTTACACCATTTTTCCCCATTCAATTTGTGATTGAATTTTGTATAATCTGCCCACGATTCTATAGCAAAACCTGATATAAACATCCCAATACCTAACATTGCAATTGTGTTTAATTCAGTTGGAGTGTCTAAGCTATTGAAATAAATTACAGGCAGGGAAGTCAGAAATACCCATAAAATTTGATAAATCCAAAAACCGAAGAAACTCCAAAAGTTCTTTCTTATTTCATCAAATCGATGATCTTCACCCCATACAATTATTCTGTAGGAGAGGTAGGACCCTAATCTTAGTGACCAGAGTATCACCATTAAAGACGCAAGAATTTTTGGGAATGAAAAGTTTTCTCCAAACCATAGCGTAATAACAGCTAGAATTAGAAAATTACTAGTTCCTGCAAAATCAGTTACCTTGTCAATCTGCAGAGCGTACGCTATAGCAAAAAAGCTCATCTGCATACAAACTGTGATTAACAGTGAAATTATAATAAAGTGTTCGTCGTTTTCTATTAAATTAACCATCTCGAGGTTTGGCCTCGTTCACCTTTAGTTCACGGCCGTCAGCATCATAGCCATTCAATGCTTCGATTGCTGCTCCAGCCTCTTCTTCGCTTGCCATTTCGACAAACCCAAATCCGCGGCTTCTGCCGCTCATGCGATCTACAATTACTTTCGCATCTGATACTTCGCCGTGTTCTTCAAAGAGCTCTCTGAGAGTGTCGTCTTTGAAAGACCATGGCAAGTTTCCAACATAGATATTATTGCTCATTTCTATCAAACCTTCCTTGTCTCCAAGGTAGGGTTCCAGAAAGTCCCCTTCTTAAGGATTATCGCTTAAAATTCATTGCCTAGTTCTCTGCGAGTTTGGCCAGGATCTATATAGGGAAGTACGAAGGCAATCAGTAATTGGCAAGTCCCTCCAATCATAATAGTCGTAGTAAAAGTGAAGTTCTCCTCAAAGTATCCAGCCATTTTCAATCCAAATAAGGCTCCAAAATTCAGAAGGGCCATATACAGAGTGAACTGCGTTGCTCCAACTTTTGGCCATGTAACATTCATGAATAAAGAAATAAGTGAAATTCCCATTGCAGCTCCGAAGAAAGGATAAACGATAATCAGCCAAGTCATGACTGTTCTATTTTCCCATAATGGTTCCGCAAGCGCAATTGTGAATATAGATAAACCCGTCAAAATAGCAAATAAACTAGCAATGCGACGAGCGCCATAACGATCTGCAATAAGCCCCCCCATCAATGTTCCAAGGATTCCAGCAACAACGGCCGATCCACCTGTAACAAGAACGTATTCAGTATCAGTCCACCCCAATTTTTGTATGAAGAGAATATTTAGAACAGGAATCAAGAATTCCCAGAAGTAAGTTAACATTGCTAACAAAACACCAAGCAAAGGGGCCTTTAGAGACAGAGCTTTCACAATATCACTTTGTTCTGGCGCTAAGTCATAAAATTGCATTCCGAATGAATCCCATTCGTTTTTTGGTTTTGCATAGAATTTGTAATACCAGCCTCCAGCACAGATTGCTGCAACTACTAAACTACCAATAAAACCTACCACATCACCAACAGTCAAAAGTAAGAAGAAAAATAAAAATCCTAAAAGTGCAAGATCAACACCGATTGCCTTTTTCACATCTTTATCTGCAGCAATATCCCATTCTACGACTTTAGCCGTCTTCTTCACAGCAGCTTTAGCTACTTTGACATCAGGTTTGATTACAGCTTCACCAGGACCCCATGGGAATTGTTTCTCACCAGGTCTTTCTCGAATGAAGATAGGCAAGCACATAATCATCAGTAACATTGGAATCATTAGGAACAATCCACCTTGAACACCCAATGAACCAATGAAGTATCCAATTCCAGCTCCGCCGATCATTGTTCCTAGACGTTTTGCTCCAAACATGAATCCGTTTATTTTACCAAATTCTTCAGGACTTAAAATATCAACAGCTAACCCATCGACGGCAACGTCTTGCAAAGAAGCAAACATGTTATGGAAGAATAGCAGAGCTGTCAGAAGGAAAACTTTGTCTTCAACAGAAGGAACAAGTACGATTATCAGAACAGTAAGCACCATTCCAGACTGTGCACCTAGAATCCAAGGCCTACGCCTTCCCATAGGAAGATAATGATAATTGTCAACATATGGGCCCCACAGGAACTTGAAGACCCAAGGTAAGTACACCCAGAAGAGCATATTTCCAATAGCTGCTGCACTGTAGCCTCTTTCAGCTAAGAAAGCAATTAAGGTGTATGAAATGAAACCAGAAGGTATTCCTTGAGCAGTGTAAAGAGCACATAGACTAATGGCCCTAGCATTCCAATTAGTGGTAAGGCTGAGTTGATCAGAGACCGAATCATCCCAAACAAAATCATCGCCTCCAGATTCTTCTACTTCAACATTACTTTCAGATCTTCTAGGCTGTCTGAAAACAAAGGCAGTCATTGCCATTGCAACTAAAATAAATGGAAGGAAAAAAAGACCAGGAATACTTGTTAATCCGCTTTGTGAGATTGCTACAAACCCATACTCATCAAGTAGAACAACAGAAACGCTATTAACTGCAGACATCGACATTCCACCATCCAAAACCAATCTTGCAGACAGTGTTTGATTTCCTTTGGTTATATCTTCAGGAACCACGATTTCCCAAGTGGCCCAATTTCCTTGTGTAGAAGTGTCTGTTGCAGGGAACCATTCTCCAGTTCCAAATCTAACTTCAACGCCACCTCCTCCAGTCGCTTTGTTGGCAGTAATTGCAGTACCTTTTAGAATGGAAGCATTATATATTTCAGGTTTTAGAAAGACAGTAGTACCGTTAATTTCAGTTTCTACGTATTCAATGGTCCAGTTAACTGAAACGTCCGGATCAATCATTCCCCCAATTTCAACAAATGCTAAAGGATCAGCTTGACCATATCCATACTCATTATCTGGCCTAGTTTCTAAAAGTGAACAGTTGTTGGAGGCCGCATCGATGTCATCATCTTCAATTTCTCTTTCGATTGCATAACCAGCAACCAGAGTATCTTTGACCTCTGCAGGAGTTAAATCAGGGTTTGCCTCTAAAGTTAGAGCAACTATTCCTGCCATAAGAGGAGTGGCCATACTAGTTCCACTTTTGCTAGTGTAACCATTGCCAGTTCCTGCGTTAGGCGCCATTATGTTGCTTCCAATTGCAGCTACATCTGGTTTTACTCGACCATCAGAGGTGTATCCTCTTGAACTGTAAATGGCTAAACTCAGATCCTTGTCTAGCGAAGCTACAGTTATCGGAAGCCTTGAATCACCAGGCGAATCGATAGTATTGCATCCAGCAACAGTAGCTGAACCGAATTCATTCCCTGCACTTAATGTGACTACAAGGCCAGATTCTACAGCAGCATCAACAGCTTGACTCCAAGCCGAGCTCCCATCGTTATCAATGTGAAATTCGATTTGTTGCTCACCAAGACTTGATGTCATAACTCGAATATTAGGTTGAACTAGCTTTTGATTTGCGATTGTCCATTCTACTCCTCGAATAATATCTTCTATATCTCCATCACAACATGAAAGAACGTTTACTAAATGAGCTTTAGGAGCAACACCAATGTGCGGTAGTCCCGTTTCAGGATCAGGATTCCCAGCACCAGTTCCTGCAGCAATACCAGCTACATGAGTTCCATGCGTACCACTGTCTATAGATTGTCCAGGGTAACAAGGCATAGTCCCATCAAGGCCATTCTCAGAGCATATGACAGCATCCTGTTCAGCGTGATAATATGCAGCAACTTTGAGGTCATTAGTCCATTCACTATCGTCCATGTCATCAAGACCAACATGGGCATTATCGACACCAGTATCTACAATTGCAATAGAAATACCCTCACCATAAATGCCATGGTTTTGCCAGACTTGATCAACACCCATTGCAGGCACGGCATCATGCATATGAGGTTCAGCTTTTCCTATATCATCCAGCATCACAATGCCTTCCCAAGTTGAGATTTCTGCAATCATTTCACGAGGCATAGTTGTCCCGATTAAATCGATAAACTGAGCTCGAAATGTAACTTCTACTCCAGCTAATTCTAACCTTTCTACGTCATAGTCGGTTGGGTGATGGTCATATCTGACAAAAACTCTGGCTTCCTCTGCATTAAAGAAACGTTCTCCTTGCTGAAGTTTCCATACTAAAACGTCTGAAATTCCGTCACGATTCTTGTCTCTAGAATAGTTATCCCACCAGTCTGTGTCGTTATTTTCTTCAATAGCAGCTTGACTTGTTATAGGCATATTTAGGCATAAAATCAATACCGTTGCTAAGGCCAGAATCTTCTGCTGCATGTTTAGATAGATAGGACTTTGATTAAAGAACTTACGATTTCTGCTAATTTCCGATTCCAGACCTAACACGTACGGCCATTCCTTGTTGCCCCATTTCGAGTTCTTTCGGCGAAATAATTAATTTTCCAAAAGCAATTAAGTCATCTTTGGAAGTCACAATAATGCATTCATCCATACATTTCAGTTCTGGGTCAATGTGTTCTATAAATTTACAGAATACGCTTTTTCCCTTTCTATTAAATTCAGCAGTTTCAGCATTCACCACAACACGAAATTTAGGAAAATCAGTATATTTATGAATTAATTCAGCTCCTCTTTTTTGTAATACAAAAAGTCCTCTACGATGCGAAAGCGACGCAACATGCATCTCATCAAGAAGCAAATTTCTCAATCGTTTTGTTTTCTTGCTAATTATCAATTCAGTTTCTCCTGTTGTGAATATTTCATCTATATTCTCTCCAAATTGATAATCCAAGATAGTTCTAACCCTATCTAAATTCCAATCTTGCATTTTCCATCCTTCAATGTCATCTTGCAACAATCCAGGATGAAAAGGATAAGTTTCCGAAAGATGGTTTGGAATTTTACCAAAATAAGGATGAAGCATGTCTCCTGTTTTGAACGATTTGGTAAAAATTGGTCTAATATTTGATTCCAATCCGGTCTTGATTGGAGTTTTGTAACGGTAGGCAGGCTCGAAATTACTCAGCCAATCTATTTCTGATTGTACAACATCAAATACTTTCATGAGAGCAGGTGAATTTCTTAATCGATTTTCTACTAATTCCCATAATAACCCGTCATGAATCGCTTGTTTAACTCTTTCAAGTTCAGTGAATGAAACAATCAAATTATGTTTTGCAATAATTTTTTGCCGATCTTTTTTAGCCATAGTTTTCAGTTCGTCAATTGCAATTCCAGGCGCTGCAGAAAATTCACTGGGTATTGTTTCCAATTCCTCAAGATTTCTAGTTCCCCAAGTAAACATTAAACTGTCTCTTGCCGCAAACTTGGCATAACTTGCGCTATCAAATAAGTCACATCCTAAAAATGAAGCTAAGGCAAATAGCATAGGATGGCCACATCCAAAAAGATGGACTGGTCTGGAAATATCAAGCCCTTTCTTAGCAGCAATAATAACTTCAGTCAATAACTCGAAATTATTTTTTTCCATTAAAGGTACCACTCCACCTATAGGAAAGACGTCGGCTCCAGTTTGAGAGGCCATCTGAGCAGCTTTTAACCTCAAATCCAAGTGCCTTCCACCTTGTATCGGTGCAGCAAGAAAAATTGAACCTTTGTTTTTGTCAGACTCTTCAATTCTCCTTTGCGTTTCTTCTAGTTCTTTTTTAGCTTCTTCAAATCTGGTCTCAGGTTCACAAAATACATCTAATACCGTTCCAATATCAACTCCAATTTTCTTTTGAAAATCAAGAATCTTTTCAGCCTTCATATCAATTTCACCATATACATGAGATTGGAAAGTCCCACTATCAGTCATGATTGGTCCGTTCCAATCTAATAATCCATGGACTCCTTTCTCTTCAGCAATTTCTTTCAGTTCAAAATTTTTGTTTATGATATAACTATTCGTAATTATTCCCTGACTTCCACACTCCTTTAATTCTTTCATAGAAAGAGTAAGGATTTTTGGATTAACGACAGGCAATAACGTAGGCGTATCTAAAACTCCGTGTTTGGTTTTAATTCTTCCAAGTCTTGCAAGTCCATCACGTTTATTGATATCGAACAATAATACATCACAAACAAACCTTTATTTCAATCCATGTTCGATATTACATATGGCAGAGACAGCCCTTGAACAACATACCCTAGGCGTTGGAGGAATGACCTGCAATAATTGCGTTAATCATGTTGAAACTGCGCTGAAAAATATTGATGGTGTGTCTGAAGTCAAAGTAAACTTAGCAGAAGCTAAAGCTATACTTAAAGCAGAATCAAATATTGATAAGACAATATTAGAGCAGGCTGTTCAATCAGCAGGATATTCAGTGCATGAGCCTGGAGCTAACCTTGATTTGCTTCAAAATTTTGCTCCACCCAAAGAAATGGAATTTAATTGGTCAGACGGTGCAGTTTGGAAGCAAAGTGCTCATAATACAAAATGGTGTTTGATAGGTTGTTCAATAGGTGACTTTGGGACTATATTTTTCTTTCAGATCACAGAGAATCCATGGGCCTGGTCAGTCATGAGCATTATGCTTCTTGCGATGTTTAATGGAATAATGACATCAATCGCTCTTGAAACATTTATCCTCTTGAAACAGATGCCATTAAACGAGGCTTTTAGGGTTGCAATTGGAATGTCATTAATCTCAATGATATCAATGGAGGCGGCGATGAATATTGTAGACTTTGTTCTGACAGGGGGAGCTAAGCTTACCTGGTGGGTAATCTTACCAATGTTGGTTGCAGGATTCCTTACTCCTTGGCCCTACAATTACTGGCGCCTCAAGAAGTACGGGCAGTCGTGTCACTAAAGACAATTTTAGAATTTATTAGACCAGCCCACAAAGTTCCAAAGACAATATGGAGTTCAGAACATCCACTTAATCTGAAGCCTAAATTCATGACATTGCTTTTCTTGGTTTCAGGTTTATGGATATTTGGAACAGGTGAGGCAGTATTGATTGATGCAGGAATTGGCGTTAGTCCATGGACAGTTCTTGCTCAAGGAATATCAAAACAAGTAGATCTAACTGTTGGAATGGCAACATTTGTTGTTAGCGTCTTAGTTCTTTTTCTCTGGATACCTCTAAGGGAAATCCCAGGAATCGGAACTATCCTGAATGCTATGCTAATTGCAATGTCAATAGATGTAATGGCCCCATTTATTCCAGAACAGACGAATTTTATCCCGCAAGTTATTCAAGCATCAATTGGCGTTATCTTGGTTGGAATTGGCAGTGCATTATACCTTACAGCAAATTTAGGGCCAGGACCTCGTGATGGATGGATGACCGGAGTTCAAAAGAGGACAAATTGGCCAATCGGCAGAGTAAGAGTAGGAATAGAAATCATAGTTTTGAGTATTGGGATAGCGCTAGGTGGAATTTTTGGCTTAGGTACAGTTATGTTTGCAATAGGTATAGGCCCAGCAATATCATTGTCTTTGGGCGTCGTAAGTAATTGGGAGAAATGAAAGCAAGCGAAGAGATACGAGCTCTAGCAAATAAAGAACGAGCTGACCACAGTAAAAGCTTCTTCAAAACAGGTAAAGGAGAATATGGCTACGGTGATATTTTCCTTGGAGTGAGAACTCCTCAAATCAGATTAATTGCTAAGAAACATATCGGCATTTCCACGACCGAAATGCAAACGTTCATAAAATCAAAATATCATGAAGAAAGATTATTAGGCTTGATAATCTTAGTGAATAAATATTCTAAAGCTAAAGATGAAAAAGTTAGAAATCAACTTTACAAAATCTATGTTTCTAGCTTCAAATATGTTAATAATTGGGATTTGGTAGACGTAACTTGTCCACATGTAATAGGTAAACATTTGATGGATAAAGAACGTTCAATTCTTTATTCTTGGGCTAAATCAGACGATCTTTGGACGAAAAGAATAGCCATTGTTTCAACTCATTGGTTTATCAGAAAAAATGATTTAGATGATACATTCAAGATAGCTGAAATATTGCTTAATGATGGCCATGATCTTATTCACAAAGCAGTAGGATGGATGCTTAGAGAAGCTGGAAAAAGAGATCTAGAAAAAGAAGAAATCTTCTTAAAAAAACATTACAAAAATATGCCTAGAACAATGTTGAGATATTCAATAGAAAAATTTCCTGAACCTAAGAGACAGAAATATCTCAAGGGGACTATCTAGATTTATTTTGCAACATCAACAAGTTCACATTTTGTAGCATTTTTGAGTTCATCAACCTTGATTCGCAAGATAGATTCCCTTGACCCGCCTGAACTAAATACTTCAGAGAATCGTTCTATAGATTTATCCATAAGTATCTGAACGGGCCTATCAAATCCCATGGGAGGCACCCCCCCAATTATGAAACCAACTTCCTCCAAAACATATTCAGGGCTGGCTAACTTCGCCTTTTCTCCAATCACTTCAGAGAGTTTCTTTAGATCCACCCTCATATCACCAGATAGAATTACTAGGATTGGATTCTCAGCCTTCAAAACTATGCTTTTAGCAATTTGAGCGACTTTACACTCTAGGTGTTCAGCAGCCGAGGCTGAAGTTTTTGCTTGTTCAGCTTCAAACATGATAATTTCCGCATCAATTTCGTTTTTATCAATGTAAGATTTTACTTCCTTTACGCCTCTCACTACACCCTATATTTGGCCATTACTAAACAATTTACGGCCTATAATTCTATTAACGGCCTACTAAAATGACATTTCAGCGGGCCGGTAGATCAGTCTG
>CAZWJS010000039.1:0-9193 GCA_964634895.1 uncultured archaeon | reverse complement strand
AGAAAGGGGCTTACTCCCATCACCTGACAATAAGTATTTTACCGAACATAACTATATAAAGGAGGCTTACTCCGCGCCGACATAATGGCCGCAGACTATTCGGAAGAACCAAAATGCACACAAAAAGGCACTGGATGGATTACATTTAGTACTCTGGAAAAACCTCCAAGAAGGAAAAGACTCAAAAGAAAAACTATCAAACTATCTAAAAAGTCTGTAATGTAAAAAAGTTCCGAATAAAACGCCTAATATGTCAAATATTAAGTCTACCAAGGATGAGTTTCTTCCATCGATAAAACTTTGATGATACTCATCTAAGCAGGAAACTAAGATTCCTATTTTGATAGAAAGGCGTAATATGGTGTCAAATTGATTTGAATGTAAGGATAAAGAACCAAACATTAAAAAACCAAGAATAGAAAATTCAATAAAGTGAAAAAATTTATCTAAGTTATTAATACTTGGAGAAATCTCTGAGATATCATCGGCTGGTTGGTGACTAAGAAGACTAATTAAAATTATATAAATAATTGTTACAAACCAAGGAATTTGCATTTATTCTAAAGACGACCGTCTTTCATCCTTTCCAAGTCGTCTAAATCATCAGAATCAAAATTATTAGGAGGTTCTCCATCAATTTGGTTAGCAATATCCTGACTTTCAATAGCCCAATACATTACTGAATCTTCATTATTTGAATGATTAGGATGGTCAGGATCCTCATGATCATGAGGTGACTGATAACCATTGTTAATTAATCCAAGCAAATGTCCAAATTCATGAACTATAACTGATTTCTCAATATCCTCATCTGATATTAAAAGAAAAGATGCATCATCTATTTTCTCTTTGAATAAAACAAAAGAAGAGCCTTTGTAAGCTAACCCCAATGTTTGATCATTATCTTGATATTCACCATTTAGATACAATATATAAATTATGAACGTATTGCCGCTCTTGTACCTTTCACGTTGTGTGTTTTCAATCTCTAAAATTTCATCAAGTGAATAACTTTCATCCGTGCTTCCAAAAGAATTCTGACTAACTGAGACTGATGTTTTATCAGTGACCTCTTGAATCCTAGTTTTCAATAAATCAATTGCATCTGAATCTGGCGAATTACCCGTTACAAAATCAATCTCTATATGCAAACGTGAATAGTCAGAAGATCTCAAGATTTCATATCTGCAGGCACCAGTAATGTCCTCACAGGAAGAGACTTCATCTCTAATATCACTCAGGCAACCTGGTGTAAGGAACATTAGAAGCACCAAAACGATTTTGAAATCCTTCATAAGGCTCTAATTAATCGGTATGATTAAAAAGTTGCTGAAGGCACGCAATTTATGATTATTTAGTATATTGAACCTAGAACTAATCGTGGATCTGGATAGTGCTCTAAGGCTTTACTTCTATCTTCCTCAGAAACAACGCCTGGAAGGTCGTGTGTTGTGGGTTCCAACAAAGAAAGCTGAAAATGAACATGGGGCTCCCAACCGCCATTTTCTTGATAATTACCAAACCAACCTAAAACCTCCCCTTTGGCTACTGTTTGTCCTACTTCTTTATTATTAATTGATTCAGAACTTAGATGCCCATACAAAGCCCATACATATATTCCTGAAAATTTATGTCTAGTTATTAACACATTCCCATAATCTCCAGGTTCAGGATTATATCCAAAATGTGATATTGTACCATCTGAAAAGGCCATACATGAAGTACCTACTGGTCCACCAATATCAATTCCCATATGGATATTGCGCTTTCCTTCAAATATTTTTGTATTGTACATATTAGGCCGGAATTCATTATATTTTCCGATACTAAATTGTTTTTTAGAAGCACTCCACCTGCCTTTAGTTAAATCTAGAATCTGATAATCATCGGGCAAATTGACGATTGGATGGAAATTGTAACTTGCCCATTGAACTTTATTTTTTTTCAAGATGAACCTCCTCAGAATATAAATTTAGATACTTTCCAGATGATTTAACTAACAAAGAACCATCATCACTTATGGATTCAGCTATTCCTTCGTTACCATCCCAATAAACCATTTCACCAACTAAAATGTCCAAACGTTCAAATTCATCAGTAATAGAATTAGATGAATAATCAAATATAGAATCAAAATAACCTAAGAAAGAAGAAATAAACAATGATATTGGAAAACGTGTTTGCCTACTGTACAAATTTATAGAATCAGAATATGAAGTATTATTATTAATATTTAGACCAACACCTGAAACACTAAAATCGCCTAAATTTTCACAAAGAATGCCTCCCAACTTCTTGTTACTGAATATAATATCATTAGGCCACTTAAGTTTAACGCCCTTAACAAATTCTTTAAGTGAGAAAACCACACTTAAGCCCATAATCAAAGGTAATAGTTTATGGCTGCGAGATAATATTGAAAAATAAAAACCACCTATTGGTGATTCCCAAGAATTACCTAGCCTACCTTTGCCTTGCGTCTGTTCTTTTGCTATAGCTATATCTCCTAAATGTTTAGAGTAGGTAGATAGCCAAGAATTTGTCGAAGTTATAGTATCAAATATGTGTATCAAAGAAAAGCACCAAGATCCATTTGCTTAATTTGCTCATTCTCTAACGTATCTTCAATTGAATTGAAAGCCAATTCCAAGCGCTGCTTAATGAATGAACGTGAACCATATTCCTCCGACAAATGTTTTGCGATTTTTTTGTACTTAGATACTGATGCTGGTGAGATATTTAATTGAAGACTACCTCCACAAACACAGGATTCTTTAAGTGGAGGGCGGCGATATTTCTTGCTACATTTTTTACATCGAACTCCCTGTGTAGTAAATGAGCGCAGATTACCAATTATGTCTCTGATAAAATGTTTCTCTATTGTTTGCTCAGCTACATATTTTGAATCTGATGCCCGAATTTTCCTAGCTAATTCAAGAGATGCAAGAGCCTTCTCAGTCATTGAACCGAGTGTCACATAACGTGACTCATGAGGGCCAAGATTAATGTCTGAGGAAGGATGTGTAAAATTATAATTTTCATATTGCTGTGGACTTTCTAATCTATCCTTAACTAAATCTAAATAATCAACAACCTTGGAAGGATTTGAATATTCTTGTGCAAGGTTATACAAGTCTAAGGAATATGACTCATTCAATTCAACGTTATGGGCTTCGCTATCTATTTCAATAGGATCTATACGTGTCGAAAGAACTCTAGGGATATCCATAGTTCCTCCTCGAGTTGTTGGAACAAAACTGTCTGAATAATTTAATAAACCATCAAGAAGAAGCATTATAGAATCCTCATCACCATCACAATTTCTCCTTTTAGCTGCATGCAAAAATGGATGCCCATATTGAGCCTTTGCTGAGGTAAAACCGATAAGTCTAGTAAGAACACCTGCTGACGTGTGTGGACTCAAAGCAATAAGAAGATTACCAATTAACTCAGTAGGATCTGAATTTGGACTTAATCCATAGAACGGTTTCAAACCATAAAGTTTGGATAATTCTTCATCCACAAAATTTGAAACCTTAACAAGCCAATTACCTGCTCTATCTGAAAGTATTATATCTTGTACTTTAAGTTCAATTAACTGATCTGTAGAGGTTAGTTTGTTACCATAAGTATCATAATTATAACCTAATGAATTCGCCTTTTCTACAGATATGCCTATCTCTCTTGGATAAAAATGAGTTATTGGCAAATCAATCATATCATATCTTAGAGTTCCATCTTTGTAAACTCTTAAATCATATTTAGAACGTAAAATACCTTTCTCAAGACATTCTGGAATTTTATCTTTGGACTTTAAGTCTTTTACACCTTTTATCTTTGGAAGAATGCCTGTTTTTGTATTATTCATTGCCTTCGTTAATAAATCTGAAACATCAACGAGACGTTTTCTAGGATTTTCTTTAACCATGGTTTGAGACTCACAGCAATTAAGTGAGACTGTCTCCTTGCTACAATTCTTACAATATCTCAATTGGACTTCTATTTCTATTCGGCCAGAATTTCTCTGAGAAAAACCTCTAGAACTACTAGACTTAAGAGCTGTATTGACAAGTCTCTGATTACCACCTGACTCACCAAGTGGAAAAAGAACATGTGGTGGTGGTTTCATACGTCTCTCATTAGCCTTTTCAGGACGACCCATGCTTGCCCCTACACGAGTTGGAGCTCTATGCTTAACTTCAAGTCCTGAGAAATTAGAAATTAAATCTAAGGTTAAATCTACCTTTTTAGACTCTGAATTTATAATTAAACCGCTACTTTCCTTTTGTAAGCCAAGCATCTTGATTAAAGGTTCAATTCCATCATTCAGGACTAAAGACTTATCTCTAACCTTATAAAAAATTCCAAGGCGTTGAAATACTTCTTTGTAAAATAATTTGAATTTATTTAGAATCACACTTGATGAATCCTTAATCAATTGATTCCTCAGATCTATTACTTCTTGGACTTCTAAATCTCCCCAAAAATAAGTATATTTAGGATGTAATGGCAACTTATTATTTAGGCAGTAATTAAACAGCGAATCAAACTCATAATCTCCGCCATATTCTTTCTTTTCTTGATTTTTAACAATCGAGTTCCACCATTCATCACACCATCCCGAAGGTTGTAAAGGATGATTATTCTCTATAAATTCACCAAAAGGTATCAATATTTCACCCAAGTCAACTATACTTTCAATATTATCTATTACCTTTTTCGCTTCAACAAAAGAATCTAACCGCATAAAAGTTCCATCTTTTAAAACAACTGAAGGGCCCTCTATTGAATCGCAAGGTGTTGCAGCTGTAGCCTTGCCAGGCAATTGGAGTTTAAGTTGAGTGCCAATGGCTGCAAATGAGTCTACAACAAGCATTGTAGATGGATGAATTGACATCGAGGCTAAACCTGCAGATCTAGAGCGCCCATATCTTAACCGAAAAGCACCTGGCTCATCAGGAAATGCAAAAATTGGACGACCGGCTAAAACATCTTTCAAATATTTATGCTCTTTAACATCTCCAGAAGTTGACGCACGCTTTTTCTCAGTGTACGTTCTAAGAAATTCCCAGCCACTAATACCCAGCCTATCAACATGTTTGAGAACCTTTGCCGCTTTCAAACATAGCCCTTCTGCTAATACTAAACAAGCTCCTCCTCTCAGTGCATTTGTCTCTACACGAGGTAAATCACGATTACCTGCTACTTCAATTCTATCGGTTCTCTCTCCAGTAACACAAATTGGACACGATTTTACAATAGTATCTATTTCTTCTGGACTAGGTACATATTGTAAATTTACAGCTCTTTTGTATAATGGTATCTCTTCCTTATATCTCTCAACTTCTGCAGGTGTTGGAATGTAAGAATCTAATCCTAACTCACGACGAACTACATCAGCTATAAGGACTGAAAGTGCTTGAGCTGTGCCACCTGCTGCCCGAATAGGGCCTGCATAGTATATTGAAGCGCATTTTGTATTGTTATTGTTTTCTAACGTACTAACCTTGACGACACCTTCTGTTGGAGCAACTAAAACACCCTCAGTTAGTATGGAAAGTGAAGTTCGAACTGCCTGTTCTAATGCTAATTCTAAACCTATTTCAGATTTGAGCTCTCCAGCTAGTTCCTTTGCTATAATTAGGGCTGTTGATTCTCTATCATTTTGTTCAGCTACTTTCCTAATTCTAGGAGCTATACCTTTTGGCCCTACTTGAGCCTCAACTCTCTCAGCAAGGTCTTTGGCTCTCGGTATTTCTGAATCATCAGACGGATCAAAACCTGCTTTTCGAGCTTTGGCTACCAAATTATAACAATTGTCAGCTTCGCTCTCTAAATTACGAAAATAAGCTTGCATATCATCTGATGCTACCAATACCACAATACACGAAGGAACACCAGTTATTATCTATTTGGCAGAACTAAGAACCATAACTATCAATGAAAATAGATCTATAGGAAGAGGCTCCTGCTCTGATACCTGCAACTAAGATTCCAAAAGATACAGCCACAAATATAGCACCTGCCAATAAACCAAAATCATGTTTGATGAGCATTACAGTACCCGGGAGTATGAGTAGTATTGAGGAAAAAAGGGCTGAAGTCCCCATCAACATAAACTGTACTAATATATCTGGATTGCCCCTATCATTCTCCTCAAAATTCGCAAATGCACTTCCTGCCCATATTCCTAGACCAGTATTAGAAAGAACTAAAATTAGCATACACTCGCCAAAGAAAAGAGTAACTTTCAATGGAAATTCAGCCAAAAGGCAAATAGGTAACCAAACAAAAAACAAACTAGGTATGGCCATCATCACTATAGCTACAGCTTTACCTTTCATAATAAGATAAGATTCTACAGGATTTGATTTCATTATCCACATGCGTTTGCCTTCGACACCTAAAATCGTTGAACCCAGCATAGTACACTGAAGTAAAGCACCTAAATACAAACTAATAGCAAGCATTCCTGGATAATAAAGTCTTGGAGGTAAATCACCGATGGGTTCACTCGGAGTCCCTACCTTAAACCACCAAAAAACCATAATTAATGAAATAGAAAAAGTGGAAAATGCAGAACTCAAAAAATCACGCTCACGTAAAGAAGAAGTAACTTCCTTAGAACAAATAGAAGAAGCTCTACGCCCTAAAATTGATTTAAGCCAATTAAACTTAAGAATTCTAAAGGGATTTTTATGAAGAGAAGAATTTAATTTATATGATTCAATCGCCTCAACAAAGACAGAATCCATATTATAAAAAAACAATATTAGCAGAAATGTACAACCACCTACTATCCCAAGTGATATTTCAGGATAATTATGAGCACCATTTGCCACAAACATGAGAGCAATTAAAAGAGGAGATAATGTCAATAAAAACTGAAGTTTACGAGAAAAAGGATGAAGAGAACCCACGATTGAAAACATAAATCCACATAGTGATGCCAAAAAAGAAAAAGAAAAAATCAAAGCTAGAAATTCCATTTCTAGAACAATATTAGTATTAGTAACAAGATTACCTACCACAAATAGTAATAAAAAAAGAATTAATAAGAAAACATTAGGTACCAATATAGAAAAAAATAACCCTAGCATAATTTGTCTTGGCAACAATGGTTGGACTAAGTGAATATCCATTATCTTAGACTTAATCACCTTACGATAGGCTATTCCTGCCGATCTAAGTGTAAAAAGTGCAAAATAGATTAATAAAATAGTGCCATATCCTTCATTAGACCCCTCTGGAAAAAGCTCAGGATTATCAATAACGAATTTTAAAAGACGTATACACGCTAATGAAAAAATAATTAATAAGATTGATATTACAATTGTGGCAGTTAATCTTTTCTTTAAGGATTGGAAAGTACGTCTAGTTAATGTTTTGAATTCTGCTTCGAAGATTGCGTAAGATGCACTCATCTACCTAAAGACTCCATGGCTCTATCTTTTTTAGTTGATTTTTTAAACAAACGATAACAATCTGCACAAAGACCAACTTTTCGACCTGTGCCTAGAAGATTAAGGGCATCTGATTTTTCTGCCCTCTTTCTTGGAATAGAACGCTTAACGGGATTACTACAACTAATCTGTGAGCAAACGTCACTTTCTGTATTCGACAAGGAGATTTCTCTATGTTTCATCATAAATAGCATCCAAAATGTTGTACTTAAAACATTTCAGCATCACTTTTCTAGATTTAGGCCACCAGAATGGGATATACTATTTCCACATTTGCTACAAAAATTAATATCCTCGCCTAACAGCAAAAAACCACATGAAGGACATACAATTTTATTACTATTTTTAGAAGTTACCCTCTTTTTGCTATAATTGATAAGGGAACTAACTAATAATAATAACAAAATTACGGTCTGGCTGTAGCAGATTAAATCGTCAAATTCCACAAATGGGCAGAATGATACCCTTTAATGCTATTTTGGTCTATTGTAAAGTAATATCTGGCATTAAAGGACGTGTAGCAAAACCTTTCAGTGCAAAATTACTGCCTTCTCCAACTCTACATACAAATAAATCTCTGTGATGCCTAATTAATCCAAACTCATCTAAAGAAGACACGCCACCACATATTTCCATTGCCTTTGTTAAATGATCTGAAGCTTTACGTGAACATTCAATTTTTACTTTAGCCGCAGATTCTCTATCTAACGTATTGTCGTTGTACCTATTTGTCAAGTCAATTAACCAAGTCAAACCTTGTTCCAATGTAATGTCCATATCAATTATGACATCCTGAACTCTCTGAAAACTACCGATAGGTACACCAAATTGCTCTCTCTCTTGAGAATATGTCCTACATTTATCTAAAGCAAACGCTAACGAGGCCAAAGACATACCTGCAATGAATAAACGACCGCCATTCAAAGTCTGAGCCATGACTTTGAAACCTTCATTTTCTTTTCCAAGAATTGCATCGTCAGAAACTCGAGCATCATCAAAAGTAATTGACCCTGTGGAAGATTGACTCCACAAATCCTTGCCTGCCATCTCTTGGTAAGAAACATTTGGAGCATCCATTGGGACAATGAAACATGTAGTTCGATATCCGGATTTAGAATCAGGATTTGTCATTGCATGAACTACTACATGGCTAGACCATTTTGCATTAGTAGACCAGCATTTTTCCCCTTTGATAACCCACTCATTACCATCCTTCTTGGCAGTGACTTGAGGATTAGTTGCATCAGAGCCTCTACCAGGTTCTGATAAGCCAAAAACAAACATTCTCTTTCCAGCAGCCAAATCTGGAAGATGAGCTGTCTTTTGTTCTTCAGTTCCAAACAATTGTAATGGCTTAGCTCCTAATGACATAGCTGCACCAGGGGTTATTGCTAAAGATTGAGAATGATAACCAAGTGCCAAACCCATCAAAATTAAATCTAATTGATTTCCACCTTGACCACCGTATTCATCAGATACCGTAACTCCAAAAAGACCCATATTTCCCATTTCATCAATAATGTCTTGAGGGAGCAAGTCATGATTTCTTTCCCATTCAAGATAATTAGGTTCTATTCTTTCTTCCGCAAAGTCACATAGTGCCTTGTAGAAAGTCATTGAATCTGGAGATACTAATCTTTCTAAATAGTGGTCTAAGCGCCTTTCCATAAAACTCTCACAAAGATATCTGTTAAAGTGGTTATGTCTCCTCTATGTGACCTTTGATTTAC
>CAZWJS010000038.1:0-10673 GCA_964634895.1 uncultured archaeon | reverse complement strand
GACAATCATCTGGTTTTACAATGATCGAAATCATGGTTGTAGTAGTTATAGTTGCAATTCTAGCAGCAATTGCAGTTCCTACATATGTACGATATGTAGAGAGTGCAAGGGCATCTGAAGCCAAAAGTGTCATTGGTAATATTGATAATGCTGCAAAAATGTATTATCAAACCTATGGTGAATGGCCAACCGATGTTGAAGAACTTGAGAATTCAGGTCAGCTTGAAGTAGATAGGTCGACAAAGCGTAAATGGATTTTTGAGCTCCAATTATCAGATCAAGGTGGTAGAATTATTGCAACCAGCACAGGTGATATGAATGGCGGTGAAGGGCGAGTAGTTGAATTTGATAGAGAATCTGGATCCTATAGAGGTTATGGAACTGCTGAAAGAGAAGGTTAATGGATATAAATAAACTATTATCTTATGCTCTTGAATCAGGCGCTTCTGATTTGCATTTAAGTTCAGGTTCTATTCCAATGGTCCGAATTAATGGTATTATGAAACCATTAAATATGTCATCCACAACTGATGAGGATATGAATTCTATTTTACCTCAAGTAATGAATGAAGATCAGATAGAAAGTTTTCATGAAAAAAAAGAGATTGACTTTAGTAGCCGTTTAGAAGGTAAGGGAAGGTTTAGAGTGAACTTTTTCAAACAGATTCGTGGGTTAGCTGCGGTCTTTCGGGCAATTCCTGAGATACCTAAAGGTTTTGAGGAGCTTGGTTTACCACCAGTCTTGGAAAATTTGTCTATGCTTGATAGAGGATTAGTATTGTTAACAGGGCCTACTGGTTCGGGTAAGAGTACAACGCTTGCTGCAATGGTTGATCATATTAATCAAAATAGAGAATGCCATATTATTACAATTGAAGACCCAGTTGAATATTTTCATTCATCTAATCAATGCATGATTAACCAACGTGAATTAGGCGCATCAACAAACAGTTTTGCAAATGCTCTTCGCTCTGCGCTACGCGAGGATCCAGATGTGATACTTGTTGGTGAGATGAGGGATCTAGAGACGGTCTCTTTAGCACTTACTGCTGCTGAGACAGGGCATTTAGTGCTTTCAACGTTACATACTTCAAGTGCTGTAAAGGCCGTTGATCGAATTATCGATATTTTTCCTTCAAGTCAGAAAGGACAGATACGTTCAATGATGTCGGAAAGTTTAGAGGCAGTTATTGCGCAGAAACTACTTCAAACAAAAGATAAGAAAACTAGGATACCTGCTCTAGAAACTATGATTGCAACTACAGCTATTAGAAACTTAATTCGTGAGGATCGTATTTATCAAATACCTTCTGTAATGCAGGCAGGTGGAGTGGAAGGGATGCAGACTTTGGATCAAGACTTACAACGTTTAGTTTCTCAAGGAAAAATTCAACGTAGTGCAGCGGCTCAGATTGCAGAAAACCCCAAATTATTTGGTAGTAATGTTCTCTAAAAATTTTACAAATAATTCTCAGTCAGGTTTTTCATTTATTGAAGTGATGATAGGAGTTCTTATCGTAAGTATTGCAGCGTATGGAATGGTAGTAGGAGCGACGCATGCTCGTGGTGAATTACGTGCAATTGCTGTAAAAGAAAGAGCGACAGAAGAATTATTAAGTTTTGTTGAAAGTATGAAAGGAAGAATAGCGGATGGAAAATTATCGATTATAGAAAGGTCAGGTAATTTGCAGGGAGAAACAATCTATCTTTTTGGGAATCAACATAGCCAAACAAAGCTTGCTGCAAAGATATTTTATGAACCAGTTACAAAGTTATTAACTGATTCTACAAGTAATGTAGATCGTTATTTATTGAAATCTTGGATAGAGTGGGAAGACTTTTCAACTCCCTCGCGGAAAGTCGTTAAGAGAGAAGATATTGAAATGGTTATGATGGAGTTTCCATTATGAAAATGGTAGCTAGAGTTTCAAGATGGTCTCCTGGATTAACATTAATAGAGTTGGTTACTACAATAGTGATCTTAGGAATAATAATGGTTGGATTGGGTCTTAGTTTGCGAACAGTAACACATCATTATCAGGATGACAGTGTTCTTCTTGAAGTTCATAATTATGGTAATGCTGTTATGCGTGAAATAATGAAAGAAATTAGTTTAGCTAGAATAATCAGTAAAGAACAGATCAATGGTTATTCAAGAATATCCTTAAAGAAATATGATACTTTTGGCAATGAGACATCAACAGTAATTACTGCAAATGCATCGGAAGGTATCTTTTTCAATTATCAAATTCCTTTAGATGGAAATTTGCGTTTTCCAACCAAAGGACGTTTTAGAAATAATAATCAACGTATTATTACGTTAAAAGATTTTTACGCTGAAGAAGTTGAATTTATTAGGCCCAATTTGGCTAGATATGCTAATTCAACTTGGGAAATTAATATGGATATTGAGGTAGAGTCTTTTGTTTCTCCAGGAGGATCTATAAAAGAATTAGTACAATTTCAACGGATAGCTTTTATGCCTAATCGTTATATAAGCCCAAGGTCATTAGTGAGTAATCAGGTAGGTAGTTAATGAAGAATTCATTAAAAGGGATGGCTACTCCAACGGCGGTGATCTTTACAATGGTAAGTATGTTCATTACTGCAGGTTATTTGAAATATGCTATGTCAGCATCTGTAACTCAAAAATACCGTTTTGAAGAAGCGAAAGCATTGCTCATGGCTGAAACAGGTATAAATACGGAAGCTTTGCCTGTTTTACCAAAGTTAGTTGATCAGTCAGTAGTTTTAGCTGCTGATGGGGTTTTATTAGAGGGAATGGGCTTTTATCGTAATATAATATGTTCAACATTTGTTAATCAAGAAGATGGTCGGACAATTTTTTATGCAAGAGGATCGGGAGTTAGTGAGTTTCGTAATACCCTAGGAAAGCCAGTTCGAATAGAACGTATGGCTGAGATGAACCTAGTTGCAGAAGACTTTTCAAAATTTATGTATTTTACAAATTCAGAAGAGCCAGGAGGTGGACCACAACTGGGTAGCTATGTTTCATTTGGTGGTAGTGATATACTTGAGGGAGTTGTTCACACAAATGGTCAGATGACGATGAGTCAATTTGGTTGTCCAGATTTTACGCAGGCTAACGTATCCGCATCTCAAGGAATCAATTTAAATAATTGTAATGATCAAAACTGGGCCTCTGTAGATGACTCAGCTGAAGTAAGGGTATATCCACCATATGATGCTACAGAACGTGCAAAAGAAAATGCTAATTATGTTTTTACTGCGGACGATATGCTATGGCGTAGTACTGGTAAAGATACTCTGATTATGACCGAGTTTGAATTTATTAATGGAGGCTTTATTGTTTCGCAGTGGACTTATTTAATTCCACCTGTTGGAGAGTCAGGGCCGCCCCCAACAAACTTTCGCTGGGATGCAGATATTAATTTTGAGCAATTAAGTAATGAAAGTATTGCTTTTGACGGTCCCTTTGATTCCACTTTGCAGGTATATTTCATGGATACATTATTTGTTGATTCAGAAGATATAGAAGGAAATGATGCAACTAATACACTAGAAATGTATGATATTGGAGATACTGTATTAGTACGATCTGCTGATCCTGATTCCAATAAAGGGTGGGTAGGTGTAATGAATTCTACAGATCAGATAAATGGAATTTTTGTTTTTGGTGTTCAAAGTTTAGGTCAATCTTTTGAAAATCCTTTTACACTAGATGAAGAAATCACGCTAGCTTTCCAAGGAGGCTTAGATAATACAGTCCCTTTTAATAATTTTGCAAATTATCATAATCATCCAAATGATGGGACAAGCGTTTGTGAATCAAGCGGTTTCCACCATTTTGATTTTGAACCTATAAATAACGCTCCAGACATTCTTCCTCCCACTACCTTTTTCACTGATTTTGCAGTTATTTATGTAAAAGGAGGACAGGTTAGAGTTCGAGGAACAGTCGATGGAAAATTTAGCATTGTAACTGATAATTATACTGAATACAGAAGACACGATGATATTTCTATCGTTGATAGAGTATGGGGAAATATCTGGTTGATGGACGATGTCTTATATGATGATTCTAACCCTATAACAGGAGAGATTGTTTATGGAACGAGGAATAGACTAGGACTTATCTCTGGAGCTAATATTATTATCGCTAATACAGCAGAAAATGGTGGAAAAAATCAGTCAAATGGATCTGATATAATTATTAACGGAGCGCTTTTAGCCATGAATGATTCATTTGTTGCTCATTATTGGCAGAATTCTATTAGTGATAATTCATTAAATGGACCAGAATTTTCTAGTCCAGTGAATTCAAAAGCAGATGGAAGAGGGCCATTCCGAAACCCTACATCTGCTTTTCCACAGGTTACTGGTAATAGTGATATTAGAGGACAAATGGTGCTTTGGGGATCTGTAACGCAAAATAAGAGGGGTTATATGAAAAGAAATGCTCCTGGTCCTTATCCAGTATCTCCAGGAATAGGTTATGATAAAGATTATCATTATGATTACAATTTTAGCGATTTCGGTCCTCCTCCTATGTATCCTACCAGTAGTAGTTCGACGGGTGGAGCAATTTTGATTATAAAATCATATGGAGAATTAGACCACATAACATTAAAGGACTCAAAATGAATCTTGGATTAGATATTGGTAGGCAATTTGTAAAAGCAGTGCTTTTAGAGAAGAGTCGTGGCGGGACAAAAATTGTAAATACCGGCATTCGACTCGTTCCAGATCAAAATAAGACTTATGATCCAGAATCAATAACTAAACCCATGTGGGTAATGGCGGTTCGAGAATTAATGCGTGAAATGAATATAAATCCAAAGAGAGTAAAAAATTTAGTCAGTAGTTTGAATGGAACAAACGTAAGTGTGAAACAAATTACAACAATGGATATGCCTGAAGATGAACTGTTTTCATCGATGACTTTTGAAGCAAGGAAGCATATTCCTATGGATGGATCAGATGCGGTTATCGATTTCCAGGTTTTTGGTCCAAATCCTAAAGAAGTAGATAAAATAGATATTGGATTGGTTGCATGTACGAAAAAAGTATCAAATGCTCATCTTGAATTGTTAAAAGAGATTGGTTTTACTCCAGGGATTATTGATGCTGACCCTATTGCGCTTTCCAATGCATTTGGAAATTCAAAAGAATTTCCTGAAGAAGGAGCTGTTGTCTTACTTGATATTGGTTCTGTTTCTTCGTCTTTGGTTGTTTGGGGTCGAAAAGATCAATTCTTTACTAGAGACATACCTGTTGGAGGATATCATTTTGTTTCATCTTTATCAGAGAAACTGGATATGGATTATATATCAGCTGAGGATAAAATGATGAAAGATGGAATAAATAGTTTTCAAAGTAGCATTGATAATGATTTAAATGATATATCTGTTGCAGAGAGGAATATATTTGATAATCTAATAGAGGATGTTCGAAGATCTCTTCGGTATTATGCAAAAACAACGAACCAAAGTTTTTTTACAAAAATAATGATAAGCGGTGGTGGATCAATTACTCAAGGATTAAAAGAAATGATTGAGCAAAAACTTAGTCTTAGTACAGAATTATTTAATCCATTTCAATCACTTGCTGGATTTGAGAATATTGATATTTCTAACCCAGAGCAATATGCTATTTCAACGGGGTTAGCTATAAGAGGATTTATAGACGAATGAAAAATTTTATAAAAATTAACCTAAATAAAACAGACAGTAAGGAAGTTAGGACTCAACGCTGGAAAGAAAGGGGACGTTGGGCCATATTTTCAGTAATTATTCTCTTCTTGTTTACTGCGAATAGTGCAATCTTATTGATTGGCTCAGGTTATAATGCCTTAATGCAGCAAAAGAGAAATGAGATTTCTAATGTAAAAAAACAAATATTCGATTTACAGGCAAAAGGAAAGAATTTATCTAAACAAGATATAATGTCATTTGCTGATCTAGAATCAGGTAGAACTTTATGGGCAAAGAATTTCGAATTGCTTGGTAAGATGACACCAGATGACATGGCATTGACCGGTTTGAAATTCAATAAAAGGAACAAAAAATTATATATTGAAGGTATTTCAGTTGTCTACAAAGATGAAGAAGAATACGAAGTTGTTCATAATTATATCAATAGGATGAAACGAAATTCTTTGTTCTCGAAAAAATTTCCAAAAATAAAATTTCGACAGGGTTCATTAAAAAAAGTTCGTGGTCAGGAAATCGTTCATTTTGAAGTAGAAGCAGCTTTAAAACCCAGTCCTAAAAAGAAAAGGAATAAAAAATCATGATGGCTAAAAGGAATGGAATTCTTGCTTTATTAACTATCATGTTAACAGTTGGTTTTTGGGGAAATCATGCATGGATGATTAGTGACAAACCTAATGATCTTCTTGATTTAGAGGATGAATTAATTGAATTAAATGAACAGCTAATAAGCGCTCAAATTCTAGCAAGCAGAGTAGAAGAAGTTTATACATTATTTGAACAAAATCTTGCTCTTTCAAAGCAAGATTCATTAGCAGATGACGCTAGTTTACCATTTATGAAAAATTTAATGGAGATGGTAAATATTCATGGTATAACACTATTAAATATTAAACCTAAACCTAGAGTTGAGAAGCCAAAGTATATTGCTGCACCTTATGAAGTAATTATGCAGTGTACCTATGAACAATTAGGAAAATTTATGTCTGATTTAGAAAAGTCTCCTAGGCTTGTGACCATTGATGAGTTTAATGTAAAAAATGGTATTGAAAGGATTAAAAGTAACGCAACTGAGATGGACTTACGTGAACAAATTATAGAAATACATTTATCAACGTTAACGATGGTTAAATCTAATATAAAGGTTCCTGCATGAATTCTAGGCAAAATACAATTTGGGTTTTATTAATCCTATTTTCTTTGGTATCAATTATTGCAGCTGGCATTAAGCTGCTTCCCGCAAACAAAGAGTGGTCTAAGGCAAAGGATCGTGCCAAAAATGTTCAATTTGGAACTGATAAAGAATTAGAAGGGGTTATTGAATATCTTGAAATTCGTATTAAGGATCGTGATAATTATCAATTTATTCTAGAGGAAGAGCCAATGCGTTTAACGAATGTCCTTTATCTTACAGATTCAAAGGGACGTTCTCTTCGCTATCGTAATCGTGGAAAGCTTAGAGTAACTCATATTATTGATGGCATTCAAAAATATGCGGGTATTAACTATAAGGATAAAAATTATACAGTTGTTGTTGGTGATTCAATTGCAGGGGGAAAAGTTGTACTGATTGATCCCACAGAAATTGTTATAACCAAGAAAGATAAAGAATTTCATTATTCTGTTGCTGGACTAGAATTTGAGGAAGATAAGTCTGCTAGTGATAATGAAAGAAGGAGAGAGAATTAAAGATGAGGAATTTAATAATTTTCATTTTTTCTATATTGATTTCGAGCCAAATAGCTATATCTCAAGGCTCTGATGATCTTAATGTAGATAATAAAAATGAAGATAAACTTGTTACTATTCATGCTGAAGATGCCTATTTACCAAGTATCTTGACAATTTTAGCTAGGGAAAGTGGGTATAATATTGTTACTGATCCAAATGTGAATCGACAAGAGCAATTGACAATTCATCTGGACGATGTACCAATTCAGCAAGCTATAAATTTAGTTGTTCGAGCTGTAGGTTTAAGTTATGAGATTGTAGGGAATTCTTTTTTGATTGCTGAGCATAAAAAACTTGCAGAAGAGGTTGGAATTACATCGCATGTTGTTGAACTAAAATATGCTGATGCTATGGAATTAAAAGACCTTTTACAAGATCTCACAGATAAGATTCAAGTTGATGTCTCAGGAAATAAATTATTAATCAATGCTTCGCCAAAACGAATTGCTGAAATAGAAGATGCGATTAAAGAAATAGATGTCCCCGCTTTGCAAATACTTCTAGAAGTCCGTTTAATAGAAGTAGCTGTTGATGCGGAGGAAAAATTGGGAATTGATTGGTCTAAGCTCGCACACTACACAAATATTTTTGCAGAAAATGGTAATGCTCCTTCCGGATTAACAGGTGCAGGTAGTTCAGTGCCAGGACTTACGCAAAATGCTAATGAGACAGGAGACGGTGTAGTGGAAACTTATGCAGGTCTTCCTTTTGAAGAAAAGCCAACTGAAATGATTTTTAATCGTTTAAGTGGAAGTAATATAATCCCAAATATGTTTAGTAGGCAGATGACAGCATTTGATTTTACACTTGACCTGCTCTTGAAAGATAATCAGGCTGAAATATTGGCTGATTCTAAGTTAGTTACGCTAAATGGGAGAGATGCTTATATTGAAATGGTTGATGTAGTTCCATACATATTAAGTTCAGGTGGAGTTGGTGGTCAGGTGCAAGTTCAAAAAGAGGAGGTAGGCATAAAAATGCGTGTACAGCCTTCTGTTAATATGGATGGAGATATTACTGTAAAAGTAGAACCAGAGGTTTCTTCAATTTTTGAGTTTATCGGTCCAGATAAGAATATTCCAAGAGTAAAAAGAAGATCCTCTTCAACGGTTATTAGAGTAAAAGATAGTGAGACAATTGTTATAGGCGGATTAATCAGCCGAGATCGAAAAAATACAGAATATAAATTTCCATTATTGCATAAAATTCCAGTTTTAGGTGAGAAATTATTTACTAGTAAAGATATTTTAGAAAAGAAAATGGATTTGATTATCCAAATTACACCTTCAGTAGTTAAAGGCGAAGTTGCAGGAATTACAAAAACGAAAGCAATGTATGATTTAGAGAGGTCAGTTAATGAGACCGATGAAGAAGATACTGAAGAAGATACTGAAGAAGAACAGAAAGGAGAGAATAATGATAATTAATCTCTTATATAATGAAAAATTATTATTAACTATTGGTTTCACATTACTTCTACTTGGGTGTGATGATCGAACTCCAACAAATTCTGATACTGGTTCTACTTCAAGTTCAAATTATACTTTAGAAATTGCTGCTCAGCCATTCGCAACTGATGTTGGAGGTAATGATGTAATTGTAGGAGAAGATATTATAGGTGATTTTGTAAAAACCAGGATAGATATTATTTTAAAAGACTCTACCGGTAATGTGTTACCTAATAAATTAATTGAGTTTTCAGCAAATGTGGGTGGAGAAAGTTTTGGGAAGTTTAATGTGAGTTCTTCCTATACAAATGCAGATGGACTTGCTACAGTTAAATTTTCAGATGAAGACCAATCTGCCTATGATAATGCAGCTACACCAACATATGAAGGAGTCACTATTGAAGCAAAGCATGTGGTTAGCAGTCAAAATTTTTCGACTACAATACGATTTAATGTTTTTGATACAACTGCAGTTCAGCTATGGCCATATCAATTTAATTTAAGCTCCAATACAGGTTCTATTAAAGTGGACGATGGAGTTACAAACGCCGATTTATCTGCAAAAATATCTTCTAGACAATATGGTCAAGCGATACAAGATCTTGAAGTGTATTTTGAAAGTACGAATGGAAGTTTAAGTGAATTAAGTAAATATACAGATTCGCTAGGTATTGCATTGGTAAATTTTAAAGATACTGGTGATCCCAATGAAGCGGGCGTTTCTACTATTGTTGCACGTTACTTACATCCTGTATTTGGGACGCTTATTGATTCTGTGCAGATTACCATATTAGATACGACATATTCAGGTACCCCAGCATATGTAGAAATCCCCTCTTCATATCCAGGTGAAATTATGGTAGTTGGTGGAGGTGGTTTAGAGTCTACACAGATTTGCGCAAGAGTCTACGATGAAAACGGTGTTCTAGTAAACGAGCCGGTAAATGTTACTTTTATTCTTGGACCAAATATTCCATCTGGCGCTAATCTTAATAATGCAGGTATGATTGATTCTGCATTTACTGCGAATGGTGAAGCCTGTGTTTCTATTAATAGTGGTACAGGACCAGGACCTATAAGAGTTACTGCGTCTGTAGTGACTGATTCTGGTGAAGTTATTAGTGCAACTTCTACTCCAGTGATTATTGCAACTGGACCTCCATATTACATTGAGCCAGATTATAATCCCCAGGAAAGTGAGCCAATAGGTGGAGGTTTCTATCAGACAGAAGCAGCAGCTATAGTCTTTGATCGTTGGTATAATCCAGTTTCTGATAGCACGTATGTTTACTGGACGATGGAACCGCAATTCCCTGATACATTGATTGATGCTTTTGTAGAAGGCGTTAGTTTTACAGGTAACGAAAATATAAATGGAGATAATTTTCCCGGTGTAGCATATACAACCATTACTTATTCTACAGATGCAATAGGTAGCTTAGGTCAAGTTTCAGCGCTTACTTTTGGAACTAATGGAGATACAATTACGGCACGAATTAATGAGGACGAAGGTGAAGCAATTATGTTCTTTGTGCCTGGGCAATTAACTCTTGGTTCACCAACACAATATTGGGATTTTTCCACGATGGGAGCGACTGCTCAATTAGAGGTAACAGGAACTTTGATTGATTATTATGGAAACGCAGTTGCTGAGGCACCTATCATGATTACAGCAACTGGCGCGGCAAATATTTATTGGCCAGTAGCTCCAGTAGTGGCAAACCAAGGAGTAACAAACACTGACGGACAAGTAACATTCCTTATAGAATATGATCAGGGTATTTGCGCTCCAATACCAAGT
>CAZWJS010000037.1:0-11830 GCA_964634895.1 uncultured archaeon | reverse complement strand
AATAGCATGGGTTTCAGCATTAGGTTTTGCTTTTTGGAAACTAAAATGGGTTGAAAAACAGAGCCAAGGAACTAAGGAAATGGCCAAAATTGCAGGACACATTCGTAGCGGTGCAATGGCTTTCCTAAACCGTGAATACAGAGTACTAACGGCCTTCGTAGTAGTAGTAGCAATTTTGCTTTTCATAGCATATAATTCAAAAGAACAAGGAATCATCGCTTTAGCTTTTGTATTTGGAGCATTATGTTCTGGACTTGCTGGTTTTATAGGAATGTGGTCAGCAACCGCTTCTAACAGTCGTACTACGAACGCAGCGCGCTCAAGCCTGAATGAAGCGCTTGTTATAGCTTTCTCAGGAGGATCTGTAATGGGTATGTGTGTTGCTGGACTTGGTGTTATGGGACTTTCAATTTTATTTCTGGGACTTGAAGAGAATTACAGTAATCTAGAAGATAGATTGTCAGTTATGGCTGGCTTTTCGCTAGGTGCTTCCTCTATTGCTCTCTTTGCTAGAGTTGGTGGTGGAATTTACACCAAAGCTGCTGATGTGGGTGCAGATTTAGTTGGAAAGGTGGAGGCAGGAATTCCTGAGGATGATCCAAGAAATCCCGCAACTATTGCAGATAATGTTGGAGATAATGTTGGAGATGTAGCTGGAATGGGTGCTGATCTTTTTGAATCATTTGTAGGTGTTATTATAGGAGCTATGGTTCTAGCTGCAGCCCAAGATTCAGAAAGTTTAGTGAAATTACCTTTAACCTTGGCTGCAGCAGGAATATTTGTATCTATAATTGGTACTTTCCTAGTTAGAACTGAAGAAGGAGGAAATCCACAATCTGCACTAAACAAAGGGCATTTTGGAGCCGCAGGAATGATGCTTCTATTATCCTATTTTATAATTGATTACATGAGTACAGATGGAGAATTCCAATACGGGAGCACTACCTACACTGTAATGGATTTGTTTATAGCTACTGTAGTTGGATTAGGATCCGGAATATTAATTGGATTATTTGCTGAATATTATACTTCTGACGAAAGACCTCCAGCTCAGGAAATTTCAAAAGCATCGGAAACAGGGTCTGCTACAAATATTATTTCAGGATTAGGTACTGGTATGATCTCTACTGCCTTACCAGTTATTACTATTGCCTTAGCTATGCTATTTGCTTATGAATTTGCCGGATTATATGGTATTGGCATTGCAGCTTTAGGAATGCTAGCTACTATTGGAATACAACTAGCTGTTGATGCTTATGGCCCTATAGCAGATAATGCAGGAGGAATTGCTGAGATGACTGGCTTAGAGCCTAAAGTTCGTGAAAGAACGGACAAACTTGATGCTGTAGGCAATACTACTGCCGCAATTGGAAAAGGATTTGCAATAGGCTCAGCAGCATTAACTGCATTGGTACTATTTGCAGCTTTTACAACTCAAGCCGACATAAATGAAGTCGATATTTTAAATCCAAAAGTCCTTGCTGGTCTCTTCATCGGAGGAATGTTGCCATTTGTTTTTGCTGCTTTTTCAATGCAAGCAGTTGGAGATGCCGCTTTCGAAATGATTGAAGAAGTTCGAAGACAATTCAGGGAAATTGAAGGATTGTTAGATGGTAAAGCTGATGCTGACTTTGCAAGGTGTGTCGATATTTCTACACAGGCTGCAATAAAAAAAATGGTTGCTCCTGGTTTACTTGCCGTATCAACTCCTGTTATCTTTGCAATCATACTCCCTAGCCTAAATATTGTTAGCGAATCAGATGGAATGCAAATGCTTGCTGGTGTTTTAGCTGGTGTAACTGTTTGCGGAGTTTTGATGGCTATTTTCATGTCCAATGCTGGTGGAGCTTGGGATAATGCAAAGAAGCACATTGAAGGAGGAGCTCACGGTGGTAAAGGTTCTGATGCTCATAAAGCTGCAGTAGTAGGTGATACTGTCGGCGATCCTTTCAAAGACACTGCAGGACCTAGTCTAAATATATTGATTAAATTAATGTCAGTTGTTAGTTTAGTTCTAGCTGGAATTTGAGAAGCTCGTTTATAGAGGGGTCTACTCCGGAAAAAAGATGTACTACTTACACACCAGAAACGACATGGTTCGCATCCCTCCAGATAGACTAGATGAAGATATAGAGAAAGTCACCATGGAATTAGCCCATCAAGCATTTGAAGGTCGTATGGGGCCTGATCAAAAACTTGTAGTACTAATTACACACTTGAAACTGACTGGAGACAGTCGAGTGGTACATGGAGATGGTGCTGTATATCAGCCAGTTGAAATGAAAATGCTATTATTTGATATAAATGTGCAAGAAGTTATAGAAGGAGTAATTGACCAAATTACAGAATATGGGGCTTTTGTACGCTTTGGTCCACTAGATGGACTATTACATGTATCTCAGGTACAAGATGATCATATTAATACCGATGTTGGTAACCAAAGACTTATAGGAAAAGAGACAAAGAGAGAATTAAAAGTAGGAGATAAAGTAAGAGCTAGAATAGTAACTATCTCGTTAAATGAAATATCTCCTAGAGAATCTAAAATTGGCCTTACTATGAGACAACCAGGGCTTGGAAAACATGAATGGATTATTGAAGATCAAAACAAGGCTGCAGCTGGTGGTGAATAATGAGTGATTTTGCTTGTAAAGATTGTCATATGATATTAGAGGAAAAAAATTGCCCAAGATGCCCTGAAGCGGAGATTTCAAGGGAATGGCAAGGATATGTAGAAGTTTTAGATCCCGAGAATTCAAATATAGCAAAAGAGATGGGCATTCGAACAGCTGGCCGATACGCTTTGCGCGTAAGATAATGTATATTTTAAAGCCTGAAGTAGCTAAGAAATTGAAAGAAAATATTACTGAAACCGTGACTGATTCTCCAAAATCGTTACACAAAGCAAAGTACATTGCTACAATTGGAGATATTTGTACATTAAAGATATTTGAACAAATTAGAGAACCTGACCTTTGTATAATAGATTATAAAACAAAAAGAAATAAACCATTAACAGTTGATCAAAAGAAAAAAATCGACAGTATTGGTGGAAATATTGTAGAAGTTAAAAATCCGGCAGGAACAATAACAGAGAATTTATGGAATTCAATCGAAAAGGCGCTAAAAGAGAGAAAGAAAACAAAAATAATTGTTGAAGGTGAAGAAGATTTAGCTACTTTACCTGTAATTAGTATGTCTGAAATTGGAGCGAAGGTAATTTATGGGATGCCCGACAAAGGTATGGTAGTAGTTGACATAAATCAACAAACAAAGAAGAGGGTCAACGACTTCTTAAAAAGAATGTTGGTAAAATAGTATGGAAATTGAAATAACCGAAAATAACGACAACCCGCTCCTAAAAAGACAAGAATTACAAGTGGTAATTAAGCACGATAATGATGCAACGCCTAAAAGAAAAGATGTGATAAAAAATCTGTCAGAGGAACTTAAGGCAAAGAAAAACCTAATTATTATAGATAGTTTAAACAACAAATATGGTAAATCAGAGACACATGGTTATGCAAAAATTTATTCCAATATCGAGGCACTAAACAGAATTGAAACAAAACCCTTAATTGAAAGACACAACATAAAAGAAGCAAAGAAGAAAGAGACCAAAGAAGAAAAAGGAGAGGGTGGCGAATGAGCAAAATTAAACAATATGAAATTAATGATGGAAAACTTGTTAGAAAAAAGCAATTCTGTCCAAAAGATGACTGTGGGCCAGGAGTATTCTTAGCTGAACATAGCAATCGTTTTTCCTGTGGAAAATGTGGATATACGAAATTTAAATAGTATCCTAATCTAAAAAATCACTAATTGAATCTCTAAATATCCAAAAGAAGATAAGAATTCCTAGAGCAACCATAAATTGGGAGATAAATACACATACCTTGAAAAGACGTACTCTTTTTTCGGAATCTTCAAATTGCTCAGCTAACCAATTCATCAATTCTTGATACGTTTCAAACCAAAGATACTTTCACGCTCAAGCTCCTCCAGTCTGAAAGATATATACTTAGATATCTCTTCTAAATTCGGAATTACCTTAAATTCTAATGCATTAACTCTCCTCTTAGTTGATTCAATCTCATCTAAGAGTTTTTTCATTGTAGTTTCACCTTCAGCTGCTAAGATAATCATTTCTGCTAATTTTTCAAAAGAATGAACGGCCTCATCAACTCTTATTGAAGTACCAATTAATCCATAGCCACGATCTTCAAGAGATTTTTCAACGGGAGTGACATTTACTGCTGGTACAACAACGCCCATTATATTTTTGGAAGATAATTCAACTTCAGGAGCTTTGTTTAGACAATTAGCTGCTGATTCCAATGCAGCCTTGCCATCTGCAGCAGTAGCAATAGCTAATTTTTCCATAGCATCTTTGTATAATTCAGATAACTGCCCTCTCAAATCTTTAACCTTTGGAAGAAGCTCAAAGAATTCCATAATCAAACCATCTCTCTTCATTTTGAGCAATTTGTAACCACTCTTGGAAAGCTTAATCTTACGTTTGGTCTCAATAAGCTCCATGCGAGTTGGTTTGACGTCAGCTATACTCATTGAATTATTTCTTCCTATATGCCGGATGATATTTTTCCAATGTTTTGCGATCTATTCGAGTTAAAGCCGATTCTGGTAATTTGCTCAGCATGTCCCAGCCTATCTCAAGAGTATCTTCAATAGAACGATTTTCCTCACGCCCTTGTGTAACAAATCTTTCTTCAAATTCATCAGCAAATTCTAATAATTTTTGATCTCTATCAGATAAAGCCTCTTTACCTACAATGGCAACTAAACCTCTTAAGTCATTACCCTCTGCATAGCCTGCATAAAGCTGATCACTAACTTGTTTATGGTCTTCTCTTGTCTTCTTATCTCCAATACCTGCATTCATCAAACGAGATAATGAAGGAAGAACAAAATTGGGAGGATATATTCCCTTACGATGTAAATCTCTTGAAACAACTATCTGACCTTCTGTAATATATCCTGTAAGATCAGGAATTGGATGAGTAATATCATCACCAGGCATAGTCAAAATTGGAATCTGCGTAACAGAACCTGATTTTCCCTTAATCAAACCTGCTCTTTCATAAATTTGAGCTAAGTCAGTGTACATGTATCCTGGATAACCACGTCTACCTGGAACTTCTTCTCGAGCAGCTCCAATCTGCCTTAAGGCTTCACAATAATTAGTCATGTCAGTCAATATGACTAAAACATCATATCCCTTTTCAAAAGCCAGATATTCTGCTGTAGTTAAAGCCATACGAGGAGTAATTAATCTCTCGACAGCTGGATCACTGGCAAGATTCATAAATACTGCAGCGCGACTCAACGCACCTGTACGTTCAAAATCAGCCATGAAATATTGTGCTTCCTCATCAGTAATACCCATGGCACAGAATACAACCGCAAAGTCTCTTTCTGCACCCAAAGTTTGTGCCTGACGTGCAATCTGAAGAGAAACATCATTGTGTGGAAGCCCCGCCCCAGAAAATATAGGCAATTTCTGTCCCATAACTAACGTATTTAGACCATCAATAGTAGAGATACCTGTTTGAATAAATTCCAAAGGAGAATCTCTTGAATAAGGATTTATAGCTGCACCAATAATATCTCTTCTTTCTTCAGGAATTATAGGAGCACCCCCATCTATAGGATCTCCAGCTCCACTCATAATTCTTCCAAGCATGTCCTTTGAAAGATTAATCTTAATTGTTTCACCAAGAAATTTTACGCCTGAATTTTTATCTATTCCAGACGTTCCCTCAAAAATCTGAACAACTACTATATCATGTGAGGTGTCAAGTACCTGACCTCTTTTGGTACTACCATCTGGCAATGAAATCTGAACTAATTCGCCATAGGAGACAGGTTCAGTTTTTTCCACAAAAACCAAAGGTCCTGAGATTTCTCTTATAGTTTTATACTCTTTTTGCATCTATGCTTCCTCCATTAATTTAGTAAAATCATCCGTCATCTTTTTGTCATACTTATCTAATAATTCGACCATATTTTCCTCGAACTTGGCTCGCCCTATGTCTTCAAGAATTGGTAAACCAATTACTTTTTCCAATTCAATACCATTGCTCATTGCCTTTTCTGCTAGATTCTTATAATGTAATATTACATTCAGGAATTTAGCTTGATTCTTTGTTTCACAATATGTATCTACATCATGGAAAGCATTTTGCTGAAGATAGAATTCACGTAACATTCTAGCAACTTCAAGTGTTAACTGCTGATCTTCAGGTAACGCATCGGAACCAACTAATTGAACAATCTCTTGAAGCTTAGATTCTTCAGTGAGAACTGCCATTGCTAGAGATATACTATCATTCCACTCTTCCCCAGCATTCTCGGAATACCAGCCTTCTAAACTTCGATTATAAAGTGAATAACTTGTTAACCAATTTATTGCAGGAAAGTGTCTCTTCTGGGCTAATTTAGAATCAAGAGCCCAAAAAACTTTCACTATACGAAGAGTATTTTGTGTAACTGGCTCAGAGAAATCTCCACCGGGTGGAGATACTGCGCCAATAACTGTAACTGAACCGCTTTCATCATTTTTAGTTTGTACACGACCTGCTCTCTCATAAAACTCAGATAGTCTTGCAGCCAAATATGCAGGATATCCTTCTTCACCTGGCATCTCTTCTAAACGAGAAGAAATTTCACGCATGGCTTCAGCCCAACGTGACGTTGAATCGGCCATCATTGCTACATCATATCCCTGATCTCTGTAGTATTCTGCCAAAGTAATTCCCGTATAAACTGAAGCTTCACGTGCAGCTACAGGCATGTTTGATGTATTTGCAATTAATACTGTTCGATCCATAAGTGGACCGCCTGTTTTAGGGTCTTTCAAATGAGGGAATTCAGTCAAAACTTCTGTCATTTCATTACCTCTCTCGCCACATCCAACATAGACTACGATTTGAGCATCTGACCACTTAGCCAAAGTCTGTTGTGTTACTGTCTTTCCTGTCCCAAAACCACCAGGAATTGCTGCCGTTCCTCCCTTGGCTATAGGAAAGAGACCATCTAGGGTTCTAGTACCTGTTACCAAAGGTATATCTGGTCTAAATTTTTTATTATAAGGACGTGGAACTCTAACTGGCCATAATTGCATAAGTTTGAGCTCGGTACCATCATCAAGTTTTCCAATAATATCATCTACTGTATATGTTCCTTTCTTAAGTTCTTCAACTTTGCCAGAAGATAAAGGAGGAACTAAAATTTTATGGGAAATAGTCGGAGTCTCTTGAACTGTTCCTATCATTTGTCCACCCACTACCTCATCGCCAACTTTTTTTGTTGGTATGAAATCCCATTTCTTAGAGTGATCTAATCCAGGGGCAGTAACTCCTCTTTCAATATAATCTCCCATCTTTTCCTGCAATACAGGTAATGGTCTTTGAATACCATCATAAATTGAAGTAAGAAGTCCAGGGCCAAGTTCAACAGACAGTGGTTCTCCTGTATTTTCTACGGGTTCTCCAGGTCTGACTCCAGACGTATCTTCATACACCTGAATTGTAACATCATCATTTTCAAGACCAATGACTTCTCCCATCAATTTCTCGTGGCCTACTAGTACCACATCATACATGCGAGGTTCAATACCTCTAGCCGTTACAACCGGCCCTGACACTCTATATATTTCTCCTTTTACTTCCATAGGTCAACTCCTACAGCTGTTTTGATACGGTCTCTAAGACCTTCATCAACTTCAGAACCGATGGCAATAACCGTCGGTTTTACACTATTACTCAACTTCTTTCTCAAAGAAGTATCTAATATTTTCCAATCCTCATCATGGATAACAAGGACGCCAATTTCTTTATCTTGCAATGCCAAATTAACTGCATCATATACTGGTGTTTCCTCACTGACTGTGAACCACCTTTCAATACCAACTAGCCTAAATCCAATTGTGAATAAATCGTTACCAACTACTCCTATTTCCATTTAAATCACCACTAACTCCTCAATTTTGTCGTTAGACAAACCTGTCTGCTTGCCTCTCACAATCGCTCTTAAATTATGCACTTCTCTTTCCTTTTTCAATAAATAGTCTAGAACGGGTAGAACTGATAAAGGATATAGATAAGAAAATCTCTTAGAACGATTTGCTAGATATTCTTCTAATGAATGGACACACGAATTTAGATTAGGATTTTCTTCCTTAATATGAGGTACAACTAAATCATGGAATTTTGTTCCTTCTAATACACCAATCAAATCAGATAGTGTTTGGACCGAAGAAAGAATATCAATTTTCAATGTACCTCCTTCAATCAATAATTCCTTATGACCTTTAATACCTCTGTGTCTCATACGCAATATTGTTTTTAAATTAGCAATATCTACTTCTAATTGTATGAAATTATGATAAACTTCAGAATCTGGTCCACCTGATGGCATATTAGATACAAGTGAATCATAATAGGTCAAATCCAATGCATCTTCAAGAGGTTGTAGACTATCACCACTGCGGGATTCACTAGCATTCCTAAGCGTATCGTAATAATTAGTCCCTTCAAGTTGAGAAATAGCATCCTCTATAGTGTTAGAATCATACAATTTATTGTATAGTTCCTTATCTGAAGAATTGAGAGGGCAAACTAATCTTTCAATATCATCAGCTGCCATATTTTGATTGACGCCTCTTAGAATATTTTTCATATTCTCAACACGGTACTTTTCTGCATATATTGTCAACAGCTTACGAAGCTCACCTGTACTAAAGCTCAAAAAATCACCAACATCCTCAGCCAAATTATCGACTAAAGCAGTTTCAATTAAATCAGCTCCGCTCAATTTAGAACCATAACGATCTATCTCTTTCCTATATTCTAAATCTTGAATATATCGTGCAATTTCGGGTAAATCAAGATTCATCAATTGGTTATAAGCCTCTGTTGGAAGCAAACGAGACCGACGGGATCTGGCTCTTGTTGCTACGTAAGCATAATTACTCATTTATTGAACAAAACCTCACTTACCATAGGTAAATTTTCTTGCCAGGATTTCTCCACAAGAGTGACAAACCGAAAGTCCAACCTAAAATCTCCAGATTCAACAATAAAACCTAAATCACCAATATTACCTCCGTGAGATAATTTTGTTATTGATTTGAATATATTTGCATCCTCTTTCCTACAATATAGCTTGCCTGTTTTTGGTACATCCTTCAAAAGACTAGTATAAATCTTTGTTAATGTCTTATTGTCTAGTTTTTCTAGCTTTGACATAGCCTCCGCTTTAGTAGACTGTAGCAATTCTTTTTGAATTTCTAATTGGCTTCTTTTTACCTCTAATTCTGCAGAAGGTATCTCTTGCTGTCTTAACTGCTCTATCTTCCTCGTACTATCTCCCAGTATGGAAGAAGCAATATTCTTTGCTTCAGCAGAAGCTTCGGCCATTTTTGCCTCAACCTCATTAACTGTTTCTTTGCGTATATTTGCAGCTTTTTCTTGACCAGTTTCTTCGACCTGCTTAAGAATTTCAGCCAGACCCATTCTAAGCGCCCATTACAAATATGAGCAACGCAGAAATTACTAGACCAAAAATGACAACAGTTTCAGGAATAGCTACAAAAATTAAACCATTAGTAAAATTCTTGTCATCTTCTGCAACGGCACCAACTGCTGCTGACCCAATATTGCTCTGGGCTAACCCAGTGCCAATACCTGCTAGGCCTACTGCTAGTCCTGCTCCAATTGCAATATATCCCTTAGCACTTTCTTTAGCCGCGTTTACTGTGCTTTCATTGTCATCCCCTTCTGCGGCGGATGCTGCTGGCATGGTCAACAAAGCTACAAAGAGCATTGCTGCCAAAACGTATAGGTTCTTTTTCCCGTTCATGATATTACCTCGCTTTCTTTTGTGTACTTTCGGTCGTAACCGAAAGGATCGTAAAGTGTGCCCCCTCCTTGCACGAATTTAGTAAAGAACTCGACATATTGTAATCTTAAAGAATTTATGCCGGTTCCAATTATTCCAAGTGTAAAAACTGTTAAATGACCGATTAATAAGATAAGAATAGCTGCTATAGCTCCAATTCCACTCAAACCAATCATATCTAATGCAATATAATTAATTGTAAAAGCTAAACCATAATCACTCAAACCTATTGCACCAATACGTGCATAAGATATAACATTGGAAAATACTGTTGGGAATTCTAAAACTCCTACTATTCCCTCGCCAATAACTGCCAGAAACAAACCTGTCAGCATTACAATTATTCCCAGGGTCTGAACAACTGGAGGCAACAGTCCAACAACTGCAACTAAAGCCATTACACCACCCCACAGAATTAAAAGGAAAGACATCTTAGCATATAATGCATGTTTTAGGTTATGATGCTTCAATTCATTGATGAAACCAAGGATTAGACCCAACGAAACATGAATAAAACCAATAATGACAGATGACAAAAGCATTAACTGTGCTCCATAGGGACTAAACTTGTGTATTGGTAAGTGCCAAGAACCTGAGTGTTCAATTAAAGGTACGTCAAAAGAAGGACCATAATACTTAGCAAATAAGAAGGAATGAAAACCAAAAATTTCACCAAGTTCATAAAATGACTTACCAAATGCTTCAGCGTAAATAAATGTACCAAATAAGAAAGTGTAAATTCCTGCAGTTCTAAGAATTTTACCTAATGCAGCTATGCCTTCTGAATAATGATATTTAGTAATCAAATATTGTGCAAAAAGAATGTAAGCGAGACCGTAACCTGCATCACCAACCATTAAACCAAAAAATAAAGGATATGTGATAAATATTATAGCTGTCGGTTCGAATTCCCAATGCCTTGGAGTACTATAAAGTTTAGTAAACATCTCAAATGGCTTCATTGGACCAGGGTTATCCAATTTAATGGGAGGATCTTCACTACTCTCTCCATCAACTTCATAGTATATATCTAAATTTTGCAAAGATTGCTGTAATTCAGAAACTGATTTTGAGGGAACCCAACCTTCTAAAACAAACATATTACTCGATGTAGCCAACTTCAGAGGTAAACTAGATTTCTCAGATAAAGCTGAATAATGCTCTTCACAAGAAATTAACCAATCGCCATGCCTTTTAGCCATTGCATGAATTTCATAATCAATAGCTTCTTTTTCAGTATTTAATGCAGCTAATTCGTTCTCTAATTTTGAATGGACTGATGAAGGTAAACCATTTACCGAAGGGATATCAACAAAATGAAAATCATTATCCATAAGATAGCGTTCGACTTCCTCAGTGGAATTGATAGAGACAAATAAAACAGTAGTATCACCAAAATTAATTATTTCTAAATCATCACGAGATTCCAATGAAGATAAAGTTGATTCTTCAGAAAGTTCTCCCGCAAAAACAGACATACTAGAATAATCAGATAACAAATTCAAATCAATCTGAACTTCAGATAAATTTCCAACCTGCTCCATTTGTAATATCAACTCTTCTATTTGTCTATCACATTCTCTCTGCTTATCCTTCAAATCATGCGCCTTATTAGCTATGTCCTCAAGCTGATTAATTTCTTTCTCGATTTCAGATGAAAGCTTTGTAGTCTTTGGAGGATTCGGCTCTACATCTAACAATTTAATAACTGACCTTAGCTTAACCAACTTTTCTGATACTTGGGCACCATAATTCAATGAGGAACCAATTTGAAATCCTTCATCATCATTAGTGTACTCTACTAAATGAACTAGTTTATGCTTTTCTAAAAGATCGGATAAATCTGACAAGTTCTGTTTATGACCACTTATGGTCATACGAGTCATGCTTTCAGACTTAAGCATTAAGA
>CAZWJS010000036.1:0-12315 GCA_964634895.1 uncultured archaeon | reverse complement strand
CCAACCATATTTTCCCACATTCTTGATTGAGATTCATGAACTCCTAAAGATACTGCTTGCCCCATTGGAGTTCCTTCATGTTCCTCCAATAAACCTTGCTCATAAGTTCCATGTCCTGTCTCATGCATCACTCCATACAAACAACCGAAAGGAAATTCATCGTCATATCTAGTTGTGAATCTAACATCATTTGGTCCTGCGCCAGAACAAAATGGATGAGTTGATGTGTCCATTCTTCCAGCATCAAAATCAAATCCAATGCTCTCTGCTACTTTTAGGGAAAATTCCCGTTGCTTTTCTTCAGTGAACTTACCTATCTCTAAGAAACTCATATCTGGTTGGTTTGGACTTTCACCAACTGCCTTCACAAGAGGGACAATTGCGTCTCTAAGGCTTGAAAATAAAGGATCTAACTGAGATACTGTCATTCCGGGCTCATAAATATCTAGAAGAGCATCATAGATATTATCATCATAACCATAGCATTCTGCTGTTTTACAAGTTAACTCTACTGTTTTTTCTAGATAAGGTCTAAATTTTTCAAAATCATCTTCCGACCTAGCTTCCTGCCAAACTTGAAGGGATTTAGATTTGTGTCGTGCCTTTTCTTCAACTAAATCTGCAGGTAATTTGGTTGCTTTGTCATAAGAACGACGAACTTCTCTAACATTAGCAGCTTGTTCATCAGTTAATTCTTGAGAATCTAAAGAGTCCAATAACCTACCCATCTCAGAGTCAGTCATTCGAGAATGAGACTGACCTGAAAGAAAGGCCATCATTTCTGAACGGAGTTTACCGCCTTTAGGAGGCATCATTGTTTCTTGATCCCACCCCATCAAACCAGTTAAACTACTAATTAAACTCAATTCTTTAACGCGACTTATAAAATCGTCATAATCTTTCATACAATAGTAGAATGATGGGACAATTAAAGAGTTGAGTTTATTCTATTCCATTATTGGTCAATACAAAATCTTCAACCGATTCTTCGGGAAGTGACCTATGCTTCTTAAGTCGAATATGCCGCAATCCCGGTTTTTTTGTCTTTTCCAGATGTAGTATTGTCTTAGAAAGATGCATCAAAGATTTACCAAAATATGGCCCTATTTCCCCATCCTTTTCATAAACTTGGGCAGTTATTAGAACGGGATAATCTCCTTTTTCAGCTAAGGGTTGAAGAATAGAAGTCATTTCTAAGAATTGTCGAGAAGATAGTGCTTTATTCTTCAAGTAAGATAATCGAACATAAGCATTGATAGTATCGACTATAATTAACGAAATCTTGTCGTGTTCTTCTAATTTACTAGTTAGTGTCTTATGAAGATCATTAAGACTTTCTGGGCGAATCAACAATAATTTTGAAGCGTCACAATCACCAAAGATTTGAGTCATTCTTTCGATTGATAACCCTTCAGTATCTACAAACAACACAACATGTTCTGGATAAGATTTGATTGCCTCACGAGACAATTGTAAGGCCATACTTGTCTTCCCAGTTCCAGCTTCACCATATGCTAGAGTAACGGTTCCTTCTTCGAATCCACCAACTAACAAGTCATCTATTCCCTTACAGGATGTGGCAAGTCGTGGAATCATGCTTCCATATTTCGGTCTGTCGTTAAACTACTTAGTGTGTGCGGCGTCTTAGAATTCCGATAATACCGAGAGCTGTGATTACACCGAGTAAGCCAAAGCCTGGTAAACCACTTTCTTCTAACTGTTCAAGTAATGCAACAGGAAGTTCTTCAGTTCTACAACTCTCACCACCATCTTCATCCAAGGCACAGATAACAATTGTAAAAGTTTCACCACTTGCAAATTTGTGGCTTACGTTACCATCTTTAGTTAATATTTCTGCAGTTCCATCTCCAAAGTCAAAAGTATATGTAATAGTATCATCTCCGGGATCTGAGGCATATACTACAAAGTCTAATGCTTGACCTTCTTGTGCATTAGTAGGTAAAATGAATTCTTCAAATATTGGATCTACATTATTAACGGTAATAGTTATGGTTTCTTTACTTTCGCCACCATCTTCATCTTTGGCTCTAACTGTTACTGTATAATCTCCATCGTCACTAAATTTATATTCAATGTGTGGAGTATCGCCTATCTTAGTACCGTCTTGAAGTTCCCATGTAACTTCAACCACATCTGAAATCGTATCGTGTGTTTCAGCCGTAAGACCAATCGTTTCACCTTCATTAATTACACTGTCATAAGGTGCGAGATCAATAGTTGGAGCTTGATTCAAAACATCTAACTTAAACACTGCTTCAGCATCATTTGTCCCATCTGAGACTAAAATTCTAAAAATATACAATCCATTATCTAGATAGTGGTACTCGTGCGAATTATCACCTGTGTTAATTTCTTGACTTCCGTCTCCCATTATCCAAATATATTCCAGTTCATCATTATCTTCACTAGAAGCATTTACTGTGAAGATTAATGGCAGACCTTCATACAAAATTGCATTTTCAGCTAAAACACCATTAATTTTAACTTCATGAATCACAGGGCCTTGATTTGAATCTATTGAAAAATGATATTCTACTGCGTGGTCTAAGTTCCAATAATAATCCATCATCTCAACTCGGAGGAAATAATGACCATCTTCATCGGCACTCCACACAAAGTTAATGTCCTCATTGTCAGTCCCTCCCTTAATAACGGAATATTCCTCTGTGTAATCTACCTGATAGTATTCAGCCTCATCGTCAAAACGATAAACTTTCAAAATATAAGAAGTCTCAATCTCTCCTTCATAATTTGTTTTAGGATCCAAATTGACATAGACGGTATTTTCATCTTGCTGGAATGTTGAATCAAACCACTCATCTGACATAAGGAACTCACCACTGAAATGGTCTCGAGACTTGTCGGGATGATTTGCGTCATACAAATTTATTTCAAAATAATAATATCCGGGTTCATCAACTGAAACAAACATGCCGAATTCATCACTACAATTTGCACATATTGTATAAGATTCTGATGGGGAAGCAACCTCATTTTCATCTTCATCAAATACCATAATTTCAACTAATACATCTACGTCTCCTTCCTCAAAATCAGTATCTGGTATGAATGAAATATATATTTCATCCCATATATGATTATCATCATCATCAAGTAATTCATGGAACCACCACGCTTGAAACCACAAATCATGGCCAGCATCTCCTAGATCGACATCGTTTATCCAGAATTCATCCTCATCATGTCCATATTCTTGATCATACATGTAGACATGGAAATTATATCGACCCTCGCCATAATGAATTGCACTCCAATTCTGAACAAACCACTCTTCGTCTTCACTGTAAATCATATGTACATCATGGATTGAATCTACGTAGCCATCGTCATTAGGGTCCTCATTCTCTTTGAATATGTCAACATAAATCTCGACTTCTACATAGCAGTCACATCCTGTGTTTGGATCATACAAAATATTTATGTCATAACCATCTACCTCAAAACCATATTCAGCGAACCATTCATCATAGTCTTCATCGCCGCCGCCTGTATTACCGCAGCCAGCCCATATCTGATACATCCCTCCATCAATTTGATTGTCATCATAGATAGCAGACCATTCATACATTCCACAAGAACCATCATAGGTACTTGCCTTTCCTGTGTCGTTAGTGTAAATTGTATCATAATACACACAATCATCGTCATCATCTTCATATTTACAAATCTCAATAGTAACATCACTAACTCCATTATCCCAAGAACCTCTATGGGCGTTAAAGAAAGCATCATCACAAGGTCCATCCTCACAGAATATATTAGGCTCTCCGTCTTCATCTTCATCTTCTAACACAGCCATATCTACATTGATGTAATCTGAATTATCACCTGAAGAATTACCATATGAATAAATATAAGATGCTTGAAGTAAATCTCCATCTTCTTCATAATAAATATACTCGGAATATGCTCCCTCAGCCAAATTATAGGAAAAGAATAAACCGTCACCATTTGCATGGCCTGAGTCTATTATCTCATCATTTTCGAAATCACGAATCTCAAAGTAAGCCTCGGTTCTAAATTCACCACCCTCTGTTACGCCTCCAACATAATCATTGACGTAGCCATCGCCTCCAAAATCATCAATATCCGCAGCATGGCCAACACCGTCGCCATCTCCACTGCCGCCTGTATTACTACAGTCAGCCCATATCTGATACATCCCTCCATCAATTTGATTGCCATCATAGATAGCTTGCCATTCATAAGTTCCACAAGGACCATCATAGGTACTTGCCTCTCCTGTATCGTTAGTGTAAATTGTATCATAATACACACAATCATCGTCATCATCTTCATATTTACAAATCTCAATAGTAACGTTACTAACTCCATTATCCGAAGGACCTATATGGGCAAAGAATAAAGCTTCATCACAAGGTCCATCTCCACAAAATATATCGAAATCTCCGCCTTCATCTTCATCTTCTAACACAGCCATCTCTACATTGATGTAATCAGAATCATTGCCTGAAGAATTACCATATGAATAAATACGAGATGCTTGAAGTAAATCTCCGTCTTCTTCATAGTAAACATACCCGACATATTCTCCTTCAGCCAAATTATAGGAAACGAAGAGACCACCCTCATTTGGATGGCCGGAGTCTACTAGCTCATAATCTTCGAAGTCATAAACCTCAAAGTATGCCTCATCTCTCCAGTCCCCATCTTCTGCCACTGCCCCAAGATAATCATTGACGTAGCCATCGTCTTCCCAGTCTATTATCTGACCAAAATGGCCAATACCGTTGCCATCTCCGTCACCAGTCCCATTATCATCTACTTCTAGATATATATCATAAAAACTAAAATTGTCTTCCCAATTATCGTATTCGTCATACAAATTAGCATAGAAATCATAATAGTCTGTGTGTTCGGCTGCAAATTCTAGATACCACCAGTCCTCTTCGTCCCCATAAATGTAACCCTCATCAGAAAGGTGACCAACATAATCTCCATCACTATCATAAACCTGTATTTCAACGTAAACGTAAACATCGCAATCACATTCTGTATTTGGATCAAAAGCAATCTCTACTGTGTCATTTGATTCATATTCATAATCCCAATTTTCAAACCATTCATCATAATCTTCGTCAGAACCATCTGTATCTAGATATATTTCAAATAAAGTAAAATTATCCTCAGAGTTCCCATCATCATCATATAAATAAAAATAAAAATCATAATAATCAGTATAATCAGCTGTAAATTCTAGATCCCACCAGTCCTCTTCGTCCCCATAAATGTAACCCTCATCAGAAAAGTGACCAACATAATCTCCATCACTATCATACACATATACATCAACGTAAACGTAAATATCACAATCACATTCTGTATTTGGATCGAAATAAATCGTCACTGTATCATTTGATTCATACTCGTAATACCACTCTTCAAACCACTCATCATAATCTTCATCCTCATCATCACCCCAATCTATCCAATCAATAACGCCATAATGTCCAATACCATAATCCTCAACACCAGGATCATCGCAATTAGCCCATATTTGGTAAGTTCCATCATCTATATCATCACCAAAATATGTTGCTTCCCAAACATACTCGCCGCATGGTGAATCATAAGAAACTGCATCACCAGATTCATTTGTGTAAATGACTTCATAGTCCTCTAAAGTGCCATTATCGTCATATTTAGAAATCTGAATAGTTACATTAGATATTCCATCATCCCAATAACCTTGATGAGCTCTAAAGTATGCATCGTCACATGTCCCATTATCAGAACACTCTAATTCTGGCTCACCATCTTCATCCTCATCTTCCAGTATTGCCATATCTACATTGATAACTGTATGATTTGTAGAATCACCATAGGAATAAAATGGGCCTTTCTGAAGTGGATCATCTGTATCATTATTCAAATATATATAATGATTATACCATCCTTCCTCTAAATCTTCAGAAATAAAAATGCCATCGTTATTTGGGTGACCTCCATCAATCCAAGTACCATTATCATCATATATTGCATAATAGGCATCTTCTGACCATCCATCGCCTTCAAATACTACCCCAAGATAATCATCAACATTTCCATCGTCATCATCATCACCTCCTCCTTGACCTCTAACATTAAGAGTTACATTGTAAGATGAAAAAGTATCTTCAAGATTACCATCTTCATCATATAATTTAACGAAGAAATCAAAGGTCCCATTGTACCAAGGATCCCAGAAATGTGATAGCCAGTCGTCATCATCATAGTATATAGTGTGGTTTAGGTCGTCTCCGTCAATCCAATCCTCAGTTTCATGATCATACACATCAATGACTATAGTTACACCAATTTCACATTCACACTCTGTATTTGGATCGTATTCCCATTCTATAGTATCATCATAACCATCATTATCATCATCATAAACATAATCCTCTATATAGCCAAACCATTCAGAATAGTCTGATTCAGTTTCGTTGAAGAAATGAAAACTACCATTCTGTAGGAGTGAATCACTATTGTTATACTCCTCCCAAATAGAAAAATCATAGTAACCAAATTCTAAATCATCTGAGAAGAAAAAAGTGAAATTATCGTCTTCCTCTTCGTCTGTATATCCATAATCAACCAAAGTTCCATTAGGATTATAAATCTCAACGTAGGCTGAATCAATAGTTTCTTCGCCTTCAAATACATATGCTACAAAAATATCATCATCAACAACTCCAACATGGCCTAAATCATAATTATTAGAAACTAAAGAATAACCTCCTTCATTATCTATTTTTTCATTACCATCATACGCATCCCACATGTATTCTCCGCCAGTTACATTATAGAAAACAACTTCGCCATCTTCATCAGTTTCGCCGTCATCATACTCTGACCAGTTACCTGAAGGCAATTTTTTCCAAACATTAATGGTTATATTACTTAAATCATCACCTGCACTGTGCGCATAGAATGCCAAGTCATTATTTAATTCATCATCGGTCCAGGCAAAAACGCCGTTTTCAACATTTATGGTGTCTTCATCATCATGTGTTGCTACAATTGTAGGTACTGTACTCAAAACAAGTGCAAAGACAGTTGCCCAAGCTAGGACTTTCTTGCTCATTAAAGAAATTTGGAAATTCATATGTATCTCCTAAGGAACTGATTAACTACATAATACTATTTAAGAATTTAATTTGTAATTATTGAAAGAAGATTACGAGACAAAACTGAAATAGAATAAGAAACAAAGTAAGTTTCTTCCCATGGTTTAAGATAACCTACTTCAATAACATATTGCAAAAATTCTTCTTGCATTTCAACACCTTTAGAAATTAGCTCTTTGTCTTCTGAAATCATTCCTTTAGCAACAAATTCAATAGGGTAACCTTCTCTATGTGGTTGGTAAAGAAGATAATCTGGAATAATAGACCGACCATGTTCAGCCTCTCTTACACAAGTTTCCCATTCCTCTCTTAGAAATGCGTTTTCCATTAATCCACTACGCGATTGTCTAGCTTTTTTCAGTGGCTCTGTTGCAACATCGATTTCTATATCATCTGGCAATTCTGGAATAGCTGCTTCTAACTCTGTCTCAAAAATTTCTTTGGCTTGATCTAAAAAACTAATGTAGTCTTCTCCAATTAGTTTACTACCTACTGCTCTTGCTTGCAACTCACGAGCCGAAGCATTTCCTATTAACTTTGGTAAAGGTGCAGAAATAAATTTAGAGATGTACTCATTTCTTTTATCTTCATTTCCTAATAAACCATGCCCGAGGGCAGTTCCTCTAATTACCAAGTAATCCTCTGAATCTGATTGATCTGCCAATTGCTCTAAAAGTGGCTTATGCAAATGCTCTGGAATCTTCATTGAACTGAACGTGAAGTTATAGATTCACCTTCTTGCCAACGTGCCATGGCCCATAACAAATCTGAAAGCCTATTAAGATAAGCTACAGCTAGTGAATCATCCATCTGACAAGCTATAGTACACCTCTCAGCCCTTCTGACAACTGTCCGAGCTACATCAATGAGGGCTGAAATTCGATTTTGACCGGGCAAAACAAATTCTTTAGGCAATTCAAAATTTGAAGTTATTTCATCAATAAATTCTTCAAGAAAGGAAATCATTTTTTCATCAACCTTGCTTTTGCCTTCTTCCAATTTATGATGGTGGGAAGGATCTGTAGCTAATTCGGCCATTAAAACGTACAAATCTCTTTCGATATGGATTATTTTAGTGTGTAGATCACTATCTTTTTCACATTCAGTTCTAACTAACCCAAGTATTGCTTGGGCTTCATCAACAGTGCCATATGCTTCTGGAAGTGGTGAATTTTTAGAAACTTTACCCCCATAAAGCAAACCTGTTTCCCCTTCATCTCCATTTCTAGTATATATCTTCATTATAGGGCTACTTTAATGTGAATTAATAAAGGTTAATTTTTAGTATTAATCAATAACTCCATCATGCCATTTTTTTGTTTAGCCCTTGCAATAAAATAATTTGAATGTTCATTGATTAAAACTCTGGACCATTTCTTAATCTCTTCTAAATTTGATTTACCTATTGATTCATTGCTACTCCTTGCTTGTGCTGCGAAGTCAACTAATTTTTCAAATGGTATACGACCAAAACCTCCAATTTGACCCGTATAATCATCCCATGATTTTTCAACAATTGTTGCGAAACGTTTCAAAGGTGCTGTTGCCGTTTCTAAACCTCCCTCTCCGTTTCCTTTGATTATATCTATATCAACACCTGAAGTAGCACGCGAAGTGGCTTTCTTTGAAAATCCCCAGTAAGCCAGCGCTACTTTTCTTGCTACTTGAACAGACATTAGGCTCCAAAGTAAAGGCCTCTAAATATGCAATTTGATGCATGCTAAAGCTTATCTCTGTGCCTAGTATCATACAAATATGATAGAAGAAAAAAAGATATCAATCATGATAATTTTGCTATTTCTTCTGTCCACAATTGCTACAAGCGGATGCCTTGAAGAAGAGAATGATTCTTCATTAAATGATGCATCTGAAAATGATAACAATCAAGATGATTATCTAAATAACTCAGACTCAAACAATGGCGATATTCAAAATTCAAAAGATTCGGATAATGATGGTTACAATGACGACATAGACGATTTTCCTTATGACGCTGATGAATGGAAAGACTCTGATGGGGATGAAATTGGAGATAATGCTGATAAATTTCCTAATGATAAATGTGCCAGTGAAGATATGGACAGTGATGGAAAACCTGATTCAATTCTTGATAATTGTAATACTCAACTAATAGAAGATGATGACATCGATGGAGACGGGTTTAACAATAGTTTAGAAGAGAAATTGGGAACAAACCCAAAAAATGCACTTTCTAAACCTCTTGATCATGATAAAGATGAAATTCCTGACGGGTTAGATGATGATATGGACAATGATGGTATGAATAATACTGTTGACCAATGCCCTAGAGGATTGATTGATTGGGAGGCTGGTTCGGACGATGATTGGGACAAGGATGGATGTAAAGATAGTAGTGAAGATAAAGATGATGATAATGATGGAGTTAGAGATGACGATGATGAATGTGATGAAACGCCTTTAAATGAAATTGCTAACGAAGAGGGATGCTCAGCATCACAACGAGATACAGACGGCGATGGTATTGTTGATTCTATGGATTTATGTTGGGGCGATGATTCAACTGGCGACAACGATGGTGATGGATTATGTAGCGATGGTGATGAATGCCCTGGAGGACCTTTCCTTTATGGAGAACCTATTGACGACAATGGATGTTCATACTTTGAAAAACCAATACCATGGAATAATGGCCCATATTCAACGAATTATATGGGAAATGTAGGTGACTTTACAATACCTGAACCAATTGATGAAAATTTGAATTTTACAAACGATTGGATTTTTAATGATGAATGGAATGGGAAAGACAATTATGTCTTTGTAATTTACAATCCTCTTAATCCAGACAGTGTAATAACTTGGAACTCAGCAAATCCCATAGGGCAAGCTACTGAATTGAGTCAGATGTTTGAAAAATCTCCTGAAAATGTTCACTATTTCTTTGGTTCATATCGTGACGGAGGATGGATGGGGGATGTAACCTATATGTCTGGTAGAGTTAATGCTGCACTAGCTACTATGGATGATGAAGAACGAAATCATTGGAATGATAGAGTTCATTACATTGCAATGGATGCCAATTTCTTGGAAGGAAGTATAGCTGAATTTATAGAAGTGAAGGAATCGCCAGCTTGGTTCTGTATTGATAGATTACAACGATGGCAAGAAGTTGGGAGCTTCTGGGATTTAAATTTTAATCAAAATTTCAGTTGGTATCGGTTTCATTTTATAGCTAATGAACCAATCTACCTAAATTTTGAATTCGAATTAGAACGTGAGTTAGCTGCGATGGAATATCACACAAGTATCCCTTGTCATGAACGGAATTATGCTCCTAAAAACTGCATTAAAGGAGAATCAGTAACTTTATTCGATTGGAATGAAGGAGATAGTTACACTCACGGTGGTGGATGGGGGGGTGGCACAAATGTACGAAATGTAGATATGCCTAATTTAGAAAAATTTGACTCTTTTGCAATTTACACATACGAGGCTTGTGCAGATCATAAAGGATGTAACGAATGGGATTTCATAGGGTACCTAAATTCATATTATGCACAATGTTCTTTATCTGAATTTAGTCTTTATGAATCTTGTATCAATGAAATACTTCCTGAATATAGTAATCAAGAGCAATGTGAGAATGCGGGACATAGATGGGATTCTGGAAGTGAAGATGAACCCGAAAAATGCGGGGGAAAATGGAACCGACAATGGAAGGCTGAAATTGGAAGATATATTACTGCTTATAATCGTGAGGGGAGATACATTTCTGATGCAACGCCTATGTTAGGCGTACTAAAAACTGAGGAAATAAATGAATTTAATTATTGGCAACCAAATGCCTATGGTTTGACCGTGAAATTGTTCTTCTGGAATGAAAACAAAGACTATACGCCGATTGGTGCTGAATACCTATACGGAGCAACGAGAAAATTTGACTTAGACTATAACAACATATTTGGCAATGAAAATCCATTTACTTACAATGTAACTAGTGATACTAACAGGGTTGAAATTGTTACATTTTTCACCGGTCATGGACATAGCAGTACTGATGAAAACTGTGCTGAATTTTGCAACCATCAACATGAATTCAAAATTAATGGAAATTTACTACCTCTACTTGAGCATCCGAATGGCGGAACAAGTTATGGCTGCTATGATAGAGTTAATCAGGGTGTGTCTGCAAATCAATATGGTACCTGGGTTTATGGCAGAGCAGGATGGTGCCCTGGACAAGATGTTGAGTACAATCGAATAGACATCACTGATTGGTCTGATTCTGGTGAAAACCAAATTAACTATAGAGGACTATACCAAGGAGAAGAATATGATCCAAGTGTAACTGATCCGGATGGTTATTTGCCAGAAATCAAATTACGTATGTGGATTATTACTTACGAAACTCAATAATTGTCTATTTCTGTTCTAAAATATTTGTAGAAACACCACATCGAGACTGCTCCAAGTATATGCCAGAGGGCATGTCCTTGCAACAATGAATCTGGGTAACACAGAACTCCATCTGTTTTACTTGGTTGCCAAATAATTGTAGCTAAAAAATAAGATGCAAAACCTACCCAGAAGTAAGGTGTGTGAGTTCTTTCTAACTTAATATCTTCTATTTTGTACAAGAAAAATGCTAAAACTGCCCAAAGCAGGATTGCTTCAAATTCACTCAAGATAAAATCTATTGGTGTAGAACCTGGGTTTGTATACAAAAATAAGAATAAAATTATTGATGTGGGTAATAAAAATATCACGTGTGGTTGTTTTTGATGTTTTAGTGCTAGCTCTTGAGAAAGCCAAATTCCAATTAAAGCACCCCACAGAAATGTAAGAAGGCTATACTGCCACAACAATAATGCAAAAATAACATTAGCACTCAAATAATAGATAACAAATTCTTTTTCTGACCACCTAAGGAATCTTGAAAAATTATAGAACACAGGCATGGAAATATACATCATCATCCCAGTAACATCTAACCAACCTCCCCAACCTGTATTGAAGCCGTGCATAGCAAAACTGCCCATACCTACAGCTACGCATGAAATTCCGTATAATATAAGAAACCAACTTCTTGTAGAAAGAGAAGGCTTGCCTTCGGTTGGATCATATTGCGCCAACCAAAGAATATACATTCCAACAAATACAA
>CAZWJS010000035.1:0-12551 GCA_964634895.1 uncultured archaeon | reverse complement strand
ATTCAATATATAGTTTAAACGGCGAAACCTTGTCAATTTCTGAAAATATTGAATCGAACATTGACTATTCAAATTCTGATGCTGAAGGAAACTTAATTTCTATTGATGGGTATTTTGGTGATTGGGATGAGATAGTAAAAATACAGGATAAAGTGGCATCAGCTGATTCTGAACACATAAATCTAAATGAATACGTTTCTACTAAATACAATCAAAACTATTACATGTACATGAGTGTATATGGCAATGTTCTAAACGGAATAACTGTCCCTTCATCCGGTGCTAAGACAATGCCTGATCTTGAAACTGGATCAACTAGTGACACAGAGCCTGCAGGTGTTTCAAATCAAGAATCTGCGCCCTTACCAGTATTGAGTAATGAAGATACCATTTATGTTCTAATCGACACTGACAATGACCACCTAACCGGTTATTCATCTATAGGAATGGATATCGGTGCTGAAATGATGATTGAAATTAAAGGCCACTACGGTATAATCACACTACGTGTTATCAAAGAATGGACCGGAATTTCTCAGAACGATTGGGAATGGTCTGATGGTGTAGCTATTGAGGCTGCTGCTAGAGGTAATGAACTTGAACTTGAAACTGTTGAAGGAGATTACTGGATTCACATTGTTGGATGGAATGGCGAAGAAGACACATCCACTAAATTTAGTATATCTGAAGGAATGAGTAGATACTCTGGAGCTGGTTCAGGCACAGAAGGTTATTGGAACTTTAACTCAGATTATAGTGACTCAAGTAGTAATGGAAGAGATTTTACAACAGGTGGCGACCCCACTAGAGGAAGTGTGAGTGGTTGCTTTGGTGATTGTGTTGCTTTTGATGGGACTGGTGATTACCTAGAATCTACAGGAACTCAACTTGGTGCGTCGTTCCTAACAGGGGGTTGGAGCATCGAAGCTTGGGTTAACACTAACACTGCTAATGATGGTGCAATCTTCTTCATTGGTAATTTAGATAGTGAAGATAGCGAAGATGAGTTATCAGTTCACCTTTTCTTTGGAGAAGAAATTGTTGTATGTCATGACTCTTGTGGCCCTGATGACCGTAAATCAACATCAGGTGTAAATATAGCAGTTAATGAATGGAATCATATTGCTGTTACACACGATGGTAGCAATGACAATATTGACATTTACGTAAATGGTGAAAGAGTTGTAGAAAATAATGATGATGTACTCTTTGAAGCAAACCCAAGCACACGTAAATTTTACGTTGGGTCTACTGATTTAGTTTCTTCTGATTTTAATGGTGAAATAGATGATGTTAGAATCTTAAGTTACCAAAGATTTGCATTTGCTGGTGGAGTTATGCTTAAATTCATTGATTATGACAATAACCAATTTAGGCTCTATAATACTGGTGACAACGCTTACGCGTCTAGTGGTCTAGAACTTTGGTCTTCGGATGATACAGATAGTGGTGATGGATTAGTTAGATGTAACAATATTGGAGTAGGAAGTTTAATGGCTAATTCTCAAGGAGGGACCTTGCAAAACTTTGGTTGTCAAAACAGTTATGATGTTGGAAATGTTGATTGTGTATATCTAATTGATGCAGATGGAGATAATGATCAAAGTGATGACTCTTCACCTGCTGCTGACTGGGCTGATAAAGCATGGGTAATTGATGCAGTCTGCTGGAATACAGGCTCAGGGACTGATGCCTTAGCTACTGATAATGCTGATAGAGATCATGTAATAGATAGTGGAACTTGGGCTGCGGGATCATATGTAGATAATGATAATCAAGGCGGAATAACACTTGTTGAAGATGGACGTAATGACAGAGGAGCTGCAGACTGGGCTGCTATCCCTGAATTCTCAACTTTATTGATGCCAATAGCATCTGTTATGCTTATCATTGGCTATAACTATAGAAAGAAAGAAAAATTAGAAAGTTAAATCTGACGCCACTTAGTGCCTTCAGGTGAATCTTCTATTATAACTCCGAGATCTTTCAGTTCATCTCTTATAGCATCTGATTTGGCCCAATCTTTTGAAACTCGTGCCTCTTCCCTAACAGATATCAAAGATTCAATTTTTGATTTAAAGTCCGAATTGATAGATTGTACATTAAATAAACCTAAAACTTCTTTGCCATAACTATCAAAAACTTCAACTATCTTTTCTTTAATACCTAAAGATAAATTATCAACCTCATAGCCATTTACAACTCGTGATAATTGGAAAAAAGAAGCTAAAGCCTCTCGAGTATTAAAGTCGTCATTCATAGCCTCCTCAAAGGATTTTACAAAATTAGAAAGTGACATTTCCAATTCTTTTGGATTCGCATCGCCATAAGAATCCATATTCTTGACTCTATCATAAGTTCTCTCTAATCTTCTATAAGCGGATTCAGACTCCATTAAATTTGAATCACTGAAATCAATAGGAGAACGATAATGGCCATTAAGGAAATAAAAGCGCAATGTTTCTGCACTATATTCCTTCATAACGTCCCTTACCAAGAAAAAATTATCTAATGATTTAGACATTTTCTCCTTGTTAACTGTCAAATGGCCCGAATGAATCCAGTAATTAGCCATTGGAGTATGTCCTGTGTGGCTCTCAGTTTGCAAAATCTCCGATTCATGATGTGGAAATTTCAAATCAATTCCACCTCCATGTATGTCAAATTTTTTTCCTAAGAGATTCAGCGACATTGCTGAACATTCAATATGCCAACCTGGTCTTCCTATGCCCCATGGACTATCCCAATATGGTTCATCTGGCTTAGCTCCTTTCCATAGTACAAAATCAGCTGAATGACGCTTTCTAACGTCGACTGCAATCCTTGCACCAGCCTCCATATCATCAATTTTTTGACCGGTAAGAGTACCAAATTTGTCTGATGCAGACAAGACATCAAAATAAACATCTGATGAAAGTGCACCTGCAATTGGTTCTACAACGTATGCATGGCCTTTGTCTATTAAATCTGAAATTATTGACTGCATCTGTTCAATGAAGTCTGTGGCTTTAGGCATTTCAGTAGCAATTTGAACATTTAATTTTTCTAAATCTTCTGTAGTCCTTTCTATATACTTGTTAGCTACTTCCCTAGCTGATATATTTTCCTCAATTGAACGCTGAATAATCTTGTCATCAATATCTGTGTGGTTCTGAATAAACCTGACATCGTTACCTAAAAATTGAAGCCAACGGCGTATCGTATCAAAAGCAATGTAAGTCCTTGCATGTCCCAAATGCATATCATTGTAGACCGTTAAACCACAAACATACATACTAACTTTACCTGCCTCAATAGAATTAAAGATTTCAACGTCTCTAGTGGCAGTATTATAGAATCTAAGCACAAGTTTACAAGGACAGGAGATTAAAACTATCACGCCTGACTGATATTATGCCAGAATTACCTGAAGTTGATTCCTATAGAACTGGATTGCCCAAGCTAATAGATGGGTGGGAAATCTGCGGTGGGAAAATATTTTGGAACAATGCTTCAACAGCGAATCTTCATAAAATCCAAAAACAGAAGATTGCCGGTTTTGATAGAAGAGGAAAATATCTTATCATCAACTTAGAGAAAACAAATATTATTATTCATCTAGGAATGACTGGACGAATAGATATTAATCAGGAAACACCTAAGTATACTACAGTAGAATTTAATTTCACCAATAAAAAAAAACTTTGTCTAGTGGACTTTAGAAAATTTGGAAAGGTATGGGTCACAAATGACATTAAAAAAATAGTAGGGCACTTAGGAATAGAACCTTTGAGCCAAAACTTTACGAAAAAGAAATTTGAAAAATTACTTGATAGCAGAAGTGGAATGATCAAACCCTTATTGCTTAATCAACGATTCATAGCAGGGATAGGTAACTATTTGGCTGATGAAATACTTTTTAGAGCAAGTATACACCCATTACGTAAGGCAAACACACTAAATTCAAATGAAAGAAAAATACTGTTTCTTTCAATTAGACACATAATAAGGAAAGCAATTTCCTATGGTGGAACCACCTTTCTAACATTTCAAGGACCAGAAGGTAAAAAAGGTGAATTTTGGAAAAAATTACAAATTTTTAGAAAGACTGGAGAACCATGTCCACACTGCAAAAAACCTATAACTAGAATCATTGTTGGCCAAAGAAGTACGCATATTTGTGAAAATAAACAGAAAATATAACGAAAATGTTGATTAATATTAAATAGAGTGACAGTAGTCAGTAAGTCTCGAGGTTGAAAACCATGATGGCAGCTAAGAAAGTATCAAAGAAAATCGTTGTACTTGGCGATCCCGCCGTAGGCAAGACTAGTCTAATCAGACGTTTCGTTATTAATGCATTTGATGACAAATATTTGACTACAATTGGAGCAAAAATTGTTAAGAAAGAAATTCAACTCAGATCAGGCGGTGCAAAACCTGATATTGATGTGACTCTAATGATATGGGATGTTGCTGGACAGAAAACACTAGGTAATGTTAAACAAGCATATTACAGAGGTTCAGAAGGAGCTATGATTGTTTGTGATATTACACGCCGAGAAACTTTGTTGTCTACAATTGACTGGATTAAAACTTTGATGCAAGTCACCGGGGAGATACCTGTAGTTCTTTTAGCAAATAAATGTGACTTGATGGACAAGGCATTGTTTGGAGAGAAAGAAATGTCTGAAGTATCAAAGAAACTCAACGCACCATTTATGATGACATCTGCAAAAGATGGACGTAACGTTGGTGAAGCTTTCCAAAATATATCTGAAAGCATGGTTGAGGGAATGTCATAAAAGGGCTAAAGCCCATGGATGATTTTTACGATACTGACATTGGCGTTCAAACATCAGATATACTAATACTTCCTAGTACTTTCCTTGGTACACTCTGGAGTGAACTGCAAACTGTTGGCTCTGAAAGAGCCAGAGAAATTCTATTCAAATGTGGCCATACCGTAGGATCTACTTTATCTATCAACTATGTTGAAATGGGGACTGAAGATTTAGATATGGTTCTAAACCAAGCATGGGCTGAAGCTGGTTTAGGACATTTATTTGTAATAGATTCAGACAAAGAAAATATTGTAATAAAATTGGAAAATCTTCTAGAAATTGGGATTATTGGTGCTGAAAATAACTGTGATTTCACTGCAGGATGCTTAACTGGAGTACTAGAAGGGCTCCTACAACAACCTTATAGTGTGGTAGAAGAGATGGTAGGTGAAGAGAACAGGCTCTTCAAGTTCAAGAAAAGGTAAAAAATGGCTGCAAATTGGAAAAAAACACTGGATGATTTACTCTACAATGGAGATCTAGATGGCGCATATAATTTACTAGATGGAATCCTCAGAGAAAATTCGGGAGATGTTAAAGCAAGAATAGCATTTGGAAAAGTACAATATGAGCTGGGTGATCCTGAAAATTCACGGAATACTTTTGAAACCGTTCTAAAAAATAATCCTAAGAATCCTGAAGCATTAAAAGGAAAAGCAGAGGTTTGTGAATTACTAGGAGAATATGAAGATGCCATACGTTCATACCATATGGCTACTCAAAATAATCCTAAAGACATTGATGGATGGAAATCGATGGGAATTCTTCTTACTAAGTTAAAGAAGTTTGGAAAAGCGGACAAGTGCTGGAATGCAATACTTAGATTGAACTCAAAGGATGCTGAGGCTTGGTACAACAAAGGTTATGCAAAAATGCTTATCCAAAAATATGATGATGCAGAAAAATGTCTGAAGAAAGCAATACAATTCAATAGTGAAATGAAAGAAGCTCATAATGATTTAATTCTAGTATTAAGAAAGAAGGGTAATCACAAGGCTGCCTTGAGAATATGTGAACTTGCTCTTAAATCACATCAAAATGATGATACTTTGCATCGTAACAAGGGTAACATTTTGTATGCATTAGAACAACCTGAAAAATCATTAGAAGCTTTTGAAGCTGCACTGGAATTGAACCCTTACGTCGTTGATACTTGGGTAAACAAAGGAACTGTATTGTGGAAAGCCCTCGGGAAAAGAGAAGAAGCTCTGAGCGCATTTGACAAAGCTCTTGAAATAAATCCTAACTTTATGGCTGCAGTTGATTCTAGAATTAACCTTATGGCTGAAATAAAAGCTAACAAGCCTAGCTTTTGGAAAAGAATATTCGGATAAAAAAGCTTCAACACTCCATAAATATTTAAGGGGCTGCCAAATAGTATGGGTCCTTGGCAAATGACGTACCACTAGATGAGCTTATGGAGCTTTGGCGCTCCTTCTTTCAAGACTCAAGAAATAGGCCTGTTGACCAGTTTGGAAAAGAAGCCTCAGCACCTATGTGTAACGCATGCGAAGGCTCAGGTAACGGTAAAGGTGGCAGTGTTTGCCAAAAATGTAACGGAAATAGAGTTGACACAAACAAGATACCTACCTATATAGATGAAATACAAAAAGTATCTAGTAAATATCCTGATGGTGAACGTGCTATCAGCGTTACTTGGGAAGCTGTTACAGATTTTAATGCTAGACTATCAAATAATTTAAGATGGAATTTAGATGAAACTCTAGAAGCTGCCAAAAACGTTGTTCAAGAGTTTATACCTGATGAAACAATAAAACGTGTTAGAGAAGAACATCGTACAAAAGTAGACCTCGATGTCGCTCCTGTAGGAATACCAGATGAACTTTATGAAGTCGAAATTAGTGGACTAAGAAAAGAACATCTTTACCGAACTGTAAAATTGAAAGGCTTGGTAAGGAAAACAACACCTGTAAGGCCAAGAATGGAAATAGGATTGTTTGAATGTGACTGGGAAAAACATCGCAATTCATATATCCAAGATTTTTTTACAATAAAAGAACCTACAAGATGTACATCTGAAGGATGTAAATGTACGGATTTTAAACTACGTGATGACTTTTCACAGTTCATTGATTCACAAAAAGTTGAAATCCAAGAATTTCCTGAAGGATTGCCGCCTGGATCGCAACCAGAAAGACTCTCAGCTTACTTTGAAAGTTCCCTAGCACATAAAATTCAACCTGGAGACAGGGTTGCCATTGTTGGAATTATAAAACCAAAAACACAGTTCCAAGGAAGAAGACAAAAAAGTGAATTTGATATCTATCTTTATGCACATAGCATAGATGAAAGAGTTGGAGAAGATGATGACGTAGAACCTAATGCTAAGGAATTAATCCAAATTAAGGAATTAGCCCAACAAGAGGATATAGTTGAAAGAATTCGTGATTCCATCTCTCCAACAATCTATGGGATGGAATGGGAAAAAAGAGCAATTGCTTTGCAGCAATTTGGTGGTGTAGACAAAGAACTCCCAGATGGAACACGGATTAGAGGTGATATACACATGCTTATGATGGGCGATCCGGGTCTTGCAAAATCTCAGTTATTAAGATCTGCTGCAAGAATAGCCCCAAGAGGAGTAATGGCTACTGGTAAATCCACCTCCGCTGCAGGGCTAACTGCAGCTGCTGTTAGAGATGAATTTGGGGAAGGGAGGTGGACGTTGGAAGCTGGAACCTTAGTCCTAGCATCTGGCGGAATCGCCTGTATTGATGAAATTGATAAGATGTCAGATGAAGATAGATCATCTATGCATGAAGCTATGGAACAGCAAACGATAAGTATTGCTAAAGCTGGAATTAATGCTCAATTAAAATCAAAATGTTCAGTACTAGCTGCAGCTAATCCACGAAGAAGCAGATTTGACATGACCATGCCGTTGCCTCCTCAAGTAAATATGCCAGTTTCACTTCTAAGTCGCTTTGATATTTTCTTCATAATTGAAGATAAAGCCGATCCTGACAAAGATAGCTTATTAGCAGATAGAATCATACAAAGTCATCTTGCTGGGGAAGTTCTCAAACCAGGAGAAATTGGTGAAGGTGACGAACTTGCAATTAGATCTGTGGAAGGACCTATTGATTCAAGACTTCTAAAACTCTATATATCTTATGCAAAAAAGTTGAGGCCTGTAATGACTGCGGAAGCTCAACACAAAATTAAAGACTTTTACACACGGCTCAGAAATAGATATCATAGTACTGATGAACAAGACAAGACTATGCCAATTACACCAAGGCAATTAGAATCCATTATACGAATTGCAGAGGCTTATGCAAAAATGTATTTATCTGATAGTGTCGAATTTAAACATGCGGAAATGGCAACTGATATGATGGATTTATTCCTATCCGTAACTTTACGAGGTGATGTTGATTATGTATTCTCAGGTATGGATGCTAAACAAAGAAAGATGGAACAAAATCCATCAATAATATTGCTAGATATAATAAGTCCAAGCGGAGGAATGGATGAAGAAGAAATATATGATATCATGGAGGAAAAGGGATATTCTCGAAATGATGTAGATAAACACTTATCAAATTTAAGAAAGGATGGAAGATTACTCAAGGATGGCTACGATAAATGGAGAAAAGGATAAACTTTAGAATATTACAAAAATCACCTGATTTCAAAATCCCGAAACCTGAACTTGAGCAATACGCTACGCCACCTGATGTAGTAATTGAGATTATTAAACAAGCACAAACCTTAGGTCATTTGTCAGGTAATGTGGCTGATCTAGGTTGTGGAACTGGAAGATTAGCTATTGGAGCTGCGTTAGCAGGCGCTAAGGTTACAGGCTATGAAATTGACAATGAAGCGCTAAATCTGGCAAAAGAATATTCACAAAACCACAATTTGGATATAAAATGGATTAATTCTGCAATTGAAAATATTGATGAAAAATATGATACTGTATTAATGAATCCTCCCTTTGGAGCACAAGTTCCTGGAGCTGATCGAAGCTTTTTGCAGAAATCACTACAAATTGCACAAAATATATGGTCAATACATATGAGTGAAACAAAAGCATTTGTTGAAAACTTTATTGAGAATAATTCAGGTAGGGTGATTTCAGCCTATGAATTTAATTTCCCAATCAAGAAATCAATGCCTTTCCATACAAAAGAGATTAAAAATGAGAAAGCAATCCTTTATCACGTAGCTTCTCTGCAATAGAATTATGAAACAACCTGGAGACAAGCTTGCAAGTGCTATGGAATACATGCCTGGTAAAGGCGTTTACGAGGACAATGGAGAATTGTTTGCAGGGGTCTGTGGCATTGTTAAGGAAGATAATGAAAAAATGAAAATCAGTATTACTCCTTCAGTATCTGTTCCTTTGGAAATATCAGAAAATGATACTATTTTTGGAAGAATACAATCTGTTCGTGATAGTATGGTTTCTGTTGAGATTTTAAAAGTTAAAGGAAATAAGAGAAGCATTGGGAATTATACCGTAGGAACTCTACACATCGCCAAAATGTCAAGTGATTATGTTTCAGATATAAAGGAAATATATCAAATAAATGATCTAATTCAAGCTACTGTTTTGAAATGCAAACCAGCTATTGAATTAACAACTGTAGGTAAAGAAGATGGTGTTGTGTTTGCTAGATGTGGGACAACTCATGATATCCTTAAACTAGTGGATGGAGAATTGTGGTCTGAGGAACTCAGAGAAAGAATCCCAAGAAAGATCTCGAGTCTTTATGGCAAAATACAAGTTTAATTTAGTTTTTATTTCCTTACTATTATTGTATCCTACTGCAATCGGTGAGGTCCAAATCAGTGCAAATAATGAAGAAGAAATATTGTTCGTGAATTCTGGAGAGACTGTCTTTTTTAATGCAACAGGAATAGAAGATGCAACCTCTGTTGAATGGGACTTTGGAGTCGATATAAATGGCCCTAATACAAGATACTCTTATTCTGAAAATGTAAACCACACAGTTCACGCAGCAGGAAGATACAATATCACCTTCACAGCTAATTATGATGAATCAACTGAAATAAAGAAGTTTGTGCTAATTGTAAACTACATAGAAACTTTTGAAGAAAAAATTGTTTATAATGAGGCTTTATTCTTCGCTATAGCTGGCTCAGAACTAATAATGAGCGCTGTGCTCGGATATTGGACTCAGCAGATTAAGAAAGAAAAAGCCTACCTTTGACGTCTTCGTGATGCCATTAATGAAATTACTAACAAAGCCAGTACAATAGATATAGAAGGGAGTTCATCTGAAGATAAATCATCAACATTCTCAGCCTCACCGGAATTCTCAGGCGCTCCACCACCTACTATAATAGTAGGGCCATACCAATCTCCATTAGTTGGAATACCATCTGCCCAATATACATAAACATCCATATTGTATTCTCCTGCCTCATCAAATTTTACAACGAATTTGTTTTCGGTTGTCTTATATTTAACAGGATCAGATACTGAATTTCTGTCTGTAACTATAATTTCATAGTAATTAACAGAACCATTCGTACCTGAAAAATCTATTGTAACTGACTCGCCGACCTCGATATCTTTAGAAGAGAACGTTGCCATAAAATTCTTTGATTCAGCAACGGATACTGTAATCGTTTCAGTAGATTGATTGACTGCCCCTCCATTATCTACAACTTCAAGTTTTATGATATACTCTCCACTAGATTTAGGGACCCAAGTAGCATTTTGTTTCTCAGAGACTAACTCACCATTAGCAGTCCAATTGAAAGATACAACTGTACCTTCCTCATCTTTAACCGTACTATTGAGATAATAAATTGCATTACCCTCAGAATCGAATCCTGGGGATATATCCAATTCAATTGTAGGTGGATTGTTTTGTATTATCTTGATTCCAACTTGATTTGGTAAACTAGAAGCCCCATCGTTATCAATTACAACTAATCTTATGTATTTATTACCAGTTTCATTAAAGGTCGTTGTCCAAACTGGCTCTGTTGAAGATAAAATCCAAGCGCCCTCCTGAGAGATATACCACTCATATGAAATTATTACTCCATCGGAATCTGAAGAAGTATGTGACGAAAAAGATACATTCATTAACTTGTAATATTCAGAAGCCATTAGACTCCCCACGGGATCGGGCGTTATCGTTATCATTGCTGAAGGCAAAACATTCGATGGACCAACCACAACCATAGCTTGAACCCAAGTCGAGTAAGTCGCATTTGCATCTTGAGTCCTTAGCTTTAGAGCATAGGTTTGTTGTGTCAAACCTGTTAGCTTTATTTCTTTAGTTGTAAACTCTGAAACTAAGGCATTACCATCTGCCTCTCTAAGTTCCCAAAAATAACCACAATTGTCATCCTCCACCATAAACCTATCATAACAATTACCTTGTATTGAAAGATCCTGCCCCGCCTTTAACACAAAATCAGGGCCATTTACAATAAGGGCAATAGGTATTGGCGGATTAACTATGAACTCAAGTGTATCAGTTCCATCACTACTCTCACCATCTTCATTTGTTATTATAAGACGAACCATATGATCCCCCACGACAAAATCATCTTCTTCAAAACTTTGATAATTTCCTAAATCTGTCCAGACACTCTCACCTTCAAGCATTATATCCCAATCAAATTGTAAAACGGCATTTGGATCATCAACACAAGGTAACGGATCTGGTTGAATGTCCTTACAAGCTCTAAAGGCAGCTGTTTGGCCTAGACTAACCATTGGAGGATCTATCTGAAAATTAACTGTAATAGAACCACTACCCCCATCTTTTCCATCAACTGATAAAGTGGTTGTAGCATCGGGATCGTCCTTATCGCTCCATTGCCCATTATCATCCTGAACTTGAAGTGTTATTTGGTGTTCTCCTTTCGTAAATTCTGTAGAAGATCTATCAAAATTGAGTTCAGCAAAAGAGGTTCCCTCTTTAAGCGTTGCTTCATTTACACTTGTATTCCAGTAGAAATACTGCAAACCTCCCTCTTCACTACAAATTGAACATTCGGCCTGAAAACTGACTTGTTCATCAACTTGATTATCAATTGCATTTGGATTTATAGTCACCGAAGTGACGTCCGGAGAGGCCGAGACCTCATCCATAACTGCTAAAGAAACTGCTAGCGCGAAAGCAAAAATTACTAAGGAACGCATATTACACCTATACCGTTATTGATAGCGCAGCATTTAACGGTTGCCTTTTCGATGCCTTTTATCTAACTTAGAATCTTTATGATGGATTGGAAATAATAATTCTCCAATTCCTGGTAAAGGCTTACCCATTCTACGAGCTACAGATTTAATTATAAAGTATCCAATCAATAGACCTAAACTAACGCTAATTGGAGCTAGAAACGGGAACCAATTCATTCAAAATCAGGTTCAAACTCGGCTTGTAACTCAGTCATTAATTGCGTAAGAAGTCTATCAAAACGTTTACTTTGATACTCACGAGGGCCTCCCATATCAGTTTGAACTTTAGCAATGTAAGTCTTATCCTCAATTTCAAGCTCAATACGGCAAATTGATTCTTCCATCGTACCTATAAAAAAACGCTAATATTTAACACTTACATTCTAAAAACACCAAAATTTGTTGTTTTGGACTTTTTATTTAATGATGTAGAAATACCTAAAGCAATTATCATACGAGTGTCCAAAGGATCAATTATTCCATCATCCCACAATCTAGATGTAGAAAAATAAGGACTACCTTCTTCCTCATAT
>CAZWJS010000034.1:0-14591 GCA_964634895.1 uncultured archaeon | reverse complement strand
TTCCCTTATTAGCTATTTTAGTTGGTTTTGTACCAGGTTGTGGTCCTCAAATATTGGTTACGACTTTATATCTTAGTGGAATAATTCCATTTGCAGCTTTAATTGGTAATGCAATTTCAAATGATGGTGATGCTTTGTTCCCTGCTATTGCTTTGACTCCCCGTATGGCTGTAGTTGCTACTTTGTACAGTGCAATTCCAGCATTGATTATTTCTTATATATTCTTATTCTGGGGTTGACGATTTTGTTTACTAATGCTTTCCGTGTTTTTCAAAATATTTTTGGTGATATTCTTCGGCCTTCCAGAATTCTTTTGCTTCAGTAATTTCAGTTACAATTTTACTACTTCCTAATTTTTTCTGATGATAATCCAGAGATTTCTTTGCAATTTCTTTTTGTGTTTCAGTAAAATAAAATATTGCAGATCTATATTGCGTTCCTGTGTCAACACCTTGTCGATTGAGTGTCGTTGGATCATGTTTTTTCCAAAAAACATTTAGTAGAGTGTCATAGGAAACAATATCGGAATTATAATCAATCAACACAACCTCTGCATGGCCTGTATTGTTACTACAAACTTGTTCATAAGTTGGATTATTTATTTTACCGCCACTATATCCAGATACAACTTCATTAACTCCTTTAATTTTGGAAAAATTGTATTCAACACCCCAAAAACATCCAGCTCCAAACATAGCCTTAGCCATTATTTTGTATTTGAATCAATCCATTCTTTGAAAAGATTCATTCCCTCCAACAAGTCTTTTTTTCCAATTCCTGAGAATGCTAATCGAATATATGAATCAGTTTCATTACCTAAAGGCCTTCCAAAATGGTGTCTACCACAGAAACTTACACCAGTTTCTTTAAGCATCACTTTTCTGAATTCTTCAACATCATTGAAACCCAATCGTTGTAATAAATCCGTTATTTTTGGAAATACATAGAAGCCAGCTTCAGGTATATGAGCTTCCACGCCATCTATATTATTCAATATTTCAACTAAGATATCTCTTCTACCTCGTAATTTATCAAGAATTTCTTGTGTTTCTTCTTTAGGTGCATTCAGTCCTGCTACTCCAGCATGCTGGATAAAGTGTGTTGTACACGATTCCATATTAACATTCAATCTTGTAATTTGCTCAATAATATCTTTTGGTCCAATAGCACCTCCTAATCTCCATCCAGTCATTGCAAATTTTTTGGAAAAGGTGTACATTGTTAGCGTTCTTTCATACATCCCGGAAAGACTGGCTATTGATTTTGGATTTCCATCATATAGCGTGTCAAAATAGGCATCATCTGAGATTAGAAACATGTCATTATCGATCACCAATTTAGCCAAATGTTTCATTTCTTCATCGGAGGATGAGGCACCCGTTGGATTATTGTAATTATTGTAAAATATGTGTTTAGCTCCCTTTTCAATTCCGCTTTCTATTGCATCAAAATCTAATTTTAGTCCTTCTGATGTGTTTACATATCCGTATGGACAAGCTACCCCTCTATAGAATTCAATTTGGGATTCATAGATAGGATATCCTGGATTTGGATATAGTACAACCTCTCCTTTCTCCATCATTGCAGCAATGTATTTTCCAATACTTGGTTTTCCGCCTGGTTGAATTGAAACATTATCTATTTCATAATCTAAACCTCTTGCACTACCAACATCTTTAGCTAATGCTTCTCTAAGTTCAGGTATGCCTGGTGCAGGACAATATCCCGTTTTTCCAGCTTCAATCGCAGCCTGAGCAGCTACCACTATTGAATTTGGCGTTGGGAGATTGATATCCCCTAAATGGAAAGGATAGATTTTAGTTCCTTTGGATGCTAAATTTGCAGCTTCAGCAGAAACTGCAAATGCAGTTTCACTGCCTAGCAAATCCATTCTTTTAGCAGTACTCATGTAAAATTAATGACAGGCTAGTAAATATTATTATTTTTTTTGCGTAATCTTTATACTTAAGCATTTGTAAATACATTATATGGCAAGTGAATTGAGGAAGCAGATTGATGACGTTCTACAGGAGCATATGTTAGCAATTAGTCTTGTTGGAACGATATTAAGTTCTTTCATGGTCTTTGTGGGAGTTGTGGGCCAATGGTATTCAGATTCTTCTATTTCACCGACAACTATCTTGGATTTTGTTGGCGATTATGATATCTGGATTCTCATAATAGGTTTAATTACCTTATCATTTTCAGCATATTATTTGTGGTTGACAAAGTATTATATGGATAAATTTGAAGAAATTGTTTCTACTAATTCGAAGAAAGAATTTCAGAAAAGGTGGACTGAAGTTGAGCAAATAGCGCGCTACCAACTTCCTAAGGTTTATCGTAAGAGAGTCTCCGAAGCTCGTGAGAAATTTGGTCTTAAATAATTAAGAAATTTTATATAGAGTGCTTTTCCTTTAAATGAGAGGTTAACAACCTCAGGTTCATAACTGATGAAAACCAAGGCTAAACAAGACTCCGAAGGTGCTGAAGAAGAGTCTCAAGACTCGTCTCCCGAACAAGAAATTGCTCAATTAAAAATTGAACTTGAAGAAACTAATGACAAGTTTTTAAGAGCTGTTGCCGATTTTGATAATTTTCGCAAGCGTTTAGACAGAGATAAAGAACATCTTTCCCTTCGAATTAAGGGCGAAGTCCTCTCTTCTTTTTTAGAGGTTATTGATACTATGGATACTGCAGTTAACTATGCATATCCTGATCTGGAAAGTTCATTGGACGGTATAAAAGGAGTAAATAAATTGATTATATCTTTTATGGAATCTATGAAAATTCAACGTTTTAATCCATTGAATGAGCAATTTGATTTCAGATTGCATGAGGCATTGACAAGTATTGAAAGTGATGAAGTCAAACCTGATACAATAGTAGATGTTGTTCAATCGGGTTATTTATTGGAAGAGGAATTGCTTCGGCCTGCAAAGGTAGTAGTATCAAAGAAAAGTGAAAAAGAAAATAAAAAAGAAAATGGTGAGTAAAATGTCAAAAGAAATAATAATTGGAATAGATTTGGGAACCACAAATTCAGAGGCAGCATATTTGGAAGGTGGGCGGCCAGTCATCATACCTTCAGCAGAAGGTTCTACTTTTGGTGGCAAGATGTTTCCTTCTGTGGTAGCATTTACAAAAGATGGTGATCGTATAGTAGGTGACCCTGCTAAGAGGCAAGCAGTTCTTAATCCAGAGAACACGGTTATGCGAATTAAAAGGCAGATGGGTACGAAGCACAGAGTTACAATTAAGAAGAAAAAATATTCTCCTGAAGAAATTTCAGCAATGATTTTACAAAAGATTAAGGCTGACGCTGAATCACATTTAGGAGTGGATATTCAGAAGGCAGTTATCACAGTTCCAGCTTATTTTAATGATGGTCAAAGACAATCTACAATAGATGCAGGAAAGATAGCTGGTCTCAAAGTTGAGCGCATAATTAATGAACCAACAGCAGCAGCATTGGCTTATGGCCTTGAGAAGGAGGGAGAATACACCGTAGCCGTTCTCGATTTGGGTGGAGGAACTTTTGATGTTACAATAATGGAAATGGATGACGGTGTTTTTGATGTAATATCAACATCAGGTGACAACAAATTAGGTGGAACTGACATGGATGATGCTATAGTTGATTATTTGGCAGACATTTTCCAAGAAGAAAATGGAATTGATTTACGAGATGATCAAGCTGCTACACAGAGGCTCAGAGATGCTGCAGAGAAAGCTAAGATTGAGTTAAGCAATACTCTTAAAGCAACAATTAATTTACCTTATATTTGGTCAGATTCTAGTGGGCCTAAACATTTTGAGCATGATTTAACTAGAGCTAAATTAGAAGAAACTGTAAGTAAAGTTATTGCTCGTTGTGAGAAGCCAATTAAGCAAGCTTTCAAAGATGCGAAACTAAAGCCCGGTGACGTTGACCGTGTTATTCTTGTAGGTGGTCCAACAAGAATGCCCACAGTTCAAGAAGCGTTTGAAAAATTCGTAGGTCGTAAGGCTGAAAGAGGAGTTGATCCAATGCAATGTGTTGCTATGGGTGCAGCAATTCAAGCTGGTGTTCTTGCAGGAGATGTGAAAGATATAGTTCTCTTGGATGTTACGCCACTAACATTAGGTATTGAAACTGAAGGGTCTGTTTTAACACCATTAATAGATAGAAATACTACAATTCCCACTAACAAGTCCAAGATTTTTTCTACAGCTGCAGATAATCAGCCAGCAGTTGAGATTCATGTCCTTCAAGGTGAAAGAACAATGGCTGCAGATAACGATACATTAGGTCGTTTTCAGCTTGTAGGAATACCTCCTTCACCAAGAGGAGTTCCTCAGATTGAGGTAACTTTTGATATAGATCGTAATGGCGTTTTGAATGTTAGAGCGAAGGATTTAGGCACAGATAATGAGCAAAAGATAGAAATAACATCAAAATCTAATTTGAGTGATGATGAAATTGATCAAAAAGTTAAAGAAGCTGAAAAATTTGCTGACGAAGATAAAGTGGCAAGAGAAGTTATTGAAACACGTAATCAAGCAGAATCATTTATTTATGCTACAGAAAAAGCTATCAAAGATTTAGGAGAAAAGGTTGATGAAGATACTAAATCAAAAGTTGATGAGTCCAAGGAGAAATTACAAGAAGCAATGAAGGGCGATGATTTAGATGCTATGAAAAAAGCTCTTGAAGATTTCCAACAGGCATCACAAACGATAGGTCAAATGGCTTATCAGCAGGCAGCAGAGGAGCAAGCCAGCAATCAGTCTGAGGATGATAGTTCGGAAGTTGATGATGATAATGTGGTAGATGTAGATTACGAAGAAGTCGATGATGAAAAATAAAGGCTAGCGCGTATATTTACCCCTTTACATGACTTAGATGATGTCCGATAAAGTCTCATTTACTGATTTCGGTGAGAAAAAAAAAGTTCGTAAAATTAAGAAGAAAAGAATCCAGAAATCTGGAATTAATAAAGAAAAAGTATTGAAAGACTTACTAGCACCTAAGATTGAGTCTTCAACCGATAATTTTGATTTTTCAGAACCGTCTAGTTTCAGCTTTCCTTTTTTAGAGATTACCGCCTCACAATCCCTACCTTCAGTGATGAATGAGTGGACTTCTTTAGACGTTTTAGTTATTAATTCAGGTAATGGGCAAGCTCGTTCAGTAACAATATCATTTGATAATTTAGAGACACGTGGGAAAACAATATTAGATAGTTTAAACTCAAACGAAGAGATTCATTTTAATTTTGAGGTTAGGAGTGCATCTAAGGATAGGGGAATTAGCCGTATGGATTTATATTATCATTCTATTGAAGGTGATACATTCTCAGTTGTTAGGAGAGATTGGTTTCCTAATGATTATGAGAATGCAAATATCTTTTTGAGTGAAATTCCGCCTGGTGAGGAGGAAAAAGCAGAATTATATTCACACCGTGAGGTTATAACTGAAGATTTTCATGTCGTTTGTGGGAAGTGTGGGGCAAGGGCTCCAGCCAATTTTAGAATATGTGGAAAATGTGGTTCTCGTCTTAAAAAGCGTTCAGATCGCAGAGATGATTGGGGCAGTAATCTCAAAGATACTACTGCAGTTAAAGATAGTAGAGAAGCCTTACTTGAGCAGATTCGTAAATTAGGTGAACTTAAAGATCGCGGGATGCTAAGCCAAGAGGAATTTACGGCCGCCAAATCTCAACTTTTGAGGTAATTTTTAGACACTCTCAGCCCATTCTACGTCATCATCAAAGTTACCATCCGATACAGGGCCCTTTTTCGCAGCATCAGCTACTTTATCATTTAGGAAAAAGATGAATATTGTTAGAATAATAAACCATTGTACAATCATTGTAATAATGGTGAAAAGTCCTAATCCCATTCCTTCAATTGGTGATTGGCCTTCATCCTGTAGTTTTTCATATATGAAAAAGCCAAAAACTGCAGTAAATTCAATAGGGAAAACATATTTTATTATAAATTCCCACCATTCTCCAATTTGAATGTCAGCATGTTCCGTGTTAATCAAATTCTTTCTAAAATCGCTAACTCCAAATCTCATAACGACTACTGCAACCATTAATCCAGATACTATCAAACCGGTGCCCCATACAAAATCTTGATTATCTAAGAATTCTAAACTTATTGCTGAGGGTATACCTGCTAGAGCAACTGCAATGGCAATATATTTTACAGCTTCTTTTCTTTCCCATCCCATATCTACAAAATTGACGACACAGCCTTGTAAAGTAGAGACCATTGATGTTAAAGCTGCAAAAGACATGGCCAAGAAAAAAATACTACCTATAATCCATCCAGCAGTTCCCATTGATGCAAATAATGCAGTTAAATGGATAAAAGTTAAACCGGATGATCCGGACTCTACGGCTTCTAAACCCTCCGCAGTTGAATCAGACAACGCAAATACAGTGCCTAATACGGCCACGCCTGCAATTAAAGAAACTGAGTTATTACCAAGTCCAGTGAGAAATGCATTGAGGCCAATATCTTCTTTCTTTCTCATAGCTACAGCATATGTTATTGCCATTCCAAAACCTGCAGATGTTGACCATGCCGATTGAGTTAGTGCTCGAATCCAAGTTTCACCTTTGAATAGATATTCTCCTTGGGGTATGAAAAGGAATTTCAATCCCATCATGGCGCCCGCTGGGTTCAGAATAAATGGATAAATCATTGCGACTACAAGGAAGGTGACTAGACAAGGAATCAATATTTTGTTTGCTTTCTCGATACCACTTATGCCATTGTAAACAATAAATGCTGAAAATCCTACAGCTATTAGTTGGAAAAGAACTACTTCTCCAGGTGAAGATATGAAGTTATCCCAAAGAGCCTGTGTTTCTGTTGTATCTGTTGCATCACTCATTTGGCCTGAAATTGCAATCCAAAAGTATCTGATTGTCCATCCCATTACTACAGCATAGTAAAATCCTACAGCAGTTCCAACCCACATCATCCATATTCCAAGCCAAGTGAATTTTCGTCCTGCCATATCTCTCATAGCGCCTACTGTTCCTAGTCTTGTTTTCTTTCCTATTGCAAATTCAGCCATAAGCAAAGGAATCGACCAAGCAAAAAGAAAAATCAACCAACCAATCATAAAGGAGCCGCCTCCATTTGCTGCTGCTTCTCTGGGGAATCTCCAGATATTCCCAGTACCTACAGCCGCCCCTACAGTTGTTAGAATCAACCCTAATCTAGATGAAAATTCTTCAGGTTGCTTATCTTCAGCCATTAATCTTAATCTCCTTTAGGTATTGCAGCTATTCTTCTTTGGCTAGCTTTATTTGGTGGTTTAGTAGGAGGTTTGGTCTTTTTCTTAGGCATTTTATTTCGTGATTCATCATCTTCATTTTTTCTTCTTTCAGCCTCTGTAGCAATTCCTACAGTCTTGTATAACCCTCCCCAAACAATTCCATACATTATCCCCATCATCATTGCTACTGCAAAGAAATCAATAATAGGATTTCCAAATCCAATTATATCATCTACAAAGATTTCAATAGGTTCTGCAGCACCATACCCAGTTAAAACAAATCCACCACCGTATTCGTTGGCAAGTCTTGAATCTTGAGCTACAGCATAGAATTGAATGTTGGTAGCCTCTTCAACTTCAGGAATGTATGCTATGAAAACGGAGTCTCTTCTTGGTATTGTGAATTCAGCACTGTAGTCTGTGTAATCTTTAGTGTCACAACCCGTGATACATAACATAGGAATTTCTTTCCATACTTCCTCAGCCATTTTACCAGTTCTATAATTCAACATTAGTGAATCCTGCAACATGAATTGTGAATCCTCAACCTTAACCCTTACAGGCAGGTCGTCCTTGGCAAAGTATTCACCAAAATCAACATCGGTATCAGATTGGAATCCAACAGTTTCCCCTTTTGATGACAATATGCTTAGTTTAGGCATCATCGTTTCCTCAGGGGAACTGATACCATCACCATCAATGTCTCCAAAATCTGGGAACATCTGTCCAATTCTTGCATTAGGCGATTCATCCAAGAAGTGCACGTTGGTCAAAAGATGCATTCTTACAGTTGGCCGGATAAGTCGTGTATCAGCATGGAATCCCCCCTCAAGCTCACCTTGCTGTCCACAGCTATTCAACTCAACAGTGTATGAAAATGAACCTTGCATTCCATATTGGTAATCATTGATATCACCAGATACTTTGTACCCTCCTTGATCCTTCCAGTTACCATATCCAGTCAAATTCATAAGGGGTTTTACTTGATTCTCCATATAGAGCTCATGTGGAGGGTCTTGATCCTTGAATCCCCATGGCCAAATGTAAAGATTAGAACACGAGTGGTATGATACTGAATTCATGATATTGTGTTTCATATCATGAGCTTCAGTTCTATAATTTCGAATGTAATCTCCATCAGGACTTGTGACAAACATTTCTGGCCAGTTGTTTCTCTCAGTTCCATTTTGGTAATCTTCCAAATATTCGACTTGAGGATAATCCTCGTATATATCTAATCTCCAAGTTAGATACTCTATCACTTGAGTTTCAGGTTCGGAAAATCCACCTTCTTTATCCTCTCCGATTTTACCGTCATTATCGTCATCTTCTCTGTTCACATCAGGAGGATCCTCATCCACTCCTGTTTGCGTGTTTTGATCTCCAAGTCCTACAAATGGAAAGTCACAGTTTAATTCACAATCTCCATCATCATCATGTTGATCGCGAGGCCCGTGATAGACGTCTGAACAAGGATTATCATCATCAACTGTAAATTCAACTTCTCCATCTTCTCCAAGCAGTGCTGTAGGTTGTGTGTTATGCCCCCATTCAAAAGGATAGTTTCGATTAAGATCTACTCCATCACACCCTTCCTGATATCTATCATCATCCGTATTATCTCGTAAGTTTTTACGCCAAAACCTCTCAGGGTCTTCTCTATCATATATGTATCCATCAGGATTTAGTATAGGTATAATCCAAGTTTCTCTGTTGTTAACTAAATGAGTTACTCGAGCCTCGCTTGGGTCTTCATCTATTCCCTCATCTATAATTCCGTCTCCATCGTTGTCAATTCCATCAAATAAGGCTCTACCTTGTTCATCAACACGCCCGCCTTGTTCACCATCACCATCATTGTCTACTCCATCAATCATGTCTTCATTAATCAATCCGTCACCATCATTGTCAGTGGGCTCCATGCCATAGTAATGGGTTAGAAAATAAACAAAATAAAGTGTGGTGACGACAGTCATCCATTCTCGAGCATGATGATTTCCAACTACGAAGAACGTTTCTTCATCCGGGTCATCATAGAAATCAGGTTCGTTTGCTACATTATCCGATATTTTAATTCCAATAACTTCATTTCCTTGCCAGGTTTCACCTGCAGGAATTATGTCTGTTAAAGTGTATATCTCAACAATATCGGGATAATCATTTGCAAATTTTTGTAATTGTGAAACAACTTCGTAGTATTCATGATAGTCATCAAAGAGAATATCAAAAGGGAAAGTATTTGTTCTGTTGATTGTATCATTTTCATGGGCATCAAAGCCGTTTGAGGAGTTATTTACAATCTCAAAATCAGTTTCTTCTATAGATCCGGTACTCATGGTTGTCAATGTTAGCATAAGCGCTATGATGACTGATGAGCTTTTGTTCATACTTTCATCATGACCACTGCTTATTATAAGATTTTTTCATTATAGATATCTTCATTAACGTCTAGTTTAATCCTTGAACACAATGCTCAAGTGCAAAGATTGTCCACATTGGTATGGTGGTGAGGATTTTGGCTATGGAAGCTGTCGCCTCAAGCTTCAGAGATCGGAAAAAAAGTTCTTGACTTATGGTCAACAAGATTGTGATGAGGGTTTGTCTGAATGATTAAGATTAGAGATATGCTGGAATCAGACATTGAATTTGCAAAATCATTGACAGATTCTGAAAATTGGGGCAATTCAATAGAAGATTGGCGCAGGCTTCTTGGCATTAGTATTCCTCTAATAGCCTATGAGGGCGAATCTTCACTTGGAGTTACAACAGCCTTTGATTATGGAAATCTAGGAATGATTGGTAATGTAGTCGTTTCATCTCAAAGTAGAGGTAAGGGCGTTGGCAAGATTCTTCTCAAGGAAGCAATGAAACGACTTGAATCATGTAAATCTGTAAGAGTCCAGTCAAGAATGGAAGTGACTTCTTTCTACAAGGAACTAGGTTTTCTTCCTGAGGGCATGTCAACTCAGTTTCGACTTGATTCAGACATGAAATCATTTCAACCTTTTGATATAGGTTCAGATGAAAATATTGCTCCTGCTGAAGGATATATGGATGAGATCCTAGCAATAGATCAACGCCAGTTTGGCGGAGACCGTTCTCAGTTTCTGAAAGAAATAAATGATTATCTTCCTCAATGTTCATTTGTAGCACTTGGAGAGGATGGTTCTGTGAAGGGTTTCATTATGGCTAAAGGCGAGGATTTTTGGTATGAAATAGGTCCTTGGGTGGTTGAACCGGGATGCAAAAATTGGCAAGGAATGCTGCAGGCTACAGTTCAGGCAATTCCAGACAAATCCACGGTTGAGATAATTGTTCCGGCTCCAAATTTTAGAGTTACCAATTTGTTGGATTCTACAGGTTACAATGCACACAGTTATTGCATCTCAATGTTCTATGGAGACGATTGGCCAGATGAGTCCAATATCTGTGCTAGAGGAGGGGGGGACAAAGGTTGAGATTATTCAATACAGCTTCTGGCAAGAAAGAAATTTTCAATCCAAGTTCTAAGAGATTGGGATTGTATATCTGCGGTCCTACAGTTTATTCTGACACACATTTGGGGCATGCTAAATCATATGTTTCATTTGATATTCTGAAAAGATGGTTAGGTTATAGAGGCTATGAAGTAGATCACATACAGAATTTTACAGATGTAGCTGATGAGACTGCTTTAGGAGCCTTAAAAACTGGAATTGACGAATTTGATTTCACTCGTAAATATGAAGAAGAATTTCTTGGAAAAATGAAATTACTTTCTAATACGTCTGCAACAAAATACACTAGAGCTTCAGATTTTGTTCAACAAATAGCTGAAGAAACTAAAAAATTATTGAACACTGGTAAAGCTTATCAGACCGAAGAAGGAATATTTCTAAGAATAAAGCAAGAGGAACATGGCAAGTTGTTGGGCGTCAATTTAGAGGAATCTTTAGTGGAAGGAACCTCTGAAGTTGATTTAGGCCCTAAAGAATGTCCCCATGATACCTTATTGTGGGGTCCGACTCTTGAAGGCGGTAAGATCTGGGAATTCGAGGGGGTGCCTCCGGGACGTCCCGGTTGGCATTTAGAATGCACTTTGATGTCATCATCCGAACTGGATCTTCCAATTGATATTCATTGGGGCGGAATAGATTTGATATATCCGCACCATGAAACTGAGCAGATACTTGCTGAAAAGATAGGTTTGGGTAATTATTGTGATTTTTGGATGCACAATGGGCTGATGGAAGATGCCGAAGGCAAATTATCTAAATCAAGAGGGGAGCGAATAACTTTAGAGGAAGTTTTTGAGGATTGTCCACCTGCAGCACTTCGTTTTTATTTGTTGAGTCATCATTATCGCGAGTTCACTCCGTATTCACCCGAGAGTTTACTTGGAGCATGTCAGGAAGGAGAGCGTCTTGGAGAAAATGCAGTAGATTGTCTGATTGTAGATTCTACAAATCCTCTTGAGGATGAAGAGACTGCTCCTTTAGTTAACAAATTTGAAGAAGCTCTTGATGATGATCTTGATACTCCCAAAGCGCTCAATGTTTTGAGAGAACTTGATGTAATTTCTGGAAAGAGATTAAAAAATAAGGGAAATCTTGGTCCAATTTCGGGTATGTATAGTATATTTCAGCGTGTTTTAGGGCTTTTTTCTTAGTCACTAAATTCTTCTAAAATAGCATCTGTTACTTTACAATCAGGTAATTCTTTTTCCATGAGCCATCCGTACCATTCAATTGAGATTCTACCTCCTGTTTCGGTTTTTTTAGCTTTTAGGATTCTTTCTTTCACTATGGTTTTTCCATCTAATAGAATTCCCTTTTTTCCTAAAGCCAAAGGCCGAGGGTAACCAAGGTAAAGTATACTAAGAACAAGAAGAGCTAATGAAAGGTAAATATCAACTTCTTGAATATAATCAAGTCCAATAATGAAGATCATAGTGCAAGGAATCAACACACCGTTTATTCCTTTTCTTTCTATTTCTTTAAAGAAATCAAAGGTAGTAATTTTGCTTCCTTCTTCGGGTTTCCTGAAAAGAATACCTACGTCATATAGTAAGACAATAAGCAATATCACTTTTGCGTAGAAAAGTAGTTCATTCATTCCTTATCTCCAACACTTTTTCCCATACTTGTTCAAATATTTTTTCAGGACTTTTTGTTCCATCTAATATTGTAACTCTAGGATCGCTTTTAAGATTAAGATAAGCGGCTCTAACTTTTTCTAGATGTTCTTCTTTTTCGAATTCATCCGCTTCACTATGGCCACGTACTCTTTCTAGGGCGGTAGAAACGGGTAAATCAAAGATAAGTACAATATTGGGCGTTGGCGCAAAATCATGTTTATTTCTAACATAATCAACGTCTAAACCTCCAGCAACTTGATAAGCCATTGATGAGTAATAGTATCTATCCATAAGTACAACTATTCCCTTGTCTAATGCCGGTTTAATTTTTTCTTTCACATGCTGTGTTCTGTCTAAAATGAAAAACTCTAAGATTTCTTCATTTGTAGCCTTCCTTTTTCCATGTAATACATCCCATAGTTTCTGGCCGTGTGGTTCATTAGTTGGTTCTTTGAGTATTATTGCATTCTTGCCGATACTTTCTATTTTTTCCTTCAGTAATTTGCATTGGGTGGACTTTCCGCAACCATCGATTCCTTCTAGATTAATCAGCACTTAAATCATAGAGGGAGGGTCTTAATTAGAGGATTTGTTGGAAATTTATGTCTATCTGGTTTGAAGGATATGGTTGTACGGCTAATCAAGGCGAAACAATAGAGATGAGAGACCATGCCTATGACTTAGGTCATGAATTAGCAGTGAATTCAGATTCAGCAGAAACAGTTGTTCTTGGGACTTGTACAGTAATTGAAACTACGCAAAACAAAATGGAGAGACGTATTTCTGAATTAATAGATCAAGGAAAAAAGGTCATAGTTAGCGGGTGTATGGCAACTGCCGATTCAAAAGTTTTGAATTCCAGATTTCCAAAGGCAACACTTGTATCTCCAGGCGACATATATGGTTTAGGAGACTTAATTGGTAGAGGCGGCTGTAAACCCGAGAAGCAGTCATCGTCTTTGACTACAATATTACCTATATCTTCAGGGTGTTTAGGTCGTTGTACCTATTGTGCTACTTTGAGAGCACGTGGGCGCGTCACATCTCGTTCTATCAATGATATATTCTTCAAAGCCCAATATGCAATAGATTCAGGAAGCAAGGAATTGCTTCTAACATCGCAAGATAATGGAGCATTTGGTGCAGATAGGGATTCAAGTCTTGAGTTTTTACTAGAAGAATTATCACATTTGGAAGGTAATTTTAGGCTGAGGGTCGGAATGTTAAATCCTATGCTGGTTGCGGGCCGCGCAGACTCTATGGCTAAAGCTTGGGGAGATTCTCGAACATATAAATTCCTTCATTTACCTATTCAGTCAGGGTCTCAGAAGGTTCTTGATAGAATGCTAAGGGAACACACCTTAGAAGATTTTTGGAAGGTTGTTGAAACGTTCCGTTCATGTTATCCAGAAATGATGATAACTACAGATGTCATAACTGGATTTCCAGGAGAGACTGTTGAGGATCATGAGCAAACTATTGAATTACTTGAACGTCTCTTACCAGATTTGGTAAATATAACTCGTTTTTCACCTAGGCAAGGAACATCAGCTGCTAGATACAAGAGATTAGACGGAAGCGTGGTCAAGAATAGATCTAGAGAATTAACATTTCTTAGGCAGGCCTTAGGTGCTAAAAGTTTCAAGAGATTTGTAGGTTGTAAAACCTCCGTTTTAGCAGTAGAAAATCAAAAATCAGGTAGTACACTGTGTAGAGATGATAATTACCGCCCCATCATTGTTAAAGAAGAATTAGAACTTGGGAAGTTTTATGATGTTGAGATAGTAGAATCTAACTGGGCTTATCTAATAGCTATTATTTGATTTTTCTTTAATCAAGTCTAGATTCATATTAGGTCTACAATACCAAGTTAAATATTTTTCTTTCCCTTTCGGAAATCGATCAATGAAGAAATTTCCTCTACCATATTTTTCTTCCCCGACCGATTGAATTGCCTTTTTCATAATTCTACTTATCTTAAGATCTCTGACTACATTTTTATCTTTCCACATAATCACAGGCATCTTTTGTTCATTGTCTAAGATAATATAATCCTCATTTTCCTCGTAAATACGTGTATTTTTGGATATATTATCTAAGTCCATAAATGTCCAGTAAACAACTACTTATTAGTTTACCATTAAAGCTAATATACGGTCTTCAATACGAGGATATGTCTAGAGAATTTAAGGCTTT
>CAZWJS010000033.1:0-14717 GCA_964634895.1 uncultured archaeon | reverse complement strand
GCCTGTTAACTGCTTTCCGTTATCAATACCTGGTTTTATATCCCATCCATCTGTAGGCGCATCATCACTTGTTATAGATGTTGCAAACGAATAAGAATCATCATTCCATCCTGTATTAGTTAGTGTATAGTCCCAGCCATATGTTTGGCCTTGATACATCAAATTATCGCCTGAACTAGATTCGTCATCACAAACTAGTGTTGATGATGAATCTGTACGTGCATTGAAGGTCAAGGCAATGACATTAGTTGCATTAAACGAACTACTAGCTGCCGTTGTGTCTACACATGAATTTGTAAGCTTACAACCGCTAGTAGTACCACTGTCTGTGCCTCCATCGAACCACTGCGGATCTGTCTTACCATAAATTTGAACTTGGTTACTATCTCCATCTTCGCAACCGTCAGAAGTCTTACACTTTATTCGGAACTTGACTGTCTCCGAACTACCTTTTGTTACCGATATTGTGTTACCGTCAATAGGGTTCAGTGCAGTGTCAAAAAAATCATAAGACCACACTTCACCACCAGGGAAATTGGCTACTAGGTAAACATCCATTTTTCTATGTTGTGAATCATCTTGGCTAGTAAAAGTTAGAGTTGCATAAATTGAAGCTCCGCCAACCATGATATCCGTTGATGAACCATTAGCGATAGAAGAATCCAAATAGATTTTATTAGTGTTGGCTGCGCTGCCCGTAGGGCCCAATGTAATAAGATACATAATTGCCACACCCAAAACAAGAAGTGCATTTTTCGTACTAGCTTTTGATACTCCAGTTTTACTCATTTGAATCCCCTACATCCTTTAGGAATACTTTGCCATGCAAATTGGGCAATAAAAAGACTTCCGACAAAATTTAACCTTACCTGCAGGTTTATTAACTAACAATTACATACTGACTTAATGGGAATAGAAATTGAAAAAGACACTATGGATTTTACTAAAATGTTTAAAAATAAAGACATAGCTAAAAGACTCGAAAATGTAGAAAGAGTAATTGTTTCCGGAATGGGGGGTTCAGGAATAAGTGGTGATATAGCTGCTTCATTATCTAATTCAGATTTGCAAATTATATCTTGGAAAAATTATAATTTGCCAGATTGGACTCAAAAAAAGGATTATGTTATTTGTATATCTTACTCGGGAAATACAGAAGAAACACTTTCAGCTGCAAAAAAAGCAATAGAATTAGGTTGTAGACTAGACGCGATAACCACAGGCGGTATTTTAGAAAAAATAGTTGAAAATTATGGAGGTACTGTGACAAAGATTGAAAAAGGACATCAACCAAGGGCAGCCCTCCCCCTTTTACTAAAGCCTCTGCTCGAAAAGATAGGCCCAAATAATCTAACTGAACAAATTAAAGAAGTTACACTTTTAGATATTGAAAGGAAAAAAGCGAAAGAAATCGCTAAGGAAATCAAAGGTAAAATTCCTTGCATATACGCTGCGGGAATAATGGAATCTATTGCGTACAGATGGAGATGTCAAATTGAGGAAAATAGCAAGCAAATAGCTTTACACCATGTCTTCCCTGAAATGAACCATAATGAAATAGTAGGTTGGAGTAATAATAACAAGAATCTAGCAGTTGTTATCCTAAGAGATATAGAAGAAAATGATTATATTGAATCGCGGTTCGAGATTACAAAGAAATTAGCTTGGAAGAATAGTAATGTTATAGAAATTGTAGCAAAAGGAAAATATCCCCTTACAAGAATGATGAGTAACGCAATTTTAGGTGATTTGGTTTCCATTGAATTAGCAAAATTGAACAATGTAGATCCTACACCGGTTGATATAATTGAAAACTTGAAGGAAGAACTGGGCAGAAAATAATGGACCTAGAATCATATTCTACAATGGAGTGCATCTTTGTTGTCCTACTAATTATGGCACCAGCCTATTTAGCAAATACAATTGCAGTTTTAACAGGTGGAAAGTATCCCATTGATCAAGGAAAATTGTATAGTGATGGAAATAGAATCTTAGGAGATGGAAAAACTTGGAGTGGACTAATTGGTGGTACCATTGGAGGAATTGTTGTTGGATATGGACTATTACTCATTTTTAGGAAAGATCCAACATATAGTGAAAATTTACTCTGGGGGACGGATTATCTTACTATATCTTCAATATTCTTCTTGTTATCTTTTGGTGCTTTGTTCGGTGATATGACAGCTTCTTTCTACAAAAGAAGACTGAACCTCCAAAGAGGTGACAAGTTTGCACTTTTAGATATGTATGATTTCATATTTATGTCACTTTTATTATGTCTGATTTTCCAACGTGATTGGCTTCTTTCATGGATTTTAGACGGATGGGTACCTCTTTTCACAATACTTGTTCTTACACCATTTCTTCATAGAGGAGTGAACATAATAGGCTACAAATTGGGTGTCAAAAACGAGCCTTGGTAAATTAATCGGTTTTCCTTAAAGATTTCAATCCTTTTCCAATTTGATGAAGCAGGGAAACCTTAGATTTCTCATAACTAACTTGAAGAGACCCCTTAGATGAAGACCAATTACCTGAATACGATTTTTGACTTCTCCTACACGAAATAGTCGAATCAACAATAATACTATAAATTTCGTCAACCGTAGGATTCTTAACAGATTGATTCAGAGGAACCTTACGTCCTTGTGATCTTCTGAATTTAGAATCAAAATATTCAGGATAAATTACGATAGGGCGCTTACTAACCATCAATCATTCAATAGAACTGCATTAACAACACCATGTTGCCCTGGTCTTGATGTAACACGTGCTCTGCCTTTCTCAGTGTTTATAATTGAACCTTTTGTTATTATATTCTGCCTAACATAATTTGGATTGGCTGTGTTTTCTATGACTTCCAATATTTTTGCACTAGAGCTAACTCCTGAATTAAGATCTGTCAGAGAAGCATATTCTGTACGAAGTAGCCGATCCTTGCGGCCACCTCCACGTGCTCTAGCAACTTTCTTAGTAAAGCCACCCACCTTTGCCTGCTGCAGCTCACGGCCTATCTCTGAACGTTTTTTACCCCTGTGAGGTGAAAGACGTGCTCCTGTAGACCTGCGTTTAGATTTCCCTTGCCATAATGCCATACTTATATCGGCTTCACGAGAGGTTTGTATTTAAGATTTGAGATAATACTATAGGTAATCTTAAATAATAAGAACTAAGATTATAACTATGTCAATTGAAAAAATGACTGCAAAAGCAAAAGAACTGAAGAAAAAAGGGCACTCTACAAGAGAAATTTGTCAGGAAATGCATCTTTCACAGGCTACTGTTGAATGGCTTTTGGCTAAACAGGCTTCAGATTCATTTAATGACGCATTGCCACCTGATGTTAAGGTTGGATGGAGGACAATCGGTGTTTCAGGATCAAGGATAAGTGCGATTGCTGAAATAATGGCGGACGTCATATTAGAAGAACAAGAAAAAAAAGGTTTTGAATTTGACATGATAGCTGGATTAACAAATAATGGAATCCCTTTGGCTACAATCGTATCAGATATTTTAGAAGTCGACTTTGGAATGATAAGAACAAGTAGAGAAGGGACTGAAACCAATTATGCTTCGAATTATGCAGGACTCAAAAATAAAAATGTAATTTTGATTGATGATGTAATAAGTACGGGTTCAACTACAAAAGAGGCTATTAACTTTGTAAAAGAACAAGGTGGAAATCCATTATTAATAATGGTTCTTATAAACAAAAAGGCTGAAGATGAACTAAATAATGTCCCATTAAGGGCATTAATAAGAGCAAGACCGGTAAAAATCTGATGCATTGGGCTGACGTTGTTGCTGAACAACTATTGGAACAAAAAAACGAGCATGTAATTTCTTCTGGAATAACACCCTCTGGCCCTATCCACTTAGGTAGCATGCGTGAAATACTTACGGCAGATGCTATTGTAAAGGCAATTAATGGAAAAGGTGGAAAGGCTAAATTAATCTATATTGCTGATACTGCAGATCCATTGCGGAAAATTTATCCTTTCTTAAATGAAGAGAAATATAAAGATTATGTTGGAAGACCCTTAGCTGAAATTCCTGCACCGACTGGTAACGGCAGTTATGCCGAATTTTTTCTGAACCCTTTTTTTGAAGCTTTGGAATCAGTCAATGTATTCCCTGAAGTTGTAAATAACTATTACTATTACAAAGAAGGGAAATTCGAAGAATGTACCAAGACAATAATAGAAAATAAAGAAAAAATAAAGGATATACTAGAAAGAATTTCTGGAAGACAACTACCAAAAAATTGGTTTCCTTGGACATTTAAAGATAATAATGGAAAACTTTGTTCAGGTAATGTGGTTAATGTTGAATGGCCCCATGTTACATTCGTTAATGAAAACAATGAAGAAGTAACTAATAATTTAGCGAGAGGAGAAGGCAAATTGCCTTGGAGACTAGACTGGCCCGCTAAATGGAAAATATTAGATGTGTCCTTTGAAGCTTTTGGAAAAGATCATGCCACTAAAGGTGGGAGTTATGATACGGGAAAACGTATTATAAAAGATATTTTAAATTATAAAGTCCCTCACCATATTGTTTACGAATGGATTAATTTGAAAGGAAAGGGCGCTATGCATTCCTCCACTGGATTAGCAATTTCTGCAGAAGAGATGTTGCGAATGGCACCCCCTGAAGTCATAAGATGGTTAATTATGCAACCACAACCAAATAGACATGTGGATTTTGATCCCGGGCTAGGTTTACTAAATTCTGTAGATAAATATGACCGAATAGAAAAAGAATATTATGATAATAACCTGGATGAAAACTCATCTCGGGCTTTTGAGCTAAGCCAAATTAGCAAAATGTCTAACAATAAAAATCAGACAATACCCTACAGACATTTAGTTACCTTAGTACAATCTAAAGAATCTACAGAGGAAATTGAAAAAACATTATTAAAAACTGGTGATATTAAAAAACTAAATAAATATGAAAAAGAGAACTTAGAATCAAGAGTGGAATGTATCAAAGGATGGCTAAATAATCATGCTCCTGAGAGTGTCAAATTTAGGATTCAAGAAAAAGCTCCTGTTATTAATTTTGATAATGAGGATTTGAATAGAATTAAGCATCTCAAAAAGAAAATTGAATCTATCGATTGGAATCCTAAGTCAATACATGATTCCTTTTATGAATTACAAGAAAGTCACGCTACCGCTGCAAAAGAATATTTTAGAATTATGTATCTAATAATTTTAGGAAAAGAAAGGGGGCCTAGACTAGGGTTCTTCTTAGCAACAATCAAACAAGAATTTGTTATAAAAAGGTTAAAATCTTATTAGAATAAACTCTATTAAGACCTAAGTTGTAAATTAATTGTGAATAAAATAATAGAATGTGTGCCTAACTTCTCCGAAGGAAGAGATAAAAATATAATTAATAAAATCACCAAGGCGATAGAAACCATTCCTGAAATAAAGATTTTAGATGTCGATATGGGTTCAGATACAAATAGAACTGTAGTAACTTTTGTGGGGTCACCAGAAGCAGTCTCAGAGGCTGCCTTTCAAGGTGTCAAAAAGGCTTCAGAATTAATTGATATGCGGAAACATAATGGTGCTCATCCAAGAATGGGAGCTACTGATGTTTGTCCTTTTATTCCTGTCTCAAACGTTTCTATGGAAGAATGTATATACATAGCAAAAAAAACAGGCCAAAAAATAGGAGAAGAACTTAATATTCCAATTTATTTGTATGAAAATGCAGCTACAAATAATGAAAGGAAAAATTTAGCTACAGTAAGAGCTGGTGAATATGAAGGACTAAAAGATAAATTAAAAGAGCCGGAGTGGAAACCTGATTACGGCCCTATTGAGTTCAACGCAAATACTGGCGCTACTGCAGTTGGTGCAAGAGAATTTTTAATTGCATACAACATTAACCTAAACACAAATGATAGAACGTATGCCAATGAAATTGCATATGAAATAAGGGAAAGAGGTAGATGGAAACGTGAAGGAAATATTGAACCTTTCTATTACAAAGGTGATGTAGTATATTTTGATGAAAACAAATACCCTGATGGAAATAGTGATTTTATTGGAAAAAGTTTTGATGAATTATATATCCACTATAAAAAAAATTATGGAAAAGATTTAAAACAAAGGTATGAAAGTCTAGGATTAGATCCTAAAAATTTAGTTGGAAAACCTGTTTACAAAGATGGAAAATTTACTCATGTTAAAGGACTTGGATGGGTTATTCCTGAATATAATAGAGCTCAAATAAGTATGAATCTTACAAATTACAAAATATCACCTATACATGAAATTTATGATACTGCATGTAAAGAGGCTGAAAAAAGAGGGCTCCGGGTTACTGGTTCGGAAATTGTTGGTTTAATTCCGTATGAGGCAATGGAAAATGCAGCAAAACATTACCTTTCTAAAATGCATAAATCACCTGGTTTGCCTGTTTCAGATCTAATGAACATCGCTGTACAAAGTCTAGGTTTATCCGACGTTGGTGATTTTAACCCCAAGGACAAGGTGTTAGGTATGCCCAAGAACGATGGTGAATTAGCAAATCGTATTACTTTTGACTTTGTTGATGAAGTTTCAAGGGATAGTCCAGCGCCTGGCGGAGGCTCTGTAGCTGCATTATCTGGTGCCTTAGGTGCTGCCTTAGGTACAATGGTAGCAAATCTAAGCACATCTAAGGCTGGATTTGAAGATAAGAAAAAAGAATTAGAGGATATTTCTACCAAAGGTCAAGAGCTAAAGCAACTATTAGTTCAAGCAATTGATAAAGATACAAGTGCCTTCGACCTTGTAATAAAAGCAATGCGTATGCCAAAAGATAGTGAAAATGATAAACTTGATAGAGAAAAAGCCATGGAAAAAGGTTATAAAATTGCAACAAATGTACCTCTAAAAACTGTTGAATACTGCAAAGAAGCCCTAGAAATCTGTTCTAGAATTTCTAAAATAATGGATGACGGAATGGCGAGTGATGTTGGATCCGGTGCACTTATGGCCAATTCAGGCGCTCTTGCTGCAGCTTTTAATGTTAAAATAAATCTGAAAAATATAAAGGATAAAAAATATTGCAAAGAAACAGAATTGAAACTTGATGAAATGCTTCAAGTTTCAAAAAAAATAACCGAACAAATTATTAAATCTGTTGAGGCTACGTTATAACCTTCTCACAAAATATTTAAATATGAAATAAACGCTACCTAAGGCAACAATCACGACAAGGGCCGAGTCCATAGATCCTCCAGAGATTGGTGTCGCCTTTTCGGATTCGGCTAGAGGGTCATTATACCTGTTTGAATCGTTAGGATATTTATCTGAATTATCTCCATAGCCGTCCTTATCCTGATCTGACCATTCTAAAGGATTCTCAGGAAATGCATCATATGAATCACAAAAACCATCTTCATCTGTATCGATATGCCCTCTAGAATCATCAGGACAGGCATCGGAATTGTCTCCAATACCATCTTCATCGGTGTCTATGCTTTCTGTAAAATTGAGTGGAAACGTATCATTGTAATCATCAACACCGTCACCATCTGTATCATTATTGTCAAACTTAGTACATTCATCATATTTCTCTCCAAATATGCAATTACTATTCTCTATGTTATCTCCAAGACCATCGCCATCTGTATCATACTGTTCGCTTGCATTAGATGGAAACGCATCACTATTATCCCCAACTCCATCACCATCTGTATCATTCCAATCCAACGAGTCTAGTGGAAACGCATCTCCGGTTTGATTTATTCTCAGGTTACTAGTATCATTTAAAATAAAACCATAAAAATCATCAAAACCATCACCATCCGTATCGTTCTCAATAGGAGAGGTCTTAGTCTCGAAAAATTCTTTATAATCAGATATACCATCATTATCTGTATCTGGATTTGTAGGATCTGTGATAAAACCGTCTATACCAAAATAAAACTCTTCGACATCACTTAGGTTATCTCCGTCTGTGTCAGTTGAATTAGGATTGGTCTTTAGAATCCCGTCATCTGTTTTGAATGAGTAATAAGCTCCAAAACCAAGAGGTTGCTCAAAAACATAGCGTATCTCATCTGCAGTTAGAACCCTGTTCCAAACTGCAATATTATCAATTGTTCCATTAAGATATTCGCCAGTGTCACCTCTACACATGTAATTATAATCAGAATTGACATTTATACTATCTAAAGAAGAAATATTCTTTTCTGAAACCAAGGAACCATTAACATATAATTTTAGATTATCAGTTGTTTCACTATATGTTGCAGAAAGATGGTACCAAACCCCTAATTTAGCGATGACACTATTATTAGTGATTGGAGTCTTATACACTGTATTACCTGAGGTCACGCGAAATTCAAAATAATTATCTGAGTTTATTCCTAGCCACGTTTTACCATCTTTTGCTGTACCAAAAACAGTTCCAAAATCATCTGTGAAGTTTGTAAGATTAACCCATCCCTGAACCGTATACTCAGTTAATTTAGTTGGAACTATTGTAGCCAATCTAGAATAATCATCGATTCCGTCGCAATACATACCATTTCTATATAATGCAGGTACACGACTAGGTTGGCCTAAGGACACTCCAAGATTGAAATTAACTGTCATATCCAATATGGTTGTAGGATCTGTTCCATCAAATTTCCAATAGGCCCTTAAATTTGGTTCTGTGAGGGAAAATATTTTACTTTCGACAAGCATATTATCATATTCATAAATGTTAGTCAAACTGTCATTATCAAAATCTTCTTGGGAATCATCAACTAATGGATTTAACCCCCAGAAATATTCCCAACCATCGCTCATGCTATCATAATCTGTATCATAATTAAAGGGATCAGTACCAATTACATATTCCATAGCATTTGTATAGTATTCAGACTGATCAATTATACCATCAAAATTTGAATCAAAACCGTCATAATCTGAATCCATGGAGCCATCAAGCTGATTTCCTGGGTCAAAACCTTTCTCTAATTCATATGGATCAGGCATGGTATCATTATCTGTATCTATTTTAGTTGGATCGCTAGCTGATAAGTTAAACAAATATGCATATATCTCATTAAAATCTAATAATGTGTCATTATCTGTATCGACACTTAATGGATTGGTAAAATAACCTGAATTTTTTGAAGTTCCTAATATCTCATCACCATCTAGTAGACCATCATCATCAGTATCATTATCATTTGGATCCGTAATGAATGTTTCATTAAATCCTTCATCCCAATCTGACCAGCCATCATTATCTGTATCTTTATCTAATGGATTAGTCTTGTGAGAATTTCCAAGTAAATCTTCCCAACCATAAAATTCCTCACCATCCAACAACCCATCAAAATCAGAGTCCGCTTCATTATAATAGGTCCCAATAACATTTTCAGCATAATCTCCTAAACCATCTCCATCATAATCTGGTTCAGAAGAACCATAAAATGTCAAATTCCATGAATTGAAATCGCCTGAACCGCCACCTGTAGTATCATTGACCTTGATAGTCCAGTCACCAAATGAATTTTCATCCCAATGTACTACTGAACTAAAAGTCCAGTTTCTATAGTGGAGACCTGGGTCATTATGAGACCTAACTAACTCAGAAACGATTCCATTTGGTGATGTCAAAAAAACATTCAAATCTCCTCTATAGTAATGAGTAATATTAACTAATATTTCTACACTCTCTATATTGATACTTTCATTAACAGTTAAAGTTGAAGATACACCGACATCATTGTCATCAAATATATGTTTATCAACGTGCTTCTCCCCTGTATGAACTACTACTTCTTCCTCCCTTGTCTGCCAATTTTCAGCCATATTAACTGCTGCTGTAGCATCAACTAAACCATATCCATAGGCATGATTGTAATCATATCCTTCATATGTCTTAAACCAGCCGAGATGGTCTTCATCTACTATTTTAGAAGTTCGAACTAATATATGCTGCACATCTCTCCAAGTTAAGTTCTCATTTGCCTCAAGCATCAAAGCAACAACTCCTGCTACCATTGGAGTCGCTGCAGAAGTACCTCCCATTTTTGACATATAGTCTGTAGAATTAGCACCTTCTAATCCTGAAATATCTGTAGTAAATATTGCTGGATCAACCCAATTATAATTGTTGTGTGAAGGGGCAGAAACGAGAATATTAGGACCTGCCTCTGAGTAACTGGTTTGTTTACCTTGCCAATTTAGTGCACCTACTGCTATAGTATATCTACTATTAGCATATCCATCTTTGTTAGATTGATCTAGGTTTTCCCGACCATTACCATTAGCCCAAGTGTAAATAGAACCAAGCCCACCTCGACCTTCGGATATCCCCCTCTCAAGTGCGGCCAAAGTAAGTGGGCCTATTTCACCTAAAGTGCTACCATCATCGATCGGACCCCAACTATTAGTATAAATATCTACTAAATCTAAATGATGATTTAATGCAAGTGCCTCAGCCTCATCAGAATTATAATCTGGAATACAATCATCCGCAACCAATCGTATGCCAATAATACTAGCATTGTATGCCACACCTGAGATGCCAATACTATTATCTCCTTTACCAGCTGCAATACCTGAGACTGCAGTACCATGCCAATCTACCTGCCCATTCTCATCAGAATCTGTAGGATTTACATCTGTATCATTACCACAATAATCAAAACTATGCGAAGATAAGAAATTAGGTGACAAATCAGGATGCTGATAATCAACTCCATCATCGAGAACTCCAATTAATATCCCTTTTCCATCATAATTATCCCAAGCACCTTTGATATTCAAATCAACGCCAGATGTTCCATTATTCTGACCATAATTATTCAGATACCACTGCTCGCCAGAAGTGTAATTTGCATCATTTGGCTCATACCTAAGATCTAAATCTTTCTGAACTAGTGGATAAAAATTCCAAATATATCCCAAGTTTTCCAAATCAGACAGATAAGAAAAAGCTAAGTCACCAGTTTGAAAATTAATAATCCAAGTCCCATTTAATAGTGAATAACTATGGTAATTTTCAACTTTATAATCCAACAAAAATCTACCAAGCTCATAATGGCAATAGGGTGCTTCAAGAGTTACAACCCAATTCTTAGTCAAATAAATTTGTGAAGGACTATAATTATCCAAATCTGAAACGTGTGTAAAGGATGACTGAACTGCATTAGAAAACGTTCTAAAACCACATTCATTTTCGTGGTCAAACTCAATATTTACAATTTGAGGCTGTGGTTCAACCTCGAATTCAGCTACATCAACAAAACTAAACAAAATTGTGCTAAGCAAAAAAGCAACAATCAAATAAGTTTTCATATGCTTGTAGAAGAGGGGCATTCTAAAGACTTTCAGAAAGAAAATTTAGAAAAATTTTCTAATGACTCTGAATTAGCTAAAGCATCCTTATTCTTCACTTCTTTACCCATAATTGTTGCTAAAACTGCCTTTTCTACTTTTTTGCCACTTATTGTGTAAGGAATATCTTCTATTGGAAAAATATACTTTGGAACATGACGAGGTGTCGTCTTAGAACGTATTAATTGTTTTATATCTAACTCCAGTTTTTCATCAAATACAATATCTTCTTCTAATTTTAAGAACAATATAACCTCAACATCACCTTTCACGGGTCTGCCTACAACAACTGCATCTTCAATTCCAACTATTCCTTCAACGGCTCTATATATTTCAGCAGTCCCAATACGCACCCCTCCTGGATTTAGAGTTGTATCACTTCTTCCATAAATTACAGCACCGCTATTTTCTGTTATTTCAACATAATCACCATGCGTCCAAACACCTGGAAATTCTTCGAAATAGGCTGATTTATATTTAGAGTCATCTGGGTCGTTCCAGAAATTAAGAGGCATAGAGGGAAAGGGTCTGACACATACTAATTCACCGCTTTCACATACAACTGATTCACCACTTGAATTCCAAGACTGAACATCCATTCCTAATTGTGCACACTGTAATTCTCCTCTAAAAACGGGTAAAATAGGAGATCCGGCAAGGAAACATCCTATAATATCAGTCCCACCTGAGATTGATGATAACTGCATATCTGAACTTACATTGCTATAAACCCAGTCAAATTGCTCTGGGACTAACGGAGAACCTGTAGACAAAAGTGCTCTAAACTCTGAAAGATTAGCTATTTCTTTTGGAATTAAAGAAGAATTCTCACAAACTGATAGAAATTTAGGACTTGTGCCAAAATGTGTCACGCCTGTTCTTTCCGCCATTCTCCACAAACTACCTAAATCAGGATAACTAGGACTACCATCGTAAAGAACTATTCGTGATCCTGAAGCAAGACCTGAAACTAACCAATTCCACATCATCCAACCACATGTAGTGAACCAAAACATAGTATCGCGACCTCTCTGAACATCGCACTGCAATTGATGTTCTTTGAGATGTTGAATTAAAGTCCCACCAGAACCATGAACTATAGACTTAGGAGGACCTGTAGTCCCAGAGGAATACATTATGTAAAGAGGGTGATTGAAGGGTAACTGCCTAAAATGTGGTTTTTCAGAATCATTCGATATTAAATCTGAATATGATATCACCGATTTATGCTTAAAATCTAGCTTTAAATCCAAAAAATCTATACATATTAAGTGTTCAATTGTACTTATATTATCCAAAATCCCATTTATTTTGGCCTCCATACTAAAACTTTTACCGCCATAATAATAACCATTCGAAACAATCATGATTGAGGGTTCTACTTGACCAAAACGATCAATGACACCTTGCGATCCAAAATCAGGAGAACATGAAGTCCATATTGCACCCAAAGATGAAACTGCAAGCATCAATACAACTGTTTCAATGCAATTAGGCACAAAAGCTGCAACTCTAGTTCCTTTGGTAACTCCTAAATTTTCTAGGCCCTTTTGGGCCTGAGCAACGAATTTATTTAATTCTTCAAAATTTACAATTTTATCATCAAAACCCTCGCCGGTTCCAATAATTGCAATTTGACTAGGCTCGCCTGATAATAAGTTCTCTGCAAAATTCAATTCAGCACCATCAAACCAAGAAGCCCCTGGCATCTTGGGATTCATCAATACAGTATCAAAACTTTTTGAATGAATAATACCTGAGAAACTCCAAAAATATGACCAAAAATCTTCCATGTTCTCTACAGACCATTTGTGTAAATCAAAATAAGAATCAAAATCAAGAGGCAAGTCACTGATAAATTTTGTCAGAAGTGATGATTCAATTCTTTTATCAGATGGAGTCCAAAGAAGAGTCATTTTTAGACTATAATAAACGCTGGTTAAATAGATTCAAAATTCTAATTCTCTATGTAATTTGACTTTATGAGATTATAGTATAAATCACAGCATACCTGCTTTTTGAATAACCATCAACTGTTCCGTTGATAATTTTTCACCCGCCAAGAACTTAGCAAATAAATCTTCTGCACTTGCAGCACTAGCTTTCTGATCTGCCACTGAACCAGATTTTCCTTGTGATGCAGTCATGCGATCAATTTCTTGCATTCCCCTAAGGTACTCTATATATTCATTATGAACTTCATCAGCCTTTTCTTTGGCTTTCACAAACAAGCGCTGTGATGAATCCGCTTTTCTCCTTGTAGAACGATTTAATCTTAATGAATCTTTCATAGAATGATGTGAAACTTGAGCTTCCTGTCTCTTTTTTTGCATACTCTTACTTAATGCTCTTCTCTCCTTTTCTGTATCTCTGAATATGTTCCTTGCATCCAAAACATCCGTATCTGTCTCAATCAAATCATCATGCTCTTTTATCTTATTTTGAAGTGAAGAAATTTCATCAACTAACACCCTTTCTTTATCGGTAGTCAAAGGAGTTGTCATTTGCTTAATCTCTAATTCTTGAATTTGTTTTCTCAAACGTGAGATTGGTGGAAGATTTCTGCCAGAGAAACGCTTTCGTTTCAGCTTCAAAAAATTATCTTTTAAGGCATTTACTTTATTAGTCACTTCTCTACGATCATCCCTAATCTGACCAACTTCCACATTAAGACCATTCCTTCGATCTCTGTGAAGATGTACCTCATCCATGTATTCCTTAGCTTTAAGATTCAAATCATTACGCTTAGAGGCATGCGTCTGTGATTTAAGATTGAGCTCATCTCTTTTGACTCGTAACTCCTCAGCTTTATTGTGGTAATCCTTTCTTAATTTTCTTAAATCCGTTCTAGAGAGATCAATTAGCTCTTCCATTGGAATTAGGATACTATCTTCTGAAACTTCGGGTTTATCCTCAACGGTTTTCTTAAAGGCAGTAATAAGTCTCTCAACTAATTCTGATTTTTTACCTGAAACTGGCAAATCTAACTCTTTCAGTTTCTCCTTCAACTCATCTACTTTCAAATTACTGAAATCAGAATTAATATCTTCAAGGCTTCCGCTGTCTTTAGAAGGATTGCTACCTTCAGGTTCTGCGGGGGCTTGGGTTTCCTGATCGGAATCCATTGAACTTAACATGAGTCCTGAGACTCAAGTCAATTTCAACCGAAAAGTGCGCCAAGTCCAGATACAGCGTCTTCTTCGCTTACTTCTTCTTCTTCTTCTTCGGCTTCTGCTTCAGCTGGAGCTTCTTCTGATGATGCAGCGGCAGCAGTTGGTGCAGCGCCTGCAGCTGGTGCAGCGACGGCAGCTGTAGCCATTGCTTCCTCAATATCGACTCCTTCTAGAGAAGCTACAAGAGCCTCTGCTC
>CAZWJS010000032.1:14088-15262 GCA_964634895.1 uncultured archaeon | reverse complement strand
GTTTTTCCTGGTTCCCAAGGAGGGCCATTAATGCATGTAATTGCTGGTAAGGCTGTATGTTTTGGAGAAGCATTAGAACCAAAATTCAAGGATTACACGAAGAGAATTATTACTAATGCCCAAGCTTTAGCGTCAGCTTTGAAATTAAAGGGGTATAGATTAGTTAGTGGCGGGACAGATAATCACTTGATGCTTGTAGATTTAAGGAAAGTGGTTCCTGAGAACACAGGAAAGGAAGTTGCACTGTGGTTGGAAAAAGCCGGAATTATCACCAATCATAACGGAATCCCTAAGGATCCACGCCCTCCTATGCAAACGAGTGGCATTCGTCTAGGGACTCCAGCAGTTACTACTAGAAGCATGGGAACTAAAGAAATGGAAAAGATTGCAGATTGGATACATAGAGTAATTGTTTCTAAAGGTGATTCTTCAGCTCAAAACAAAGTTAAAGAAGAAGTTTCAGAGTTTTGTAAAAATTTCCCTTTACCTCATTAGTTTCTATGCACAACTTAATTAATATAGTTCCTAGACTACAGAGTTAGATGAATCGTCTTGTTGCATTCATGGTTGCCCTATTTTTGGTGGCTCCCTCCACAGTAGATGCAGAATGGAGTATGTTTGGAAAAGATGCAAATCATACGGGTGTTTCCGAGATTACAGAAAGGACAATTCAAGATAAAGAACCGGTTGTTTCTTGGGATAAAGGCGATTCCTCATCTGATGAAGAAGTCTATTCGTGGGGTTCAGTTGTAGGTAATTTTACAAGTAACATAATTGGAGATGATTACGATCGAGATGTTCTCCATGTTGTTTACATCACTGCAGAAATGATTAATGATGAATTAAGAGGCAAATTAGTCATTTGGGATGGAGGTAATCAAGAATTGATGTGGGAAAAAGACATAGGGCTTATAGTGGATCAAAATGGTCAAAGTATAGAGAATGACTTTGAGGCTTTTGATTCAGCTTATGCTACTCCAGCTATAGCTGATTTTGACGGTGATGGATTAATTGATATTGCTATAATAAAACCGAGTGGGGAAGTTCATTTCTACGAACCTGAAATAGAATATTATTCAGATAACGAGAATTATGATACTGACGGCAATTCTCAATTTTGGTCTTATGATTCAGATTTAACGGTGGTTCGTAGTAGTCCTGTGGTTACAAATCT
>CAZWJS010000032.1:0-13988 GCA_964634895.1 uncultured archaeon | reverse complement strand
CCGATTTTACCTAGTATAGTTATAGCCGACATAACTGATGATATGGGGAAAGAAATATTGGTACCTCAACCGCCATCAACATCGGGGGGAGATGCACAATTATGGTTGTTCAAGTCAGATGGAACAGATGCTACAGATTGGGCTGAACCATATGAGTTAACTTCTGGAGGAGATATCGATGCAACTCCTGCAGTAGGTGATCTTGACGCCGACGGGGATTTGGAAATTGTTGCAGTTACCTGGTCTGATGAATGGGACGAGACCGAAAAAACACACGTGTGGTCTTTACATCATGACAGTCAATTCGATTGGAGAACAACTTATGATACTACTAATTCAGGTGCAGGCGATAATGATGAACATGCAATTTCCTCTCCAATACTCGCAGTCATTTTTGATGAAGATGGGAGCTCTAATCTTGATGTTTTTAGTTGTACAACACCAGACTGTTATGCCTTAGATGGTCACGATGGAGGCAATGGCGATCCCGATCCCAAGGCTGAATTATGGGATATTAGTTTATTCAATCGAGGAAATGATAATCGTATTTATAATTCACCTGCAGCTTCGGATGTTGATGGTGATGGTCTTCTTGATATAATTATAGACGGTTCAGTTTATTCTGCAAATTTGGCTGATTTAACCCTCAAAAGAAAAGATATTAAGATTACAGATACAGAAGGAAAGGTAGTAACCGAAGTTGAGGAGAATCAAGTAGTTGTATTTTATCCTATAACTATCAGAAATGAAGGTAATTTTCAGGCTAATAATGTAGATGTGGAAGTAAGGCTTGATACTAAAGAGGGAACTATTATCCATGAACAAACCATTAGTATTAATGCTAACACAGTACAGAATCTTGATGAATTTAATTGGACTGCTGAGGGTCAGGGAGTTCATAAAATATGGATTTTATGCCTTATTGATTCCACTCAAAACGAGGAAGTAAGGTATGACAATAACAACATGTCAAAGTCTTTGCTTGTAAGGCCCCAATATGGCCTAGAGTTGAACATAACTGATAAATCAGAAATTGTTGACGTTAATCAAGAGGCTAATTTCATTTTTGAGATAAAAAATGTAGGTCTTCAGTCTGATAATTATACGGTTGATGTTTCTGTAATGAATCCTAAATGGGTAATAACATATCCTTCTGAAGTGAATGAGATAGGTGGTAACAGTACAAAGAATTTCACAGTTAGTTTTGTTCCAGGTTCAAATGTAACTGCAGCAGAACATTTGTTTACAATTTCAGTAACATCCGAAGGAAATAGTAGTCGTACAGACTCGGAAATTGTAAGTATAATGATTAATCAATATTATGGTCTTGGTGTAGTAATGCCTTTGACATATCAGCGAGCTTTTCCAGATACAGATATTACATATCCTGTCAGAATTATAAATGAAGGTAATGGAATAGATACTTTTGATTTGTTTATAGAATATGATGTAGATTGGGTGGCAGATATATGGGTTGACAATTCTCCGGTAACAGATATTTCTATTGGGGCCTTTCGAACAGTGGATGCAGAGATTAGACTTACTACACCTTCTGATGGTGATCCCGGCGATTACAAAGAGCTAACACTCAGTGTCGTTTCTCAAGGCAATGATTCTTTCGCAGAGTCATTGGTTAGCAATACATCTATTGGAATAATGATGGCTGAAAAGGCAGTGGTTGGCGTTTTACCAGGGGAAAATGTGAGTTTCTCAGTACTTTTCTTGAATCCAACAAACACAACCGATTCTTTTAGTGTTTCAGTTCTTTCTGGAGCTCCTGATTGGGATTCCTCAATATTTCCAGAGAATGTTAATTTGAGTACATTTGAAGAAGGTAGGTCTTGGATTAATTTTACAGCACCAAATACAGCAAATCCTGGAGATTCTTTTGTTATTCAATTAGGGTTTGGTAATGATGAAATTTTAGATACAATAACCGTAGTCCTTGAAGTGAATACAATACAAGGAATTCGTTTGTGGTCTATTGATGATAGACATGTTGCATATTCTGATCCAGGTGAAACAGTATACTTTAATGTTAGAGTAGTAAATTACGAGGATCAGGAATTGACTATTGATTTGTCACATCAGGATGATTTTATCCCAGGATGGGATGTTGCATATAATACATATAACAGTTGGTCGAAAACTATACCAGCAGGTTCTTCAACAACAGTTAATATCACTATCACTTCACCTCAAAATGCGGAAGCTATTGTGACAGGTTGGGTTAGAATAATAGGGACAGTTAGTGGATTTGAACCTGCTTTTTTTGATGTCAATGTTACAATTAATCAGACATTCGGTATATCGATTTCATCTCAGAGTACTATAACTTTACTTGGGAATGTCAGTGAATTAGTCGAGTTATCTATAACTAATACAGGAAATGGCCCTGATACTTTTGAGGTCAAATATTTTGGAGATTGGATTGATAATAATACAGATTTAATACATTTTGATGGTTTTGAGACTCAAAAAATTAGTTTCATTGTAAATTCAGGAGTATTTGGTCCCGGGACTCAAGGAAGTGTCTTCGTAGAGGTTAATTCATCTAAGAGTTTAGATACTGATATCTTAGTTTCACAAAATACTACTTTATCCTTTGTAGTCACAGGATTACAAGCGATTGGTAGCTCATCATTTTCAGTTAATCTTGGAGAAGAGCTTTCTTTTCAAGTTTTAATGGTCTCATTAATTGATAGTAATCCAACTTCTCGTTTGGTTACTGATGTCAGTGGTCAAGCGCAGTATTGGGTGAATTTTAACAGTACGGAACCTTTTGATGTAGATGGTGTTGATAGAGAAACATATGTAGTTACAGTTGGCGAACCACAGATGTTCAAGGTAGATATATTAGTGCCTCAAATTTTAGAAGCTGGTGAATACACTTTTACTTTGGAGATTACGGACTACTATAATTCTAGTCACGTTTCTAATTTAACATACACTATAAATGTTCTTCAAGAATATGATATATCTTTGGTGCCTACTTCATCACCTACATCTTCTAATCCAGGATATAGTGTTGAATGGGTTCTCCAAATAACTAATAATGGAAATGGCCCAGATACAATTAATATGGATGTAGCAGGGTTCCCTGATTATTGGAGTTACACCTTTCATTCAGATTCTACATTAAATTTAGAATCAACATTTTCTAGTCCCAATCTTAAGATAATTATCTTGACAGTTGATGTTCCAGATAACGCTACTTCAGGAATCTATAATTTTTTGATCCAAGCACAGTCAATTGGTTCTTCAGATAATCTCGATGTAAATTTCACAGTAAATCCAATTTATAAAATTCAGGCTTCACTTATAGGTGATAAAGATCTTGTAGGTACACCTGGTGGCGATCCAGTTTATTTCCAATTTGAAGTTGCTAATCTTGGTAATACAGATGATTCTATTCTGATAGAATATGCTGGAACTTTAGATCCAATTGATGATGATTTTAAGTGGACTAATAAATCCTTTTCGCCAGATGAAACTGATGATAATTATCTTAGAGCAGAAGTCCCAATTACTAATAATGGGCCATGGACTGCCATTGTAAAAATTTCTTCTCAGGGCAATCCTTCAATATCTAGTACAATAACTTTCACTCTTGATGGTTATGCTTTGCCTGATGTTGGGATTAGAGACTTAGCTATGATGCCACCAAATCCTCAACCTGGTGAAAAAGTTAAATTAAGTTTTACAATTACTGCGGAAGACGCGGATGTCCCTTCGGTATATTATACTGTATATTTGGATGGAGTAGTTTATGGAGGCGATAGAGTTACTGGCATCTCTAAGGGTGGTAGTAAACCCATTGTTTTTGATTTTATTGCTGAGGAAGGTTCACATACAGTCACAGTCAGATTAGATGAGAGTGATGAATTATCAGATCCGAAAATTGACAATAATGTAGCTCAACAGGATTTTGTAGTCGAACCATCTAGTAGTTCTAATTTAGCCTTATATTTGATTCTGTTCGCAATATTATCAGTTTCAACTGCAGTTTATTATAGATATTCTCGCAGAGAAAAATCAGAGACTTCTGGCATAAGAGTTCGAAGATCTCCTATTGTTTCAGAATCTAGTATAAGTTTTCCATTAGTATTGAATTGTTTACAATGTGGTTCTAGGGTTCGTGTAGCAAGACCAGGTTCGTTCAGATGTCCTTCATGTAAGGAAGTCTCTGATGTAGATAGTAATGGTGAAATTAAATCAAATGCAAAGGCTGAAACAATAGTTAGGAGGCGATCAAGTCTGTCTTCATCTTCTGAGTCTATACCTAAACCAGAAGCAGGGTCAAGGAGAAATCGAATGGAAGCATTCTTGTCAAAAGAAAAATCTGAAGATAATTCTCAAGAGACTGAACTGGAGAAATTATCTGCGTCAGAAAGATTAAGACGCTTAAAAGAAGAAGAATCTTCAGTTCCAGAGAATTCCCAAGAAGAAGAACCTGAGATTGAAGAAGAGATTTCCGAGGACAATGTGTCATCTGAAGAAAAACCGAATTCTAGTAAATCTAAGAAACGTAAAGACCCACCTAAAGGCGGTAGTTTTGGCCCTACCGTTGGTGGATTTTAATGAAAGTAGGTTTAGTTGGGAAACCAAATGCAGGTAAATCTACATTTTTTACAGCTGTAACTTCAGCTACGGCACAAATTGGCGACTATCCATTTACTACAATTGATAAAAATGTAGGTATAGCGCATGTAAGAAAACCATGCCCTAGCAAAGAATTAGGTATCGAGTCAAATTCTAACAATTCTCTTTCAATAGATGGTGTTAGATATATTCCAATTGAAGTTATTGATGTTGCAGGATTAGTCCCAGGTGCTCATGAGGGTAAAGGGATGGGCAATAAATTTCTTGATGATTTGAGACAGGCTGATGTTCTAATTCAAATAATTGATTCATCAGGAAACACAGATCTTGAAGGAAATCCTACAGAGGGCGCTGATCCGATTGAAGAGATTGATTTTCTAAAACATGAGATATGTGAATGGATTGGAGAAATTACAATGCGGAATTGGTCACGAAGTGCACGTGCTATAGAATCTGGAGAAAAAATTGAGAACTTTCTTTCAGATAGATTAGCAGGACTTAAGTTTAGCCGAGAGCATGTAATAACTGCATTACGTCAAGCTTCGATACCTAACCCAGTTATGAAATGGGGGGCAGAGGAAGGGAGAATTATAGCGAGGATATTGCAAAAGATAGCAAAACCAATTGTTATTGCTGCAAATAAGGCAGATATATCATCAAAGGATAATTTGAAAAGATTATCTAAAAAAGGAGCAATAATTACAGTTGCAGATTATGAGTTGGCCCTTAAGAAAGCATCTGAAATTAATCTCATAGATTACAAACCAGGTGATTCCGATTTTAGGATGTCTAGTGATAAACTAACTGTGGAGCAGAAAACTGCACTTAATAGAATCAAAGACTACCTCAATTCAAATCGTTCTACGGGCGTTCAGGAAAGTATTGAAAAAGCAGTTATTGAAGAGTTAGATTTGATTGCAGTTTATCCAGTCGAAGATGAGACACATTTTACAGATGGGCAAGGGCGAGTTTTACCAGACGCGTATTTACTTCCACGCGAATCTACTGCTATTGACTTAGCATACAAAGTTCATACTGATATAGGTGACAGCTTCATTCGAGCAATCGATTGCCGTTCTAAGCGAATTATTGGTAAAGATTATGAGCTTCAAGATGGAGATATAATTAAGATAGTAGCAGGTTCTTGATTTGAGAATAGACGAACTAGATTCATTAAGAGCAACAGCTTTGGTAATGATGCTAGTTTCAAATTTTATTACAGATTTGAATCATTTTGATCTTATGGAGGTTAGAAAAGGAGATCAATGGTGGTGGTTAGCAAGGGCAACAGCATTTTTGTTCGTTGGAATTTCAGGTTTTTCGTATTTTCTTGCACATCAAAAAGAATATAATTTCTTGAAAACTTTTGATAGAACTAAGCGCTTGATATCTTGGGCAGTTGTAATTACAATTATAACTTATATTTTTGAACCCGAGGCTTATGTTCGTTTTGGTGTCCTCCACCTTCTAGCACTAGCAAGTATTGTTTCCTTTCCACTTGCCCGGAGGCCACTTTTTGCATTTTTTGCAGGTTTATTACTCTTTTTTATTCCTTTATCTTCAAATCCTAATTTAGTTTGGTTTGGTTTGAGAGAAACTGGGTTTTTTGCTGTTGATTATTTCCCTTTAAATCCTTGGCTTGGAGTCTTTTTTATTTCTTTAGCATTGTCTAGCTTAGTATATCCAAACGCTAAGCCCCTAACTGAAATTAAATGGCCAGAAAGATGGCTATGGTTTGGCAGAAATACACTGATAATATATGTCGTACATCAGCCAATATTAATTGGTCTATTATTATTATCAGGGCTAATACCTTTGGATGCAATAATATGATTAACGAAAGGATACAGAGGACTCACCAAGCAATAAGTGAAATAGCTTCATTCTGTGGCCGTGACATTACTGAGATTACTTTGATTGGAGTAACTAAAACAAAACCGATTGAAATGGTTAAGGAAGCTTTTGAGGAAGGTCTGTGTAATTTTGGAGAGAATTATGTCGAAGAATTCAGTACTAAAGAAGCTTTTTTCCACCCAGAAAACCTCAATTATCATTTTATTGGACGCTTACCTACTAAAAAAGTCACAAAAGTCGTTGGCTTATCGAGTTTAATACATTCAGTTGGCAGTATAAAATTAGCTAAGAAAATAGATTTTGTTGCATCTAAGAAAAAAATATGCCAAGACATCCTTATTCAAATAAACCAAGGTTCGGAGTTATCCAAATCGGGAATTATTGATTCGGAAGCTAGTATATTTTTTGAGGAAGTATTAAAATATGAAAATGTTAACATTTTGGGGTTAATGTCGATTCCTCCATTTACAGAGCCCGCAAGGCCATATTTCATTCGATTAAGAGAATTAAGAGACAGTTTAAGCATAGAATTCAAAAAGGATTTACCGTTTCTCTCGATGGGAATGTCGAATGACTTTAAAGATGCTATAATTGAGGGCTCAACTCACATAAGACTAGGGACGACTCTCTTTGGTTCTCGTTAGGATATTTGAGTTTCAATAATATCTCCAATCCTTTTTGCCGTTTGTCCATCCCATAAATCAGGAATTTTATTATCTTTAATTCTATCCTTGATTATTTTGTTGTATTCAGTTTTAATATTTTTTTCTTTATTCCCAATTACTCTATTTGTTCCTTGCTCAACAGTTATTGGCCTCTCGGTATTTTCTCTTAGCGTTAGACATGGTATTCCTAAGGCTGTTGTTTCTTCTTGCAAACCGCCTGAATCGGTAAGGACTATTTTAGATTCTTTCATTAACGCTAGAAAATCTAAGTATCCCTTTGGTTCTGTAAGCATAAAATTTGATATTTTCGTTACTCTTTCATAAAGTCCGAATTCTTTGAGTTTACTCATAGTTCTTGGATGAGCAGGGAAAACAACGGAAATATCGTTACAAATATGTTCTAATGCATTTATTATACCAATTAGTGTGTTTTGTTCATCAACATTTGATGGTCGGTGTAGTGTCAAAAGAGCATAATTGCCTTTTTTAATATTTAATTCCTCGTGGATTTTACTTTTTCTAGCTTTGTTAGCATTATTAAGTAAGGTATCAATCATTATGTTTCCTACAAATTTTATTTTTTCATTTGGAATTCCTTCTTTGGCTAAATTTTCATTAGCATCAAGTGAAGGAGTCAATAACAAGTCTGATATTTGGTCAGTTAGAATTCTATTAATTTCTTCTGGCATTTGTCTATCAAATGATCTAAGTCCAGCCTCAACATGTGCTATGGGAATCCATAATTTAGAAGCTACAAGAGCACAAGCAATAGTTGAGTTCACATCTCCTGCAACTATAACCATAGATGGCTTCTCTTTTTGGCACACTTTCTCAAAATCAATCATTATTTTTGCCGTTTGTTCAGCGTGGCTTCCTGATCCTACACCTAGATAGATATCAGGTTCAGGCATTTCCAGTTCTTCGAAAAAAACTTTACTCATATTTCTATCATAATGTTGTCCAGTGTGGAGAAACAATACAGGCAGTTTTCTTCTTTTTAAATCCTCATAAAGTGGTGCCATTTTCATAAAATTTGGGCGAGCGCCAACAACAACAATAATAGGATTCACATTAAACTAAAAGAGAGTCCATTTTAATTGTTGTCTAAGGCGTTAGATACTCGAACCAATTCATTTCCTAATTCTTGGAGCCTGTCTTTTATATCAGAATTGGTTATAATTTCATTTTCAAAATCATGTTTTGTTGCATATACAAATTTTGGAATTACATAGCATCTAAAATCAATCATTAATGAATTGGCTAATGACATTACAGACATGTAGCTACTTTTACCTCCAGCAGCGCAAATAAATCCAAATGTTTTATCATATAACATCCTTCCACCAAGTTCAACAACATTTTTTGCTCCAGAACTAACATTGAAGTTATAGACAGGGATAGCCATGATAATGCCTTTAGCAATTTTTACTTTTTCCCTAAAATCAATAACTTCAGGTAAATCATAACATTCATCTCCGTCACACATAGGTAAAGGATTATCTTGTAAATCAAAGAATACTACATCTTTTAGATGTTCTTCTAGGGATTTAGCCATTACACGGCTTCGACTCCCTGTTCTTAAACTGGTACTAACAATCAGATAACTCACGTATCAAACAATGGTGGAAAGTCATACTTAGGGTCTTTGTCGCCATCATATTGTATGACGTAAACGCCAGTAACCATTTCTGAAACGTAAATATATCCTCTAGGATCATATTGTAATCCCCAATCAAATGGAATCATACAAGATGCCCAGCAATCAGCCATGTCATATCCCAATTCTTCAGTTGCATTATCCATCCAATCAGGGCCATGTGGCAGGTAATATCCTAAAGTATCAGTGACACCTAATTTTTCAATGCCCTGCCATCCTTGTTCGGGTGCTGCAGTTCCATTCTTCCATACTATAGTGTCCCAAATTCTATCGTGTCCAGTTATCCAAGTTCCTGCATGGTAGTGTGTCCAGTATACGTTTCCGTTAGTTCCAGTATCTCCATTATGTGGAGAATATATGTATATATTTGGAATATAGTGATTTTCATGTTCACTTCCATCTTCTTTTACACCATTTCCAGGTAATTTCCATTCAGAAACTAGGAATGGTTTTGCCGGATCCGTTGTGTCAATAGTTCTAACGTACCCTGTATGATTGTCATTTTGTCCATATTCGGGTGCAATTAAGGTATAATGTCTCCAGTTTATTCCAAATTCAGAATCATCAGGTCCTGTTCCACAAGATGTAGGCCATTCAGATTCATCTACATATTCAGAAATTCCATTACAAATCAAATGATCATAAGGTACGGCGTAGTGAATCCAACCATTTCCTTCTAATTTAGAGGTCCATTCTTCTGCAGACATTCCTGCATGCCCCCCGCCTTCAGGGCCATACCATCCACTAGTGTCGGTAGGGCAACCAAGCCATCTTCCTACTTCATAATTTTGAGGCCATGACAATCCATTTGGATCGGGAAGAGGTGGAGGATTAGAAACATCCAGTATTCTTAATCCAGCATCCCAGTATGAGACATATAGTAAAATCTGATTAGTGATAGGATGCCGATGTATAACGTTATCATGATTAAATACAGTTCCTCCACAGGTTGTAGCAGGGTCTGGCGAATAACCACCCCACCTGACAATTTCTTTTGATTCATTTTCACCAGCAAAAGGATCAAAGACATCTGTTGCATAGAAGACTTGGGTTCCTTTGTATAATCCAGCACCGTTAATTTCAGGATAAGGATCAGCTCCAAAAAGGAAGACTTCACAGTCATCAGTATTCCAGTCAGGAATGTCACTGGAACAATATACATGAATATCTTGATTGTGAAAGCCAGCAGGTGGGTTGTTCCATTCAGCTCTTTTAATAGGATGTGATTTGTCACTTACATCAATTAAATCTAATCTATTCATTCCACTGTTTGCATCATCATCATTTGGAATAGGATCTAACTCGGAGTTGGTTAATTCATGATTAATTAGAACCCAATTATTGTCTTTTGTAACTTTTATATCAATTATCCTTGCAACTTCGGCATAATATGTTGATAAAAGAGTGATATTATTTGGTTCACTTATGTCTAAAATTTCGAATTGATTATAGCTAGAGACATATGCAAAGCACCCACCTTTTCCATCACTATTATCACAATCTTCCAGAAAATTCCCTTCGATAGCTATTTCAGAATTATCTCCAGGGGTTGGAGATTTATTTTTGAATTCTGGTAAACAAGGTCTCCCTGCAGTATTGTCTAGTCCAGTTGGTGGCGTTTCCTCCCCATCACAATTTAAATTGTGATAATCAATTAAAGTTATGTTGTCAGTTTGAAGAAAATGTTGCATTAAATTTGTATGCTGATGTTTAGCATCTTGACCAGTACAGTTTTCACAATCTTCTACTTCCGTAATTGGATCAAGCCATCCTTCATCGGTGCTATTTTCCGAAGTTTCATCTCCAATACAACCGGAAAGTATTGAAACTAAAAACAACGCGACAACACTAACGCTCAATAAGCTTCTTTGCTGCAAATTACACACACCTTAGCCAATATAGCAAAGGTAGATTATATAATTTCTTTACCTTTCAATAATTTTGAATGGCATACTTGTGTTTGATGTTCCATAAATTTGCCCATTATTCCTAATTGCGATTATTCCAACACCCGTATCTTTTGGTAATAGTTTAACCCCCCATTCCAGAGCATCCTCTAGATTTTCACTATGCTGGTATACTCTGTAACACATTAATTGTTCAGTAATAGCTTCTCCAACACCAGTGGCTAAAATTCCAATATTCCCGTCACAATAGAAACCAGAACCCCACAAGGGAGTATCGCCTACTCTACCTACAGGCCTTCCTCTAACGCCTCCTGTTGATGAGGCAACAGAAATTTTTCCATCAGAAGATTGAGCTACAGCACCTACTGTATCTCCAGTCCATCCTTTTTCAGAGCCTTTAACTTTAGTTTTCTTGAATCCCTTTTTTAGTGCAAATTCAATTGCACCTTCTCCTGCAAGCATTGTCACAAATTCATCCAACAATTCTCTTGCAACTAAAACTGGATTTTTGAAGTCTTGAAGGTTGGTAATGGCCCCCATCCTTCCATCGCTTGTAGCTACAGCAGCATCATTTTGGACACGGCCATCATCTCTTAGACAACTTCCAGTTCCTGCATTAAATCTAAAATCATCTTCCATTACAATAGTTGCAGCCGTGGCTGCTAGTGTTGGGTTGTCAGTTTCTTTTAGAATTTTCCAGCCTTCTTCAGCTGCTTTATCTACGCCATCTTGAACTTTAGGAGTATGTCCAGCACCACCATGACAGATAATTTTCATCTTAAAGATAGACAGGTTTGACTTAATACGGGTTTCCTTTCCAACAATATGTCAGAGGTTTCACCATTATCTGCAATACCAACCCTTCGACAATTGGCGATGCCTAAGGATACGAATGCTTTAGGTACTATTTTTGGAGGAGTTATTCTTAGTCAAATTGATACTGCAGCAGCTATTGAAGCGCATAAGCATCACAGGGGAGCCGTCGTGACGGTAGCAATGGATGAAATTGAGTTTAAACAACCTGTTTTCGTAGGGGATGTAGTATCATATTATGCTAGAACTCATAAATTAGGTAGAACCTCAGTAACTATTGATATTGATGTTTTTGCTCAAAGGCAGTTTGCTGAAGAAGGGGATTTTATCGAGGTCACAAGTGCAAGAGCTGTAATGGTTGCGATTGATGAAAATAATGAGCCTACAGCTTTGAACAAGTGATAAGGCGCTGTTATAGGATCTATAGTAGACCCACCAAAGAACAAAACAACCACAGTATTTTAATCTCAGGAGGCGTCAGGGGGGTGTGGAGCCTTTGAGAACATTTCTGATGGCAATCTTGTTTGTGGCTGTATTTAGTTCTACAGAAGTAGAGGCCAAAGAGCCAGAGTGGAAGTATAATACAGAATATAATGTACGTTCAGTTGCCATATCCGCAGATGGTGAATATATCACCTCAGGTAATGATTGGGGCTATGTTTCTGGGCTATTGAACAGTGGAGAAGAGTTATGGCATTACAATGTTCAATCACAAGTACATACGGTCGCCATTTCAGCAGATGGAAATTATATCAGTGCTGGTTCTAATTACGGTTACGTCCACCTCTTTGACAATGACGAAAGTGAGGGATGGAGTTACGACACCGGAGGTGAGGTACACTCGGTCGCCATCTCGGCTGACGGAGAGTACATCGTCGCAGGCTCTGATGACTTTTACGGCTCCGACAAAAATGGAGTTTACCTATTTCATAAGGACAACAGTACGCCACTATGGAGCTACATTACCTCGGGTGGTGTGCGCTCGGTGGCCATCTCGGCAGATGGCGAGTACATTGTTGGTGGCTTGGAGGATTATAAGGTATCTTTCTTTGACAAGAGCGGCACAGATCTCTGGTGGCGTTATCTGGAAGGTAATGTGAATTCTGTAGCTATCTCCGCAGACGGCGAGTATATCGCCGTAGGTTCCGGTACCTTTGGAGGTTCTTTTGACCGTTCTGGCAACAAAGTTTACCTTTTCGATAACAATGGCACGTTGCTTTGGAACTACACCACTGGGACTGATGTTAGTTCTGTGGCCATTTCGGCTGACGGAGAGTACATCGCTGCCGGCTCTAGGGATATTACCGGCTCCTACGACAATGTATACCTCTTCGACAAGGACAGTAGAACGCCTCTCTGGATAAATTCTACTGGAGATGATGTGCGCTCAGTCTCCATCTCGGCTGACGGAGAATACATCGCTGCTGGCGATGCAGGTGGCAATGTCTCCCTTTTCAGCAAGGATCTTCATAAACCAAAGATGAGTTACTGGGGTGATTGCGCATCCACTCCCTGCGAAACTACTCCACTTTGGAACTACACTACGGGAGCCTACGTTTTGGCAGTCGCCATTTCAGCAGATGGTGAGTACGTTACAGTAGGTTCTGGAGACGGCAACGTCTACCTTTTCATCAATAATCTACCACCAACGGCCTACATTGATTACATCGAATCTTCACCGGCTGAAAAGGAAACAACTGTGATTTTCAAGGGAACTGGGTCAGACACAGACGGAATAGTTCAGAATTATCAGTGGACCTCGTCTCTTGATGGGTTATTGAGTACGCAATCACTCTTCAGCAGTAGCAACTTTTCCCTTGGGCATCATATCATTACATTTCAGGTACAGGACGATGATGGAGATTGGGATATCGCTCAAGATTTTCTTTGGGTATATACGGTACCTATTCCAAATGCAGGTTTGGATCTCGAAACCACTCCTAATACAGAAATTCAGTTTGTCGGCTCTGCGAAAGATGAAGATGGCAATATTACCAAGTACGAATGGGACTTTGATGGAGATGGTGAATTTGATTGGTTTTCAGAAGAAGACGGAATTACCACTTTTATCTACAACAAAGAAGGAAATTACAATGCTACGCTTAGAGTAACAGATAATGATGGATTTACAGATACCGATTATCGTTTGATAACTGTAAGTGAAGATGAATCATCGCTACCTTCAGTATCTATGATTCCTGCTTTAATTTCGATTGGATTGATAGCAATATATCGTAGAAAGTAAGACAAGCCGGATGAGGAAGCCTAAAATCTTAAATTAAACAAAGGCGTCAGGGAGGTATGGTAGAACTAGATTGGGAAAGAATAGAATACACCGGTGAATGGGTTAGTGGAGAATGTTTCCGAGCTAAAGTTCTTGGAGGCTGGTTAGTACGCATTCTCCTTCAGGCATCCCCTATGGGTGGCATTACTTTTGTTCCTGACCCAAAACACGAGTGGAAATAGTTAAAATCTAACTAAAGATATAAG
>CAZWJS010000031.1:0-16189 GCA_964634895.1 uncultured archaeon | reverse complement strand
GGATGTTCTTCTGGCTCTCTTCTTGGAAAATAATACAATAATGATTGGGGCATTCCTAGTAAAAGTACGGCTTGAACTATAGTATATATGACAATCAATTGTTGATATGAACCATAATCTTCCTTCAAAAGAAGGCGACTCAGAACTACAGGAATCAAAAGGCTGAGAAAGAATGAAAATGCTCTTCCGTAGATTAAAATTATAGCTCTTCGAGACAGCTCCATTGGCCTTCTGAGGGCGGGCTGTTATATAGATTAATCATATATTTTCATAGTTAAGAGTTTTTTGGTTTGTGTTTTGTTACAAAACCAGTATAATACCCACTTGAATTAGATTCTTTGCCTACATATGAGTAAAGTTAGAACCTCAGCTTATCGCCAGACGCCGACGCCGGCTGGTTTGAAAGCAATTGAAGATGGGACTTTAGATTATTTTGATACTGAGATGTATGCTAATTTCAATACTGAGATTTTGGAGGAGTACCTCGAAGAAAAAAATAAACGTGACGGGTTTGGTTCTACGAAATGGAAATGGAACCAAATGCTTTTGGGGTTAGTTATTGGTATTGTTTTTGCAATTATCAATCAATACGTTGGATTGAAAGTAGGAATGATTGTCTCTGGATCCTGGTATGTTGCGTATTTAGCAGCGATGGCCCTTCGTTGGTCTCCCGGTGAAGTGAATTTGTCTGCTTCGGCATCAACTGGTGCGTCTATGGTTTGTACTGGTTTTGTGTTCACATATCCTGCAATTTATCTATTAGCATATTCTCCTAAATATGAAATGAACGGAAATTATCTTGTGGATTCTTCATTGCTTTTGCCAGATTCGTGGGCGCTAGCTGGTGTTGCAATGGTTGCGTCTATCTTAGGGGGATTCTTAGGATGTCTTTATTTCATCATTTTTAGAAGAGTTTGGTTAGTTGAGGATCCTTTGCCTCTTCCTGGTTTTGAAGCTAATATTAAACTCATGGATATTGCAGGTGAAACTGCCAAAGAAGGTGGGATGGAGGGTGCAATGCATTCAATTAGGCTGGTTGGTATCTCTACTGCTCTCGTAATGCTATTTACTTTTTTCAGAGATTGGCCTCTATTAAGCACTGGTCAAACTGATGCTGCTGGTGATGAAGTAAAAGATTCTGTGTTAAATAAAACATTTGAAAGTGCTAGTTGGTATGATGGGGGTGACCTTATGGTGCCTATGGATAATTCTCTTACAAACTATACTTGGTTAGGATTTGGAGTTACTCCAATGATGATTGCAATTGGATGGTTTATGAAATTCCGTGTTGCACTTTTAGTGAGCTTAGGTACTTTTTTCACATGGTTTGTTGTTACTCCTTTAGCTTACCAATATGACTATCCATTTTACTATCCTTTAGATGGTAGTTACCATTCAGTCTCTCAATTTGATCCAATTGGATCAATAATGTCCTATAGTTATGTCGCAAGGCCTATGGCTATTGGGGCAATTTTAGGAGGGGGAATGACTGGACTTTTGAAAATGGCTCCTGTCTTCAAAACGACGGCAGCTGATGTTATTGATATCTTTAAAGGAGATGGAGATGGTGCTACTAGGAAAGACTACATTGAAGGAAAGGGTTGGTATGAATGGCCGATTAGTCATATTCCTGTTTTGTTAATTGTTTCTTTGGTTGGAATTACTTTAACTTTTGCAACGCAGTTTGGTTTTTTTGCTTCATTTATCTTTTCATTGGTCCTTTGTTTGACTACATTTGCCCTAGGTGCGATTGCTGTAAAAGTAATGGGTGAAACTAGCATAGAGCCTGTCTCGGGAACTAGTTTTATCGTTCTTTTAATGCTTGTATTAGTTTTCAAGGCTATTGGATTGAGTGAAAGTGACACGGCCGTTTTAGCATTAGTGGGAACTACTGTTTTTGGTGGGGCTATCTCAATGTCAGGAACTGTTATTGGAGACTATAAACCTGGTTTGTATGTTGGAAATAGGCCTATGCATATTATGAAAACTGAACTCGTAGGTATTGTTCCAGGAACAATTGTGGCTGCTTTGTTTGCAGGACTTTTATCTTTAGCTTTGGCCCGGGGCGATCTCGTTTTATACGCTCCACAAGCAAATGCTTTCGCAGCTTTTGCTCAAATTATGTTAGGGGGGCAAACTCCTTGGAGCTTGTTATTAGTTGGAGTTGTGATTGGAATTTTCATGGAATTACTAACTGGCATGGGGACTGCATTTGGTCTTGGAATGTATCTGCCGATGGTTGTTACATTACCAATGGTTGTTGGAGGGGGTTTGAGAGATTATTGGGAAAGTCGTTTCTTAGATGTGGCCGTTGAAAAAGAAGATTTAAGTGAAAAGCAGAGAACTATGAGGTTGCTTAACACCTATATGATTGCAACGGGCTGTATTGTGGGAGAAGCTTTGCTTGGAACTTTCTTAGCTATTTACTATGTTCTTCCTTTGATTACTGGATAGGTATGGACACTGCAGTAATACTCTCGTTTGTTTTCTTCATGTGTATTTTTGCTGGAGTCGGCCTTGCTTCAATGAAAGTAAAAAAAGATACGACCGACGATTATCTTGTTGCAGGAAGAGGAATGAGTCCCTCGCTAGCTGCACTGTCTGCAGTCAGTACCTGGAATTCAGGTTACATGTTTATTGGTTTTATTGGGTTTACATATACTATGGGGTATCCTGTTGCTTTTCTAGCTTTTATGTCAACTCTAGGCCAGTTTGTTGCTTGGATGTGGCTCTATAAATTTATACAGAAAGAAGGCAAAGAAAGGGGTATTCGCTCGTTGTCTTCATTGGTTGCTGAAAAAGCTGGAGCTCCTGAAGCAAAACTTGCTGGCGCTCTTTCTGTTTTATTTTTGAGTATTTATGCTGCGGCACAGCTTACTTCTGGTGGAAAAGCTCTTTTCGTCATGATGGGGTGGCCTGAAGTTGTTGGAATTTTAATAGGATTTGTATTAGTTGTCGCATATTGTTATGCTGGTGGAATCAGAGCTTCAATCTGGACAGATGCTGCCCAATCATGTGTAATGATTGTGGGATCAACTATATTGTGTTGGATAAGTCTTCAAGAAGTGGGGGGCTTTTCAGGGCTTAAAGATGGATTGAATCAACAAGATACGGCTTTGACTAATTTCTTACCCCCTAATCTGATGTTTGGTTTGACTCTCTGGACTGCTGCTTTCTTCTTGGGTGGATTAAGTGTGGCTGGGCAACCTCAGGTTGTTTCCAGAGTTATGACTCTAGGAAATGACAAGGATCGAAAAGAAGCAATGATTTGGTTTTTCGTATGGCAAACGCCGTTCATTGTTTTGATGTTGATTATTGGATTGGCGAGTCGTGTGTTGTTCACTGAAAGTGATTTTGATGCAGAACTTGGCTTACCTATGATGGCTATGGAAACTATGCCTGCAATCGGTATTGGAATGATTTTAGCCTCAATATTTGCAGCCACGATGTCTACTGCTGACAGCCAGGTTTTAGCTTGTACTGCTGCGATAACTGATGACATTAAACCTGAATGGAATCAAGATCATAAAACTACCAAAAAAGTAACTATTGCTGTTGCTGCATTTGCTACCTTAATTTCTGTTGGAGGTTTGTATGTTCCAGGTGGAGATTCTGTATTTCAACTTGTTGTATTTGCAGTGTATGGGCTTGGAGGGGTTTTTGTCCCATTACTCATTATTCGATGGGCTGGATATAAACCAGATACAACGCATTCGATATCAATGATGATTGCGGCATTTAGTGGTGTTTTCATTTGGACTTTACTTGGATTTGATGGGGCAGACGGCATATTTCCTTCAGTTCCTGGGATGGGGGCTGCGTTCATTACTCATTTTGCAATGAATTATGTTAGAACGCCAAAAGTTGCACCTCTTGGACGTTTCAAATTACCAAAAAGAAGTCAATATGGGGCCGTGGCTGCTGCAATAATAATTCCATTTGGAGCTGCAGAAACGATTTATTTGGTTGGAGCTCCTGAATCTTCAGATTCAATGGGGGGTATAGGAAACTATTCTATTTCTGGTGACGTGTCTTATGAGATTTTGGGCAATAATACTGAATATGTTAATGATGGTGAAACTCTTATGATTGATTTGAATACCAACAATATTGAATGGTCTGATGATAATCGAAACGTAGTAGGAGTTATAGTAACACTGACGTATAGTGAAGATGAAACAAGTAATGGCGTTGGTTGTGCTGCCCCTGGAGCGTCCCAACCAAGTCCTGATAACATTACCGGAACAATAACTCATGGAGGTTTCAATGGAACTGGAAGTGGTGAAAATCAAGGCCAAGGAAGTTTATCGCATGAAATTCTTGTTGAATGGTATAATTCTTCTTTGTATCTTTCAGGGAATGCAAGTGGAATGTCAGAATCTCAAATAATAAATGAACTTGATTCAATGGGTGAAGGTTTGGGTGCTTACCTCTTGGAAATTAATGTTGATGCGGAGGAAGGAGGGGGCCCTCTAAGGCCTCAATGTGATCACACTGACAATGGTGAAGAAGTAGAATATTTAGTCGAAGTTATACTTCTTGATTATGAAATTACGCCCGCCTAATTATTAGGCTAAGTATCTTATAAGGCCCCATTTTGAAAGATTAGGGATAGTTAATGGCAAAAGAAGAATATGAGACTCCGCTTATTGATGTTTACAACCGTACTCACATGGATGCCCTCCATGAGGATGGTAGTTGGTACCACAAATATTTACCTGAAGGAGTATTCTTAGAAGATTTAGGGCAAATTATTGAAGAGGAATTAGTTAAGGTCTACAACGAAGTTGAAAGAGAAGCTGATGATTTCTTTGAGAATAAGGTTAGAGAAAGATTCAAGGAGATATTTGCTCAAGCCAATCCAAAAGATCTTCGCGGTTTGTTGCCAAAGAAGCCCCCTGTTGCATGGGCTGAATTACCTGTAGAAGTGCAGAGAGAAATCCAAGTAATGCATGATAATGCAGAAAGTGAGAAAATTACAGAGAGAACATTGAAAAAGAGGGTCCGGCAATACCTCGTTGATCAGTTTATCATTGATGAGTGATTAAAATGGCGAAAAGTGAAGTAACGAAACCAATCAGTTTAGACCCCCGTGGAGGACGGCCAAGAGAAAAATGTCCGACCTATATCGATGGGGTTGACCGTATTTTAAACGGCGGGCTTCCAATCGGAAATATTGTATTATTGGCAGGTACTGTTGGTTCTGGTAAGACGACATTAGCAATGGAATTTTTGATTAACGGAGCTAAAAACGGAGAAACCTGTTGTTATATCTCTGTAACTGAGCCTTCGTCAAAGATGTTGTCTAATTTACAGACATATGGGTTTTTTGATGATAGTTTAGTGAAAGAAGGAAAATTAAATATCTTCGATTTGACCGTTATCAATGATCGTTTGGGTGTTGAGAGGTTAGATGGGACCTATACTTCTAAAGACATGGAAGCCCTTCTTGGTGCTTTTGAGGATATTGTCGATGAATTAGGTGTGACTAGATTAGTTATTGATTCTATTACTGCTGTCTGTTATCAACTTCCTGACAAAGGAAGTATTCGTAATTTTATTTTTAGATTAAGTCAGTTTTTAACCACTTTTGGGTGTACAACTATATTAATTTCAGAAACTGTTGTTGACTCTAATGTTCAAACTTACTCTATATTTGGAGTAGAAGAAGCTGTAGCAGATGGTGTTGTGTTGATGGGTAATATAGTCAGACAAGGAGACTTGCTTCGTAGCTTGCAGGTTGTTAAAATGAGAGGCACTAAACACTCTCGTGCGCGCCATCTAATTGAATTGACACCAGTTGGTCTTGCCGTAGTTCCACTGTTAAAATGGGGACAAGACGGGAGGCAAGCTTTCACATGAGTATTGCTACCATTGCAAAGACTGTTATCAAAAGTATCAATGAAGGTGATACTCTGACGACCGTTAGTTTACCTGCTTCAACCTTCCATGAAAATACTGTAAAACTTGCTTCTGTTTTATTGAGTAAAAAACTAGGTGGAATCTACGTTACTACTTCTAGGCCCTCTTCACATATTACTACTGAATTAGAGGCTGCCAAAGCGGACTTGTCTGATCTTTACTTTGTGGATCTTGTTTCTATGACTGTTGGTGGAAACACTAGCGACCCAAGAACTCTATTTGTTGAATCTCCAACTATGTTAGAATCTATTCTATTGAACATATCACTTCTAGAGAGGCGTTTGAAGGCGAAGAGACGTTTTGTAATGTTCGATTCTGTGAATGGCCTCAGTATTTATTCTGAACCAAAAGTGTTAAGAGAATTTATTAATGTTCTTGGGAATTCCATGAGGATTAAAGAAATTTATAGCATGCTGATGACTGTTACAGAACAGACGGATGAAGATTTATCTTCAGCATTAGATTTATTATCTGACAAAGTAATAGGTGAATAAGATGAGTGAAATAATATCCACGGGGATTGAGCGTCTTGACGAGGCTTTGATTGAAGAAAAGGGAATTGTTTTAGGTTCCTCTGTTCTGATTGAGGGGTCTTCTGGCTCTGGAAAAGAATTGTTATCTAAACAATTCGCTTCTGCTGGTGTTGGATCTGAGAATGTAGTTTACTTTTCGACTGATGAAACATCAGATGAATTGATTGATACCTTTGAACAGTACCGATGGCCTACTGATTTGAGAATTGTGAATGTCGGTACGCAATATTTCGAAAAAGTTTTATCCCGTGAATTACAAGCTTCTCGTTTTAAGCAAGAAGGGCTTTCTGTTGCTGAGTTACGAAACTTAGGTTCGTATGGTTCTACTTCAGATCAAATTAATTTTGTTGCGGACATGACTTATGAAATTTCAAAATTGAGATCGCCATTTAGGGTAGTTATTGACTCTTTAGATTTCTTTATGCAGTATTATAATCCTATAGAAGTTCTTTCTGCTATGAGAACAATTAAAGAATACGCGCAAGCTAATGGTGGATCTGTAATGTATACTATCTCTGAAGGTGCACATGAACCAAGAGTTCACAGTCAAATCGAAGCGATTTGTGATGTTGTTATCCAATTGGAAGTTGGAAGAATGGCTGCTGAATTCGAAAATAGGCTTATTATTAAGAAAATAAGAAATCATCCTGAAAAAGCTGCAGTTATGATTTATGCCGTAACTGAACATGGCATTACTCCAGAGATGATTACGCGTGTCGCCTAATTTTTAGTAAACTACATAAATTGGGTTCGAATGCAGAACACTATGAAAGAGATCGTGGTGAGCTCGATGGCTCCGAAACCGATCGGTCCTTACTCACAAGGTGTCGTGTCTGGAAACTATATTTTCCTAAGTGGTCAAGTTGGTCGCAAACATGATGCCACTGAATTAGAAAATGGTGTAGCTGACCAAACTAGGCAAGCCATTCTAAACATAAAGGCCGTACTAGCTGAAAAAAATCTAACTTTAGATAATGTAGTTAAATCAACTGTTTTTCTTGCAGATATGAATGACTTCACTAAAATGAATAAAGTATATTCTGAATTCTTTGGTGAAGACACGGCTCCTGCTAGATCAACCGTACAAGTTGCTGGCTTACCATTGAATGCAGATATGGAGATTGAAGTCATGGCTTCATTGGATTAATTATGTACGTTATTAGCGGTTCGACTCACCAAAGGTTGGGGGCATCATTAGCAGAAGAAATGGATGCTGAATTTTGTGGTGTTGTCAATCGACACTTTCCTGATGGTGAAAGATATATTCGTGTTTTGATGGATGTCGCCAACCAAGATGTTGTTGTCGTTCAAAACACCTTCCCAGACAAGAAAATTGTGGAATTACTACTCATACTTGAAGCAGTTAAGGAAGCTAAGGCAAAGACGATTACCTGTGTTATTCCTTATATGGGGTATTCAAGACAAGAAAGGGTGTTTCAAGCCGGCGAAGCTCGATCTGCAAAGGCCATTGCTGGTGCTATTGGTGGCATGTGTAATCGTGTTTTTACTATAAATGTCCATACGCCAGCTATACTTGATTTTTTCGGATGCGAAGCAAAAGACATTAATGGCTCTAGAGAAGTTGTAAGGTATCTTAAAGGCTTCAAACCAGATATGGTGGTTGCTCCAGATGAAGGATCTAAAGATAGATGTACTTTAGCTGCAAATATGTTAAAAGTTCCAGTTCATGTTATGAAAAAAGTTAGGATTGATGGTCGAACGGTAGAAACAACTTCTGGACAAGTTGATGTAAAAGGAGCGACTGCAGTAATACTAGACGACATAATCTCTACTGGAGGGACTATCGCCACTGCTGCTAATATCCTTCGTGAAGGAGGTGCTGAAAGAGTGCTGGCTGCATGTACTCATGGTTTATTCATCGAAGATGCTGCGAATAGATTACGTGTTTGTGATGATATTCTAAGTTCCGATACATTAGAAGGAGTTTACACCAGATTCTCAGTTGCACCTGCTATTGCAGATTCTCTGTAATGTTTTGGAAAGGACCTGTATTTACAAAAAAAGGATTCGTAGATCAAACTATTGATTTACAAACCTGTACTCTCTCAGATGGTGTTGAAGGGGAGATTGATGGAATTTTAGTACCCTTATTTCGAAACTGTCATACTCATTTGGGAGACACACTTGCTAGAGAGAGTGTCCCGCCTAACTTGTCGTTAGCTGAACTTGTGGGCCCTTCTGGTTGGAAACATAAATGGTTGGAAAATAATGATATTGGAAAATCTATAGTCGCTGGTTTTCGAGAAATTGTAGCGTCCGGAACTGGATTAATTATGGATTTTAGAGAAGGTGGAGTTGAAGGATTGAAACTTCTTGATGATATTGAATATCCTGGAACCTTAATTGCACTGGGTCGGCCAGCTGCTGATGAGAAGTTACCTGGAAAACATGCAGGAATTAGTAGTTTAGTCGATGTTGAAAATGCTATAGATTTAGCTTTCCAAGCCAAAGAAAAGAATGGTTTTGTTGGAATTCATCATTCTGAAAATGAGAGGGAAAATATTGATGCAGTTATTGATTTGAAACCTAATTTCTTAGTGCATATGTGTCATGCTTCTGATTCAGATTTACAGAAAGTAAAAGATGCTGGAATTAGTATCGTTGTCTGCCCTAGAAGTAACAAATATTTTGGTAATAAGCCTCCTCTGGAAAGGATGGTTGAACTGGGTATAGATCTTGGTTTTGGAACGGATAATGGAATGTTATGTACTTCTAATATCTTAGATGAAATCCGATTTGTTAGAGAAAATTTTCAGAATTTAAAATTAGACACTATACTTAGTATTGCTTGTTTTGGTCTTAGTGATATGTTTAATAAGGACGCAACCTCAACTTATTCTAATCTAGAACAAAGTGGTTGGGTTCTACTGTCGAAGGTGGAAGAAGACAACTATAAGTCTGTCTTCAATCCAAATACTGAAATTCTAGGTGTTCGCTGGAGAAATTAACGTGGATTTCCAAAAGATCATAGCACTCGCAACCCATAGAGGGCTTTTCCAACCTGCTTTCGGAGCTTATGGTGGTTTAGCTGGTTTCATTGATTATGGTCCAGTAGGAGTTAAACTGAGAAGAAGAATTCTTGAAGTTTGGAGAAAACTCTACGTTATCGATGCGGGATGTTTGGAATTGGATGGTGCGTTAATTGGACCTGAAGTATTATTCAAAGCCTCTGGTCATTTGGGTGAATTCGATGACCCTCTAGTGAATTGTGATGATTGTGGTAAACAGTTCCGTGCAGATCATTTGATTGAGGATGGTGAAGAAATGGCAAGAGATGAATTAGCAAATGCACTATCTGGAACTACATGTCCTAATTGTGGATCTGGATTGTCTGAAATGACGGCATTTAATCTCATGTTTTCAACTAGGGTTGGAGCTGGAAAGGGATTGCCAGGTTATCTAAGGCCAGAAACGGCCCAAAGTATCTTCCTTGCATTTCCTTGGCTCTTAAGACAAAATAGAGGGAAATTGCCCTTTGCAGCTGCCCAAATAGGTAGATCGTTTAGAAATGAAATCTCTGCGCGGCAAGGGCCATTAAGGATGAGAGAATTTACTGCAATGGAAATAGAACATTTCTTTTTACCTGACAATGAACCTCAACTTTCAGATGATTTAAGACAAGTTACAATCACTCTCCTTAATTCTGCAGGTAAGGAAATTACATGCAGCGTAGGTGAAGCCCATAATAACGGCACCATTAATTCATCACTAGTTGCTTGTCACTTAGCTAGAGCTCAGCTGTTCTTCGCTGCTATCGGAGTACCAGATAACAAATTGAGATTCCGCCAGCATAGTTCAAATGAAATGGCGCACTATTCTAGTGATTGTTGGGATGGAGAAGTTGATACTTCTTTGGGTTGGGTTGAAGTTGTTGGTGTAGCCCATAGAGGCAATTATGATCTTTCAGCCCATGGAAATGCATCCTCGAAAGAGTTCAGAGTTGCTATACCTGGGACTGAAAAAGAAACTGAGGTTTGGGTACTTGATGTTGGTAAATTAGGAAGGGAGTTCAAAGGTGATGCAAAAATTATCTTAGATGCAATTAAAGATACCGAGATTAAGCCTGGGATTTCTGTAGATGTTAATGGAAAAAGTGTAGAATTAAACTCTGAATACATGACTCAAAAAACCGAGAGGAGAAGTGAAATGGTCTATCCAAATGTTGTAGAACCGGCATTCGGTTTGGATCGAATCCTCTATTGTTTGTTAGAAAGTTCATGGAAAAGTGATGGCGAAAGGGAATGGATTTCACTTCCCCAAGAAACCTCTCCATATGATTTGTTAGTTGCTCCTTTAATGACAAAAGATGGATTAGATGATAAAGCTCATGAAATAATGAAGTCTGCAAATGATGTTGGAGTAGATGCGTACTATGATGAAGCTGGATCTATTGGTAGAAGATATGCTAGAGCAGATGAAATTGGTATTTTCTTCTCAATGACTGTTGATCATCAAACTTTAGAAGATGGGACTGTAACTCTGAGAGAAAGAGACTCTAAAGACCAAAAACGCCTCTCTATTGAAGATGCATTAAACAAAGTCAGGCGATAATGTCAGCTACTCTTATCCATATTTTAGCTCTGATTTATGGAGTTCCTTTCATTCTTATTGGTATTGAGCATTTTAGGGAACCGCAAAAGTTTGTTGAAATTGTTCCTGCATATCTGCCATTTCCTCTATTTCTAGTTTACTTAACAGGAGTTATGGAGATTGTAGGAGGGTTAGGGATTATTTATCCTGAGACAAGAGAAATTACTGGGAGACTAATGGCTCTTTTTTTAATTGCAATATATCCTGCAAATCTCAATATGTGGATGAATGATATTCCATACAATGGAACAAGATTGACTATGCAAGGGCATTTGGTTAGGTTGTCTGTTCAATTTCTGTTAATTATTGCCGCGTTAGGATTCTCCGGGGATTTGCAGAAAATTAAGAGGAATTAATGTTTCTTTCTTGGAACTACACTTTAGAATTATTTTTTTGGATAATTGTCGGCGCCGTAGTTCTAGTTTCATTAACTATTTTGTTAGCTGGTCCAAAATTTCGAGCTAAGGTGGCTAAACTTTCAGAAGATCCTTTATCATTAACTGGTAAAAATATAGATTCGTATAATCAAAAAAAGGTGAGTAAGAAGATTAATTCTAGTAAAATTGAAGAGGATGTAGATTTTATTGAGGAAAAGGTAGAAAGTGAAGTTCTGAAAGGCCGATTGCCTTTTTTTACGAAAGTTTATGGTGTTATTTTTCTCTATGCATTGTATTCCTCTTTAGTAACTCTTTATGGTATTTTAATCATATATTCAGAAATCTGCCATGAGATAGGATTATTTGCTTCTGCTAAAACATGCAACCAAGGGGGCGTGAGGCGTTGGTCAAGCAATTTTGAGATTTTTTCAAGTTTTGGGCATATTCTTTTAGGTGCTATTTTTTCCTTGACGGGTTTGTCTTCACTTTATGGATTTCTAATAGAAAATAAACGATGGTTAAAGTACTCTTGTAGAATAACTACTATTGCGTTTTTACTATCAATTATATTTATCACAGGTGGTGGGCCCATGAACTTTGCCTTTATGCTTATTCCTCTTATTGTTTCTGGAGATTTGAAACTGGTCTGGGCGTGGATTAATAATTATGATGAAAACAAAGTGAATGATGAAAATAAAATGAATGGTTTGGGTGTGTTGTACTCTCTCTTTCTACTCTTTGTTACTGTTTTATTGTTTACGGGGGGGCATGATAGTAATATACTTTTAATATATTTTATAAGTGTACCATTATCTATTTGTGCATTGTCAACTCTCTACTATTTTCTAATAAATGATGAGAGGAATATACAAACTTGGAATCGATTTGCAGCAGTTATGCTTTTATTTACATCTATTTTTGAAGGATTGCGAAATGTGTACATGGATGAGTTTGTCATCATACTTTCTTTTTCTGCGTTAATTTCTCTTCATTTTTCTGGAGATTTGAAACAGTTCGGACTGGGGGTTGATAATTATGATATGACTCTGCGGGATGTTTCTTTATTGTTGTTTGTTGGTTTACTTTTAGTAATTTTTTGGATTCTTATTGGTATAACATTTTTAAGTATTTTAATTCCTATTTTGGTAATTGCTGCTTTACTAACAAAGCGCCTACTATCATCAAAATAATTCCTAAAAATGAAATTTCATTGGAAATAAAATGAAATTCCTTGTACGCCTGAAAGCCCGTTCCTATTCCAAGAAACAAAAGACCCATTACCAGCCGAAAGGCTTGATTAGTTCGCCAAAATTCAATAGCTTTTGAATTCCGGTTATGCCAAAGCCAAACCGCATGAAAAAGCACCCAAGATGCAAGAAGTTCACTTGACTCTTCGAATCCTAATGTCGTGCCTATTGTTTCTGCAACTTCATTATCTAACAAATCACCGCCTTTATTATCATGAAAAGTATCTGCAATCTGGCTTAATGCTAAAATTCCTAACATAGTGCAAAAAAGAATTGACACTCGCCAATCTGAATCAAATATAAACCACGATAACCAAAGAAGGACAGAACCAAGTAGGGCTGCAAAGACAAAACGCCCAAACATAGATTCTCGAAGAGTGAGATCCCAGTTATTTTCTAAAAAAATCATTATTAAACTAAAAGAAAATAATACTTTGCTAATTTGTAAAAAGTTGCCTTCTGTTTCTTCTTTATTGTTTTGAATCTCTATCCAAGCTATCATCGCTACCAAAAGATAAGCTAAACGTGTGGCTTGTTCTACAGGCCTATATTCTGGTTCAATACTGCCATATCCTGAAAAAATATCTGGAAGAAAATAAGTATCTAATAGAAAAAGAACGATGCACGCGCTGTAAATAGCTAATATTGGAGATAAAAATAACGGTACTTTTTCAGATTCGGACAAAAGAGCTACCTTATGTGGCTAAAAGCTTCAATCGCTTTTTCCAAATCTTGATCTGTTATGTGGAGATGGAAGACCGCCCTTATTGTTGAATCATCTGTAGCTAAAATCTCAACTCCACTCTTTGATAGTTTTTCAATCATCATCTCAGTGTTCCCATTTCCAACTCCAATAAAAACGATATTTGATTGAACGTTTTCAATATTAATTGAAAATTTTGGCATTTCTACAACTGCTTCTGCAAACTTCTTTGCTCTTTTGTGATCTTCACTTAGTCTCTCGATATTATTTTCAAGAGCATATATCCCTGCTGAAGCTATCACTCCAGCTTGTCTCATACCCCCTCCAAACATCTTTCTCCATCTATGGGCTTGAGTGAGATCTGCCTTGCTACCAACCAAAACCGAACCGACTGGAGCACCGAGACCTTTCGAAAGGCATATTGAAACTGTATCAAAATCACGAACTATTCTTGCTGGATCTGTATTGCTTGCTACAGCTGCATTGAACAGCCTTGCCCCATCCATATGTAATTTACAATTTTTTTCTTTTGCAACTTTACAAATTTTATCTAGTACCTCTTGTGAATAAACTGTTCCTCCTCCTCCTTGTGCAGTGTTTTCCACACAAACTAAACTTCCATTTGGATAATGAGACAAACTTCCTTCTGCTTTTCTAATTGAGTTTGATACTTCTTCTGGCGTCATCAATCCATTTTTAGCATGGATTATTGCTACAGAGCATCCTGAAAGTGCTGCAAAAGCTCCTCCTTCATATTGATAAACATGGCTATGTGCTTCTGTAACAATTTCATCTCCTGGTGAAGTATGCGTTCTAGTGGCCACAATATTTGACATTGTGCCTGAAGGGACATACAGTGCTGCTTCTTTTCCAAGTATTTTGGCCGCTTTATTTTGTAATTCAATTACTGTCGGATCGTCGCCTAAAACATCATCTCCAACAACTGCTTTCGACATTGCGTCAAGCATGCCTTCTGTTGGTTGTGTGACTGTGTCACTACGGAGGTCTATCACGAGTTGCCTTTAGTGTAGTGATTATAATGATTTGTTTTTTACCAACCAATCCCATGAAGACTTCTTACAACACGTTTAGCGCTTACAATACCATTGTTGTGGTACTGTAATCCTGAGCGGCATGCTTGTGTCCAATAAATATCTGTACAGTTTTTATCTATTTCTCTCCAAACATCATTCCTATTTATTGAGTTTTCTAAACTAAATATTGGTAATTTTGGTTCATATATCTTAACTATCTTAGAAGAATCTATATTATTTGTGACAAAATCTTCATAATTTTCAGTATTATATACAAAAGTAATTACTTTATCGACTTTTATGTCGGACATTATTGGCTTTATAGTGTTTGTATGTAATATTTCCCTGTTTTTTTGTTAGTATATGTCTGATGTACCCATGGCATTTTACCAATAGAGGAAAAATCAGAATGTAATATTACATAACAATCCATTTTTTCCCATTTTTTCAATTCTTCAACTAAAGGCCTAGGCCCTATTTCTTCAATTAACTCAATTTTGTACCCTGCTTGTAAAAGGTATTTAGCTGTTGAAAGACCACTGATTCCTCCACCTACGACTACTATTGTTTTTCCTGCGCCGCCTTCTTTTGGCATATGGAGCAATTTTGCATCTTCAGCCATTGCTCTAGATGTGGATCTTGGATGTTCTCTAAAAAGCATTTTTTGGGATTGTATCTGCCGATACTAAAAAGTTATTTCTTGTTTAAAGATATTCTCTACATGCTAACAAAAAGAAGGTACCAGAGACCTTTGTTTCCACTGGAGAAAGAATTGTCTAAAGAGAATCTCTAAAAAAAGCTAATAGCCCGCCGAATACTTATGGGTAGTTCCAGTGGAAATAGAGGTGTGTGTCTCTTATAGTACTCTCTCTTTCTTTAATATATATATAATGTCTCATATCTCTCAATTAATTTTAGCAGACACAGGATGCGTATCGTACTTAATATATTGCAAAAAGAAGCATGAAGCTGCAATAGTAGATTCGTTCCAAGATTTTGAAAAATATATTGAAAGAGAGATAGAAAAATTAAACAATCCAATTATAAAATATGTAATAGACACACACACGCACGCAGACAGGGTTTCCGCATCCTCTTACTTTTCAAAAAAGTACAATACAAAAGGAATTGTAAAGAGCAATCAAACTAAATACAAAGGAACGATTCAAGGAACTAAAAATCAAGACATTCTAAAAGTAGGAAATACCAAGCTTGAAGTTCTTTTCACACCAGGACATACACTTGATCATAATTGTTATTTAATAGATGACACAACCTTATTGTCTGGAGATTGTCTGTTTATTGGAGATGTAGGTAGAATTGATTTAGGTGGCAACCCCGAAGAGAAATCCAGCCTTTTGTTTAATAGTTTACGAACATTAGAAAAACTTCCAAAGGAAACAAAAGTCTATCCAAACCATGTTGGAGCAGCCCATGCTATAGATTCAGAGGAGACATATTCGACTATAGGGCACGAGATCGAAACAAACGAAGCAATGCAAATAAAGGATGAGGATGAATTCTACAAGTACATGACAGAGGGGTGGCCCCCTAAACCAGATAATTGGGAACAGATAATTGAAGATAACATCCTAGGTGTCTAAAGCTACCAATACGCTTCTCTCATTAACATTATTGAATCCATATATGATTCACAATCAAAATCTTTGTCAGATAAGGGCTCGGCACCATTCAAATCATCAATAATTATTTGAGTTATTGTAGGATCAACAACCCCCCATCCTGTTTGTGTGTATGGTGC
>CAZWJS010000030.1:14467-17152 GCA_964634895.1 uncultured archaeon | reverse complement strand
TCCTGGTCAGGCATTATTGTAGAACCAATGTGTGTTGGTGAAATCAACAATATTTGTGGCGGGTTGTCTGTCAAATACTCAGAATTGAGTACAGTTTCACACAACTCTTTTGCACCTAGTGCAATTTCTTCTACGCTAAGATTAAATTCTAATTTAAGATCATTAGTTCCCAGCATAATGGTTACAAAATCCAAAGGTCTGTGACTTTCTAATATTATTTGTAGAACATCAGACCCACTTCTGAGGGGCCTAGCTTCATAACCTTCTTCATTGATAAAGGTTGTACGTCCATTCAAACCCTCTTCTATTATATGATAACTATTTCCAAGCGATTCCTGAAGCACGCCAGTCCATCTGATATTGGGAGGAAATCTACAACCATCTTGTGGTGAATAGCCCCAAGTGTTTGAATCTCCGAAGCAAAGAACGTTCTTCATCTGCCCCAAAATATAATCGGCCATTATAAAATATCTAATGACGCAAACTTAAAGTGTAAAGAAGTCTATGTAGATTTAATGAAGTTAATTTATAGAAACCAGAGCCAAGGCCAGAAAGTTCTGAATGTCATGTTGATGATAGCTTTCCTGACACTTATAATATCATACATCATAGGAGTAACGAATGGACACCACGAACCCTGGTTGCCTACTATTTCAGAACTAGATGAGCAGACTCCTGAAGGAACACTGTGGTCCGCCGGCTTGACTTTAGCAGGTGTGATATCTATACCTGTCTGGATAAAATTGTACAACAAATGGGACGTTCAACTTCGTAGTTCGAATGCAGAACGCAAATGGCTCTGGTTTAATCTTGCTTTCGTCGTGATGGCGCAAATCGCAACTGTATCTTTCATTTGGACCGTTAATTTTCCTTTGGACAAATATTCTTACGCCCATGGAGTCACGGCAGGATTGTACTTCTACCTCACACTCCTTCTGGGAACTGTTGCGATCTTCGTAGTCAGACAAATAGATAATTATCCGAACGATGTAATCAGAATCAGAATAGCATTGAATGTGGCAGGATATCTCAGTATGGTGCTTCTAGGCCTTTCTGTTCCTGAGGGAGCAAAACCGCTCTTCATGTATGAATCCTTGGGGCCTGACCATGACCACAGTGTGCATGCTATGGCAGCGTTGTTCGAATGGTTAATGGTGTTTACAGCCCAGATTGGCTATTTCTATACGTTGAACTACGATATGGAAGGAGAATCGATAATAGAATAATTTTCATTTAGGTACCATAATCCAAATTGCTACACAAAATAGTGAAAATCCTAGAATTCTATTAATCAAAATTCCAGATTTTGGGTCGTTAAATATTTCTTTTAGAGCACTAGCAAATCCAGCCCAAGCAAACCAACCAATTAATTTAATTCCAACATTAAGAAGGACAATCATAATTTTTCCGAACAACCCTCCTCCAAATATAGTTCCGAAGGTCGTCATCAAGATTAGGAGATGAATGAATGCCTTTCCGTTAACAACTTGAAGTACAATTCCAGTCTTGAGGCCTAATTCATCTTTTGAGATTTCATTTTCTTTAATAGGTTCATTAGTAGCGATATTGTAGGACAAATAAACAATATATCCAACACCAATATATGTCAAAATGTTAAGTAAATTTTGGTTTTCTTCTATGAATAATGCACCATAAGCAACAATAACACCTAACAGAAACCAACCAATTACCATTCCTGAGATTAAAGGCAAAGATCTTTTGAATCCATATTGAGAACTATGAGCAGCAGATAGAAGATTATTTGGCCCAGGCAATAAAGAGATAGGCAATGTAAATGCCAACATTGCAATTAGACCAGCTATATCCATTCATTGGCTACAGCGGACAGAACTTATTGTTTATCGAATTTTTTTGAGAAGCATATATATAGCCACTGAAAAAATAACGAAATATGCGAATAGCAATATTTTTAGTGACAATGATGGCTTTGGTGCCATTTACAGGCTGTTTAGATGGCCTCACAACAGAAGAACTTCAAGAAGCAAAGCCAGGATGTACATATGTAGAAGCTGAGAATTACGATCCGATGGCTCAGATTGATGATGGTTCTTGTATAATTAAAGAACCAATAGCAGGCTGTATGTATGAAGATGCAGAAAATTATGATGAATTGGCAGAGATCGATGACGGTTCTTGTGAGTATACAGAACCGGTTTTAGGTTGTATGGATGATAAAGCAAGTAACTACAATAAGTATGCAGAAGTAGATGACGGTTCTTGTGAATATGTAATATACGGTTGTATGAAACAAGATGCAGACAATTATGATCCTGAAGCGCAATTAGATGATGGTTCTTGTGAGTTTAAAGGTTGTATCTATGAAGGTGCAAATAATTATGATGAGAATGCAACAATAGACGATAACAGCTGTGATTTTAGTGATACCTTAGGTTGTACCGACCCCGAAGCTAATAATTATGATCCCGAAGCAGATGAAGATGATGGATCATGTATTTACTGCAACCCTTATGAGCCAATTACATTTGAAGAGGGGAAAGATTGGGTTGAGAACACTTCAGCAAAATATGAAACTTTAGCCTACTGGGCAGATGATTTTGATAAATTCGCCTCCGAACGGAAAATGAATATGGCCAGTTTATTTGGAGACTTGGAAGGTGATGATGAAGGCGATGATGAAGGCGATGATGAAGGCGATGATGAAGG
>CAZWJS010000030.1:0-14367 GCA_964634895.1 uncultured archaeon | reverse complement strand
GATGATGAAGGCGATGATGAAGGCGATGATGAAGGCGATGATGAAGGTGACGATGAACCGCCGATGTATATTGTCCTAGGAGTAGAAAAAGACGATGCAAATCAAATCTTTACAGCTACTTTCGGAATGGAAGGGGCCGGCGAGGGTATGAGTATGTCATCTATGGAAACATCAATCAGACAAGGTCCAGATTGCACTAGTGGTGATTGTACACTTACAAATGAGATAACTGAGGTTAATATGGAAGGAGGTGAAGACGGCATGGAAATCAAAATGTATGAGAAAAATATTACATATAGTAGAGATGAGATTCCCTATTACGGCAACCCAATAGAGGAGCTTCCAGGCGGTGAAAATTTATTTTATGAATCAGATGAGGAAGAAGAATCCATTAGGATTGAAATAAGAAATGAAGATGGCGAAGTATATTATGATCCAGATTATGCTGAAATAGATGTTGGAGACACAGTAGTATGGTACAATGGAGATAGTGTTGAGCATACTGTTACAGCAAACGATGGTTCTTTTAATTCAGGAGATATTCAGCCATATGATGAATGGCGTTGGACATTTGAATACGCTGGAACTTTTGAGTATTTTAGTGACAAACAGCAGGACAAAGCACCATTAGGCGATTTAACTGGTAAATTAGAAGTAGTTGAACCTTGTGGAGACGATTGTATAGAAGACTACGAAGCAACTGCGTGTGGCTTAGATTCAGATGGAGACGGGAATGATGATTGGATTGTTCATACAGCAACATTTGAAGACCATGAAGACGAAGAGGCCCCAATATTTATTTACTTTAAAATGAGAGTCTTGATTGACACAGGTAAGATATATCCAGAACATATAAAAACCATAGATATTGAATCAGGTAATATAATAGTTGAAATGAGAGTCTGGTATGGCGATGAAGTACACATAGAAATATATGATGACAATTATGAAGATATTTCAAAAGGTCCAGTCAGATTCAATTGGGATGCACAATCAGAAGATGATGATGAAAATACGCAAAACGTTTATCGAGGAAACTTAACTGGAAACAACTATATGCAGGAAGCATTGAATGAAGAAATAGAAATAAGAATTCTAGAAGCATATGATGAAGATTGCGAAGAAGACGAAGAAGACGAAGAAGACCAAGAAGATTGTAAAGGAATAGATTCAGCTCGAGTAGTTGGAAGTATGATACTTACAGAATCATCAACACAATTTATCGATGTAGATACAGGCTGTCAATGGTACATAACTTGGGACGATAATGACAATGACGGATTTACCTCTATTGATGATGGTTATGAAATCAGAACGGACAAAATTGATGCAGCCGGTGAAATGTGCCCTAGGCAAAACGAAACGTCTGGTGAAGATTTGTATGTAATTGAATTCTTTGATGTTTGGGCAGATGCTTATGTTTCTGAACCAAATCAGGCATTACCTGGTTTTAGTGCAATATTTGCATTGATTTCAATGCTCGGAATAGCCTTAGTCCGTAGACGAGCATAGGTTTATTCTGTAAATAAAGTGTAGCACATACTGCAACATTTAATTACTAATGCCCATAGACAAAAGATTTTACCCATGAAGAAGTTACTGTTGTGCGTAGGCCCTCAAAGTGCAGGAACTTCATTCATATCTTGGTGTTTTCTTCAGAGGAAAGATACTGATGGCGTTCTCGATGGATTTCATGATCGTTTGGGAATTCTTCCAGAGGTATCAACACCTTATTTGTGGTATAAAACCACAATAAGCAGTTTCCGCCTAAACGAAATGATTCAATTCTATGAAGCTGAAGGCTTTGAGATTAGTCCTTTGTTAGTAGTTAGAGATATTAGAATTGTCTGGAATTCTTTATCAAAAAAGACATATGGATTAAATGGTTTAACGGCAGAAGATCCTCCACTTAGAACTAGATTACTAAGATTCAAACAAGATTGGGAATTTGTCAGATCAAAAAATTGGCCAATCCTTAGATGGGAGAGCTTTATCGAGAACCCTGAACAGACACTTAAAGCCATATGCAAAAATATGAACTTAGAATGGGATTCAGCAATGATTAGCTGGCCTAAATCTTGGGATGAAATAACTTCTCCGATAAACGGCAGCCCCACTTTTAAGAAAAATCTTGAGAAGGGCCTAAAAGGGTCATTGGTTTTAACGCAGGCCAGCGAGATATCAATAGGCGAAAGAGACCTATCATGGCTCGAGACTACTTTCTCAGAATACAACAATTCTCTTGAATATTCATCTAAATTAGAGAATGTCACTCCTGATTCAAAATATGCACAACCAACTTTTGAAAAAACACGTAGAGGCAAAAGATATGCAAAGAAGAGCCTTTCTTTACGATTAAGAAAAATACTTCCATTTCTAAAAAGATGGATTCCTTCAAATTGGCCCCCTTTAACTATAAAATAAACCAATTATGGATTAGTACCCCTAACTTATCTTAACTCCCATTCAAACTAAAACCCCGTTTCAATAGGGACATATGGCAACAGCCGTACATGAATTAGAACAGATAGCTGAAAAGATATACAATCAGCTGAATTCCGGTAAAGTACCGGAGATGTCAATACCCACCAGAAGTAAAAATAATATTATTTTTGATGAAAGATCTAAGGTTTGGAAATATGGAAAATCCGAGACAACAAGAACGGCCAAGAAATTAGACGGAGCTTATATGCTCCTTAGAACAACCTATCTTCTTGACTTTATCAGAGAAATGTCAAGTCAAAGCAAATCATCAACATTAAGAGAATTGTATTATATTTCTGAAGGATGGGATTTGGGTAAATTTCATGCGCAAGACGAATCTAATAAATTAATTGAAGATTTAGAGATTATAACTCATTTTCAGAGAGAAGATTTCAAGATTAGACCAGAAGACGATGGAGCAAAAGTTTTGGGAGATGTTACTATTACAGAGATAAATCGTAAAGGGCAACCAATGAAAATTAATTGCCGTAACGATGTTGGTGATACTGGCTACAATATACCTTATAATGTAGAAGAAAATAAGATAAAATTTGAAGATTTTGGTAATTCCAAATGTATAATTGCCATTGAAACAGGAGGTATGTTTGATCGTTTAGTTGAAAATGGATTCGATGAGACCCATGAAGCAATTCTGGTTCATATCAAAGGCCAACCAGCAAGATCCACGCGTCGTTTTCTCCAAAGAATGCATAAAACATCAGGTTTACCATTATTATTGTTTACAGATGCAGATCCGTGGTCATACCGTATTTTTGCCTCTGTTGCTTACGGTGCAATCAAAACAGCACACATTTCACACATATTAGCTACACCAGGCGCTCGTTATCTGGGAGTTACGCCTTCGGATATTATCAATTATGAGCTTCCAGCTGACGAACTTACAGATAGAGATAAAAGTGCATTGAAATCCATTTTAACAGATCCAAGATTCAAGAGTAAATATTGGCGTAGCGAAATTGAATTACAATTAGAAATCAATAGAAAATCAGAACAGCAGGCTCTTGCCAAATATGGCTTAGATTTTGTTACAAACACTTATCTTCCTGAAAAATTGAAAGAGATGAATATAGCTTAATTATCTCTATATTTCACTTAATCTGCGTATTTGTCCGCACCCTGGAAGTGTAATGAGACATATTCCTCATCGCCAACAACCCAACTATCATGAGGCCTAGGACCAATATAGAACAAATCTCCAGGTTTCATAGTATGGACTTCTCCATCTTTGAATGCGCAAGTAGCCTGACCCGAGATAACCATTCCGAGATGTTCAATTTCGCAAAATTTAGTGCCAGAAAGAGGAGACACATCCTCAGACCATTTCCAACCAGGTTGATACGTTGCTCGACCGATAGTCATATCTCCAATTGTTACGATTTCAAATTTCCCCTTTTCAAATTTTCTAACTTCGTCTGGGTTCTCAAATTGTTTTAGAATGATATCATCCATAACTTAGCCTAGTGCATTATCCATAAGACCTTTTACTTTTTCAATATGGTCGTTCAAATTTTCTTTACTCCAATCGTTAGTTTTAATTGGATCCAAAACTTGAATTTTAACTTCACCAGGATAAAAGCTCATAGTTTTTGCAGGCCATACTTTGTGGGCACCATGAGCCACAACAGGAACAATAGGCAATCCAGTAGCCAATGCAAGATGTGCGAATCCTTTCTTGAATGGGATTAGTTTGCCATTCAAGCTTCTTGTCCCTTCAGGCCAAATCCAAATACTCAAACCTTTAGCTTTCACAAAATCAGATAATTTTTTCATAGAAGTAACAGCTTTCGCATTATTTCCTCTGTCGATTAACAGATGCCCAGCCAGCCAATAAGCAAGTCCAAAGAGTGGAATTCTCAGAATTTCTTTTTTACCAACACCACAACCACCGTAAGGACATAGTGCCATTCCGATAAATACATCCAAAGCAGAGGTATGATTCATAACATAAATGGCAGGTTTTGATGATTTCAGTTTCTCATAATCTGGGTTTATGATTACAGCTCCAACGAGTCTGCTTACTACAGGCCCAATTACTTTACCGCAAAAATTACCAATTCTGACTCTCAGTGTACGAAAAGGAAGGGCAAGAATCATCAGAGCCATACAAAGAAGAGACCAAAATCCTAACCATACAAATCCAATAATAAACCTTAAAATGAAAGAGATAGGCCCTATTTTTTTTGGTTTATTCATTCGGTAAAATTAATCGTATTCTTCTAAGATTTCTTCAAAAGCTTGAGCTAGTCTAATGTCGTTATCAGTGATGCCTCCTGCATCATGAGTTGTTGTTGTAACAATAACGCGATTATATTCACATAGAGTCATGTCGGGATGATGGTTTAGTTTTTCAGCTTTTTCCGCCAATTTATTTAGAAAGCCCATAGCCTCCATAAAATTTTTGAACATAGTTTCTCTAATCAGCATTTTCTCTTCAGAATCATGTTCCCATGGCCCTACCATTCTGATTCGACTTGTAATTTCGTCATCTTTGAGTAAATCCATATTGTGTAGATAAATCATTGCTATATAAAGCGACAATATGCTTTAACGCCCCTTCCAAAGTACTAAAGCATGTCTGAAGAAGCTCTGGAGCAAAGAGATGCCCTTTCTCTCGTTTTAGAAAATATGCATTTTCTAGCGATATTTAATGGAATATTTCTTGTTGTTTTTGGAATAGTTATGTATTTTATTACAGACCAGTCTTCAATAACTGCCTTAATTCCATCATTTATCGGAGTAGGTCTTCTTTTTCCAGGGTACTTAACTTATTCAAAGCCTCATTTGAAAATGCATGCTATGCACACAACAGCCCTCTTTGCATTGTTTGGAACATTAGGGGGCGCAATGGCGATTCCATCAATTATTGAAGGAGACTGGGGCAATGCAACAATTGCAAGAATTGTTTTGCTTCTTGTTTGTGGAGATTATATGATACTTAGCATAATGTCCTTTAGAAAGGCGCGTATGAAAAGAGAAGAATCTGGTAATTAATGTATCAAGTAACGAAGAATCCGTATATCCCAGTCGGTCTGTTAATTTTTATATCAGCAATATTTTTTCTTCCACAAGTTAGTGATTTCTGGACAGAATATTTTGTCAATCCAATATTGGCCGATTCTAAAGGCGAAGCTGGAGCGAAATATAACATATACAACACAATCGTTTATGGGTTTGGTTTCTTCTTATTTTTCTTAGTAATAAATGAATTACTAGAGAGTTGGAAAATAGAAATAGATGAACGATTTGTCTTAGCCTCAATCCCTCTCCTTATTTTAGGAGGCGTTAGCCGGGTTTTAGAAGATGCAGATGCCTTCGAACCACCCTTTCAGTATTTCATGATTTCACCTTTAATTTATGGAGTCATGGCCTTATATTCACTTTCAACCATTGCAATTGGTGTTTGGTTATCTAAAAATGAGTCACCTTCTCTTACCAAAGGAATTGGATTAATCAGTTTTGCAATAGGTAGTTATGGCCTTTGGTGGTATTTTGTACCAGGGGAATGGATACATCCTTCATCGTGGGTCTTAATTGTTTTAGCAACAAGTGCCTTGACAGCAGAATTTTATCGAAGCCGCCCTCTTAAAGATCCTATATTATTTTTCGGACTAACAACTAGTCTAGTAGTAATTTTGGCTTTTTTGAATTTAGCACAAAATCCAATTGTGAATCTAGAGATGTTGTGGGATTCTTTAATTATGGCCATATTTTTGACAATTGTCGTTTGGTATTTAGCATGGTTTATATCAGATAGGGGAGTTCCTAATCCATTATTTTTATCTTTGACAATTTTATTAGTTTGGAATTCTTTACTGGCAACAATGTCTACCGTCGTTCTGGTGATTTATTTTGGAATCGGCCTGTCATTAGGATGTAGTTTTGCTTTTCCTCTGAAACCTTGGAAGCCAGCGGCTCTCTTACTAAATCCTCTTTATCTGTTATTATATCTAGGTCATTTTGTAGATGGTTCTGCTACTTATTTAGGGATCGATAGATATGGTTATGTTGAAAAACATGTTCTACCAAGCGGTTTCATTGATTATTTCGATACTGCATTTGTCATGCTTCCTCTAAAATTCTTAGTAGTTACTGGAGTTATAATTGCACTTGAAAGCGATGAAAACAAAGAAGATCAGAAACAAATGGTAAATCTTCTATTGCTGTTCCTTTTAGCTCTTGGTTTAGCGCCAGGTACCAGAGACATCTTACGTATAGTGTTTGGTACTTAGGCCATTTTTCTTCTGGTAGGAACCTTTAAAGAATGGTCACAAATCATAAAAGTAGATGCAGACGTTCTTGAGAAGCATATTAGCCGTAGCTTTCTTGGGCATGCTTTTTCTAATAAATCCGGTGGAAGCCGAAGAGTCAAACGATTTCAATGAAATAGATTTATATTTTTATGGTGATTTAGATAATGGAGATGGCAACATCTCAACATCAGCTCCAACATCAGATGAGGATACAGAAAGCGATTGCCCTCAAGATTCAAATCAATTATCATTTGGTACCAACAGTAGGAACTGGGGGGAGGTAGGCTCGTGGATTGTTGATTTAGAAACTCCAGGCAGTGTATCTACTGGAGATTATGTTTTCACAATATGGGCAAATTCAACACAGGGTACAGTTGAAAACATTCAGTTTAGAATATCAGTTTATATTGGAGGAGGAGGGCCAGATGCCGAAGCGACATCTCAATCTAAAACCATAACTGCCGATAGTAAAACAGCAACCCGTTTCGACATTGCTTTTGATATAACAAATGAATCATTCAATGAAGATGAAACAGACTATGACCAGATAGAAATACTACTTGAATATTCTGGAGGAGATTCATCGGATGGCCCATTCCAAAGTTCAACCGATCAAATTGTTGTTTTAACGTCAAGTGTAGAACATCCAGCAGGGGTTGGCAACTTCTCAATCAGTCATTATAGGACCTGGTTTGACCAAATAGAAGTCCAAGATTCTTCTGATAGAGTTTTTGTTGAAGCTAGAGTTCAGAGTGCTTTTGGCCTATCAGATATAGATGGGGACTTTCTAGAATTAGGAGTCTTTGGTGAAGTATCTGGCAATCTAGGATTAATGGCCACGTTTAATTCAAAAGAAGCAGACAATGGAACATACACAGTCTCATTTTATTGGTACTATAATGATGACAATGCTATAAGTGACACTTACCATTTTAATCTACATGTAAAGGATATTCAAGAAAATTCATGGGAAATAACATCCGAAGAAGATTTGTATTTAGTAATTCATGAATATATGGTAGATGATGTAATAACACCAGGTAATATCCAGATTAATAACCAGACAGGAATATCAAAAGTTAAAGCAGGAAATTCCTTTACGATTGACATCACAGTAAGCGCAGAAGGAGAACCAGGAGTAACTTATAATCCAATCCCAGTCACAATACTGTGGATTTCAGGATCGAATGAGATAATTCTTTATGAAACTGCAGTATTTGCAAATCCAGGAACAACGGCTACCACCTCGTTTAGACACACTTTTACTGATGAAGGCGAATATTTGATCAAGGTCATTTTAGATAGAGAAAATATAGTTAGGGAATTAGATGAAAATAATAATGCAGCAGAGTTTATTTTGTTGGTAGAAGACCCCGACAAAGAAAACTTCACCGAGTCTGTTTTAGATAGTATTAAGGAAGGAGGCGTTGTTACAATGCTTGCTATATTGTCAATAACCTCTTTGTTATTGGGCGGGTATTTCCTTGTTAAGAGAGATGGTGCTATAGATTTTGATTGGGAGGATGACGATGACTTCTGAAATGGACATACGTGGTTACAAGCCTGCAGATGAAACATATTATGAATACAAGGACGAAGAGGAAGTTCCAAGGGGAGTTCATCATGAAAAAAAGCATGATGAGGACATCAACAAATCAACAGTAGGAAGATACGCATCAGGAGAAGACTTCAAGCATTGGCCATTCAAAGTTGGAAATGCTATGACTCACAACACTCCAGATAACGTTCAACACCCAGTAGATACTGGCGGTAGTGCAGGTTATGCCACAATGGATGAATTCATGGAAGAAGATAGCGCTAAGGAACAAGCTTGGGTAGATCGCGAAAACGAAAGTGTAATTTCTCTTGCAATCAATAATTGGTTTGGTCTAAAGGGCTATATTATGTCGTTCTTTCCAAAGAAGTAAATTTCATAATTTTTTTAATCTGCATGACGTGTTTTCAATTCAGTGGAAATAATATTTCGTCGACGACTCAGCCAATCAAATTCATGTGGATCTTCCCACACGGGTTCTAGAGAGTCTAGAAACCTTTTCAATTCACTAGCCATCTCTTATCCCATCTTCAGTAATCGATACCAAAGCCTCATTTTCAGGAAGATGTGGAGAATCGACAAGCCTACAGACACGTTTACCAGCTTTTCCTCTTCTTAGATATATTCTAAATTTTGAGGTATGCCCTACTATATTTCCACCAATAGGTTTTGTCGGGTCTCCAAAGAAAGCGGCAGGATTTGATGAAACCTGGTTTGTAACAACAACGGCAGCATTATTCAAATCTCCAAATCTTGCTAATTCAGTCATATGGGAATTAATTTTACCTTGTCTATCTGCAAGTGTCCCTCTACCAATATATTCAGCTCTAAATGCACCAGTTAAAGAGTCCACAGCTAACATTTTGATAGGTCTTTCTTTTGCCAATTCACTTACTTTTTCAACCATTAACATTTGTTGATGTGAATTATAGGCCCTACCAACATGAATTTTGCTCAATACTTCATCGGGTTCTAGATCCAAGGCTTTTGCCATGGAAATAATTCGTTCAGGTCGGAATGTGTTTTCTGTATCAATAATTGCCACTTCTCCTCCTAGTCCTCCTTCTTCAACAGGCAATTGTGCATTCACAGCTAATTGTAGTACAAATTGAGTCTTACCAGAACCATATTGGCCGTAAAATTCAGTTATGGATTGTGTTTCAACACCCCCTCCTAATAATTCATCAAATGTGCTAGAGGCGGTTGTTAATTTCCCAACCGTGGCTCTTTTTTCCATTAATTCCGTTCCAGTTAGGAACGAACCAATGTTAGCAGCCTTACGGGCTTCTAGCACAAATTTTGCACAAGATTCTTTTCCTATTCCGGTTGCATCAGATAGCGTTCCCGGTGCTTGCGTACCAATCGCTTCTAGCGTATCATATCCAGCTTCCTTGAGTTTGTCTGCAATGGCAGGCCCTACTCCTGGAAGATCCTCTACAACTTTTATTTTTACTTCAGTCATTTTATGCCTCCTTATAGTGGTTAAATCTAGGTTGGAAAATCAAGCCTTGATCTGTCAATGAGTCAAGAATTTCATCGAGCATAGGCCCATCAATTCCTTCAGTTGAGATTGCAATACCTAGATCATCGTAATAAATTCCATCACCTTCATCCATTTTCTTAATTAAAGCTAAAACCTTTGCTTCATTGTCATCATTACCTGCAGGTTGGGATTTCTCTTCAGAGATTTCTTCTTCCTTAATTTCAGTTTGAGGTTCTGTTGTTTTAGCTGGTTCAAATTCTCCAGTAAAATTAGTTGTCTCAGGTGTAGCAATGTCTCCTCCAGCTAGACGTGTGAGACAGTCGTAGAGAAGAGCTTGATAGTTTTCAACAGCCATAGTTGGATAGAATTCTTTTGAAAGTTCTAAACCATCTTTTTCTCTTTGGCTAAGATTGATATTTTTAAGAGCCATATCATCATCAAAGGCTTTGTTGGCTTTTATCCTTCGTATTAGCGTATCACAAGTTTTTATGGCCCAATGATTTACTTCATCCATTGGAACTGCTCGGATACTTTCAGGCTGCACACTTACGTAGGTACGCTCACTGTCCTCAGGAGTTCTAGCTCTTACTTTACCAACACATAAAACTGGTACGCCAATCTCTAATTTAGAAAGAGCAACAGCTCCCTCAGGATTGTACTGCCCCGCTTGTAAATAATAATAATCGCCATTAGGATCTATTACTCTTGCAGTATAGAAGGGATCTTCTTCACTACCTCTGTTTTCTATTTGGTCTAAGACTCCACCAATAAGAACGCGAGAAAGTTTTGACCCGATTTCAGAGATAAGATAAGTTGGCGAATATTCCCTGTCTTCAACATGTTTTTCGATTGCAGCAGATAGTTCCTTGGCTAAAACTAAAACACCAGGTTCTCTTCTTTGAACCATTTAACTCTCCAAAGCAGCCAAGAATTGTCTTGCTACATTAGGCACATCTAATTCGGTTGCAGGATCACAACTTTTAGCAAAAAATGATAATCCATATTCATCAGATCTTGCAAAACCCCGTAATTTTAAAGGTTTGAGTAGTAATGCATTTTCTATTTCTTCTACTAAAGCCTCAGGCCCAAAATTTTCTTTTACAAACTCTAAACAAGAATCAAGGTCTCTTCCTAATATCTTTTCAGTTATTTCTCGATTTAAATATGCAGTACAGGAGCCTGAACCATCATCAAAAATCATTTTTATTCTGAGATCAGGATCAGCATTTTTTCGATCATCGCCATTTCTAACTAAACGATTAGTATCTTTATCGCGGAATATGAGTCCACTTCCTTCACGTATAGTAAAGACGTGCCCTTCTATTACAGCATCAGAAGCTCCATTACGTTCATCTAATTGAGCCAAAGTATACTGTACGCCATCTTCATATTCTTTCATAGGAGGAATATCATCATTTTCAATTTCGGAGAATTTAGTATATTCACCAAATTGTAAGTCAGGTCCATTGAATTCTTTTACATATGCATTTTCTATTTTATACGCTTTACCAGCAATTATGTTATGATCTTCCCATGAAGTAAATCTACACGTTCCAGTTTTATCACCAACAGTTCCACCAAAGATTGTTTTTGGCTCTCCTTTTACAGTGATTTTACGTGTTTCCACATCAATTATTCGCAGGTTGACAGTAACATTATTCATCCCCGGTTTCAAATTTACTAAATCGACCTCTTCTCCTCCTTGGTTTGAAGTACTTTTTGTAACGCCAAGATCCAAGTTTTCTAATTCAGAATCTTGTATTTTTTTCATGGCCCCATCATTGATGTTTAAAGTAATTCTATCGTTCCAACTTTTTGAATAAGCGTTTAGGACCTCTACAATATCTCCATTTTCAAAATTACAAGAGTCGCTCCAATAAGAGTATCTCATCCTCATTGTAGAGTCTCCCAATTCACCTTCAAAGAGAATTTTTTGAGTGCCTTCTTTAGTTGTTATTTCTTTTTTGAATATAGATAAAATTTTTGCTTTGAATTGAACATTATTTTCACCAGGTCCTATCTGTGCGAGTAGCTTTTCCGCACCTATTTGTAATGCATTTGGATTTCCATAATGTTTTCTTACAATCGATTCTTTGGCAGTTGCTAAATCAATTCCATATTCTTCTACGTATCGTTTCAATTCGGTTACGATAACGCTTCTTTCTAACTTGTCTCCGATAGCTTTCACTATATCATCGACGTGGGTTTCAAAATCAGTTTCGTTTTTGTTCATTTGTTGCCTCTCTTTTTTTCGATTTGGCGGCAATTCCAAATCTACACCTTATGGGTCGGCAGGGTATATATACTTATGGGCTTTACTCCTTTTTCCCCTAATAGGTGATACTCCTATTAAGGAGATTTAGGTGACCTAGGAACCATTATAATGAGCACTCTCGTCATCATCATTGGAGAGAAAAATGAAAGTCGATGAATTGACTCCTCGAACGAGTCGAGTAAGTATGCCAGTTAAAGTTTTGAGTTTAGATGAACCCCGTTCTATGGACAATGGAACAATGATCTGTGAAGGATTGGTTGGAGATGAGACAGGAACTGTGATTATGAGTTTTTGGAATGATGAAATTGAAGATATTGAAGATGGCATGACTATAGAGTTGAAAGATGCGCGAGCTAACTTGGTAAGGGGACATTTACGCATCAGCCTTGGTAAGGGCGGAAGCATGAAACCATCAGATAAAGCATTAGAATCAATAAAAGAGCATGTTAACCTTTCAGATTTAGAATATGAAATGCCCCGTACTGGATTTAGGGATCGAAGAGGCGGTGGCGGTAGAAGTAGAGGCCCCCCAAGCCGTTGGAGCGTTTTGATGAAGCTAAAACGGGACACTGGAAATAAAAAATATTTTAATCGAGATGAAATGTCCAATGAAGAAATTGAAAAGGCAATAAAGGAAATGGGAGGCGATTAGCTCTGGCAAGGCGTGGAAGACATCGGCGCCGAGGTCCAACTAAAGCTCAACCCCCTCAAAGAAAAGAGAAAAGGATTCAAAAAAGAAACAAGCCAAAGGCAATGTTGGATGAGGGACGTAGAACAGAATTACTTTACTTTCTGAAAGAAATAGTATTAGAAAGCGGAGTCAATGAAAAATTAGCTGAACCTTTCATGGCTTCTTTAGCTGCAAAAGGTTCACGTGAATCTGTCGACAGCGCAACTCAGTTTTTAGACTCAAAAATTGATGAGGGATTTATAACAGAAGACACACGAGATCCAATAAAAAAACTTATGAGACGTTTTACTAAAATGCGTTAACATGGTAGCTTTACCATCTAGAAGTAATTTCTCAGAATTTTGGGATTTAAATCCTAATATTGTGTTTTTGAATCATGGTTCGTTTGGGGCTTGTCCTAAAGCGATTATGGATTATCAATTTGACTTAAGAAAGGAACTTGAAAGCGACCCCATTCAATTTATTGATGTTAAAGCTAAAGAATTATGGGCCGAAGCAATTCAGATTCTTTCAGAATTTCTTAATGTAGACAAAGAAGGTCTAATTTTCGTCCCTAATGCAACTTCTGGAGTTAACACAGTTTTGCGTTCTTTAGACCTGAACCCAGGAGATGAACTTCTTGTTCCAGACCATAGTTATCAAGCATGCTGGAATGCAGTAGACTTTGTAACTAAAAGAGCAGGAGCAAAGACAGTAATCGTCCCGATAGAGTTTCCAATAGAAAGTCCTGAACAAGTAACTGAGACAATAGCATCTCACATTACTAAAAGAACAAAATTAGCACTTATAGATACAGTGACGAGCCCGACAGGTATAAGACTACCATTTGAGCAAATAGTTTCTGAATTGCAGTCAAAAGGAGTAGATGTACTTCTTGATGCAGCCCATGGCCCAGGTATAGTAAATTTAGACTTAAGAAATATAAAACCAGCTTATGCAACAGGAAACGCTCACAAATGGTTATGCACTCCGAAAGGCGCAGCCTTTCTTTACATTAGAGAAGACAAAAGAGAAAATATCCGTCCACTTTCAATTAGCCATGGAGCTTCCGTTAATGGAACAATCAATGAGAAAATTCGCCTAGAATTTGATTGGACAGGCACTCAAGACATAACTCCTTGGTTATGTATCCCTAAGAGCATTGAATATGTTGGTGGATTGATGGAAGGAGGCTGGTCCGATGTAATGAAGCATAATAGAAATCTAGCAGTAAAGGCACGAAATATTCTGCTTGATACTTTACAAACTCCAAAATTGTGCCCAGATTCAATGATTGTCGGTCTGTCAGCAGTAGCTTTACCAGGAGAAGGCGTCGCTACCACTTCGGTATTAGAACCAGATCCTCTCCACACATTACTTTTTGAAGAATATAAAATACAGGTCCCTGTTTTTAATTGGCCACATCACAATAGGCGCTATCTTCGTACAGCATCTTATCTTTACAATTCGTTGGAAGAATACGAATATTTAGCAGAAGCATTGAAAAAAGAAATCTGACCGGACATTTTTAAAACAGGCAATTGTGCGCAACAATCCTATGGGGCCCGAAGAAAAGGAATTGGAGGATTTGCCGGAAGAGGAATCCGAAGAAGAGGAGCAGGAGGAAGA
>CAZWJS010000029.1:0-17232 GCA_964634895.1 uncultured archaeon | reverse complement strand
AACCTGGATGTTCATCATCAATGCCTGTGTCTACAATTGCAACATTGACACCCTTGCCAGTATATCCTAAATCCCAAGCACCTACTGGATAAACTGAAGAATTACTGGCTTTTATGGCTGGTGTTTGAACGTCACCATAAAAAACAACTTTACCATAAGGTTCGACCATCAAAACTCCTGGAAAATTACTAATTGTTTCAAACAAATCTGAGTCGACCATGCCCAGCAACAAACCATTAACTAAACTGACATGATATCTAACCTCAACACCTATGTCTGATAGTAGTTGATAATCGGACTCAGTTGGCTGATGTTCATACATTACTCCAATTTTGTATTCATCTTCTACTTCTTCCAGCCAATCAACAATACCATTTCTATTCAAATCTCTGGATGTAGTCTCCCACCACGGTAAATCGCTCCAATTATTGATTTTGACTTCTGGTATTTCAGAAACATAAGTAGATTCTGAACTAGGTGAATCTATACCCGATACAGGAAGTGATGAGAGAACAAACATAGCAAGCACAGCAACTGCACGAAATCTTTCCACTTTTAGCTATGGACCGGTTATCATAAAAGTTTTTAGTCTATGAATAACTGCCAAAACCTCCACCACCGGGAGTCAAAATCACAACTGTTTCTCCTGATTCAACAATACGTTCTACTTTCCCCCCCAGATTAATTTCTTCTCCGGATACCAATCTAAGAATATTAAGACCCAAAGAACCTGGTTGCCCTCCAAAAAGTCCATAAGGGGATTTCGTTCTTCTTTCTGATAAAATAGAAACCTGTCTAGGCTCTAAAAAATACATCTCTCGAATAACGCCATTCCCTCCACTAAACTTTCCTTTGCCTCCTGAATTATTTCTAATTTCAAATCTTTCAAGTCTTATACCTCTGAATCTATGCTCTAGGATTTCAGGATCAGTTGAACGCGTATTTGTCATATGTACTTGAACTCCTGAAGCACCATCAAAACCGTCTGTAGCACCTGAACCACCCGCTATTGTTTCATAATATTGTTTCCCTGAACCATCATCTGTACCAAAAACAAAATTGTTCATTGTTCCCTGTGAAGCTGCAGCAATACCCAAAGCCCCAAGCAAAACATCTGTTATTCTCTGAGATGTTTCTACATTCCCACCGACCACCGCTGCATTATCATTAGGATTTAGTAATGAACCCTCCGGAATTTGTATTTCAATCTGATCTAGACACCCTGAATTTAATGGAATATTTTTATTAATTAACAATCTAAAAACATACAAAACTGCAGCTTTGGTAACTGCGACTGGTGCATTCAAGTTACTAGTTAATTGTGAATCAGTCCCACCAAAATCAACAATCGCGTGGAAAGAGGGAGATTTATCTTTTCTTTCAAAAATCCTAATATTTACTGCAATACATGAACCATCATCTAAAAAGTCTTCAAAACTAAGTTCCTGCTCTCCGTATTTTTCAGTATATGCTTCTAACGCATCACTCATAGCCTCTGCCGAATTCTCTCTAATATATCTCATGTAAGATTTAACTGTTCTAAGATTGAATTTGGAAACCAAGCTATCCAACTCCTGAATACCTTTGCTAACTGCTGCAATCTGGGCTCTTATGTCATGCTTCCTTTCTTCTATGTTTCTAGCTGGATTCTCTGATGACTTCAGTAAATCTTCGAACTCTTTTTCTTTCAATTCTTCATTTTCTACAATTAGGAAATTGTCAATAATTATTCCTTCTTCATATATATTCTTGGAAAAAGGAGGAATAGAACCTGGAGTTATACCTCCTATATCTGCATGGTGACCTCTACTTGCAACATAAAAAATTGGCTGAGAAGAACTAAAAAAAACTGGAGCAATAACTGTCAAATCCGGAAGGTGAGAACCTCCCTTATGTGGATTATTTATCAAATAAAAATCACCTTTCTTCATTTTGTTTTTATTAGCAAAAATGATAGATTGAACTGATTCGCTCATAGCACCTAAATGAACGGGAACATGTGGAGCATTAGCAACCAAATTTCCTTCTCCATCAAATAAGGCACAAGAAAAGTCAAGTCTTTCTTTGATATTTACCGAATGAGCTGTATTTTGTAAAGTAAAACCCATTTGCTCAGCTATGCCCATAAATGAATTATTAAAAATCTCTAAAGAAATGGGATCTTTCTTAGATGATATTTTAGACTCTTTGAAGATTTCCTGTACTATAATTAGGTGGCCAAATTCATTGACGCTTGCTGAGAAACCAGGCTCAACAATTAAAGTTGTATTACTATCTGTCACCATAACTGGCCCTTCTAAAATAAAGCCACGGGGTAACTTTTCTCTTGAGAAAATAGGGGTCTTAACATATTTACCATCAAAATATATCTTAGTATGTGATATTGGATCTATATTACTTTTTTGCGTGTCAATTGGTGAATCTACAATTTTATTACCAATTCCAGTTATCTCAACACGAGCATTAACAATTTCAAGATTATGAGATGGCAAAAAACCAAATAAATCTTTATGCTTATATGAAAACATTTCAACCATATTATCATAATTATCAAAAGGAATCGTAATTGGCATATCAGTACCGACTACTCGCAAATCTAAATATTTGCTTTTTGTAATATTCTTTGATAAAAAACCAAGATTTTTTAGCTCATCAATTAGAGGATTTTCAAGAGAATTAATTACAGGGACAGAAGATGAATGCGAATTAAAATCAAATTTCTCTACCAATGATTTTAGACCATATCTAAATTGATTAGCATTTGCAATTCCATAAGCTGAAAGAATACTAGAAAAAGGATGAATGATAACTTCCTTTATGCCAAGAATTCTAGCAATAGCACAACAATGCTGAGGTGCCGCACCACCAAAACAAACTAATGTATCTTCTCTAATGTCATATCCTCTAGAAACTGAAATTTTCTTTATTGTTCCAGCCATTTTTTCATTAGCTATATCCAGAAATCCTTGAGCTAAATCCTCGTTAGTAAAAGAAGAACCTGTAGTCTTATTTACTTCCAATCTCAATTTTTCAAATTCAACTTTGGTCTTCTCAAGACTTAACTTATCTTTATTTTTAAAGCCAAAAACAGTTGGAAAAAAATCTGGATTTATCCGTCCTAATACCAAATTAGCATCAGTTATTGCTAATTTTCCATCTAATCCATAACAGACAGGGCCAGGAATAGCTCCTGCTGAATCTGGCCCTATCTGTAATCTTTGTCCATCAAAAATTAAAAGGGAGCCTCCTCCAGCTGCAACTGTCTGAATATCTAAACTAGATGCATGAAAATTAATACCACCGGAGTTAACCTCACTAATTCTTGAAAACTCTCCATCGTATCTAGATACATCCGTCGATGTCCCGCCCATATCAAAACCAATTACAGAACTAAGATTATTTATTTCACTAATTGTTGCGCAACCTATTACTCCACCAGCAGGGCCTGATAATACTGCATCTTTTCCTGTCAAAGATTTTGCATCAATTAGTCCTCCAGAACTTTGCATAAATTCAATAGGTATCTCACCTAATTCACTTTTTAATGAAGATACGTAAGACTGTAAAACAGGATAAAGATAAGAATCGACAACTGTTGTTTGACCTCTACCTAGTATCTTTATTGTAGGTATAATACGACTCGAAATGGATATATTTTTGAAACCTATTTCTCTAGCAACATCATAGCACCTCTCCTCGTGAATCGGATTTTTCCAAGAATGCATAAAAACAATTGCCACGGATTCAACTCCCTGTCTAAATAAATCAGTTAAATCTTTCCTTAATTTTTCCTCATTAAGTTCCCTAATTATATTACCATCTGCATCTAATCTCTCAGAAACTTCTCTAACTGAATGATATAATTGAGTAGGCTTCAGAATAGATATGGAAAAAAGTGAAGGCCGTGCCTGATTACCTATTTCTAAAAGATCCCGAAAACCATCTGTGATTAATAAAGCTGTTTTAGACCCCTTACGCTCAAGTAAGGCATTCGTAGCAACCGTCGTACCAATTCTTATTCTTTCTATTTTCTCAAGAGGTAGCTGCTGATTAAGATTTAATCCAAAAATTTGTCTAATTCCCTCCACGATTGGATCACCATGGGATAGTGATTCAGAAAGAATCTTAGACGTTCTTACTTTTCCTGATGAATCAACGCCGATGACATCCGTAAAAGTTCCGCCTCTATCGGCTGCAAAAAACCATTTGCTCATACTTTCTTAGAACAATATGGGCACATTGACCATTTCTGATCTACAGCTTTACCACAATTAGAACATATTTTCATTTCTCTTTCTTTCTCATCTGGTGCTTCAGACCATAAATCCATGGATGGAGGTGGCGGTAATGGTTCTGGCCAGATAATAGCTATACTCAAACTTGCTACTAAACAAATCATCAATAGTGCTTGAACTAGCAACTCATCAGTAAGAAAAAAATTAATTACTGAAATAAGACTAAGAACTGCAAACGAATATCTTAACATCAAATTAATCTGTATACATTGCTTCTATTTCTTTAGCCCAGTTTTCATTTATTTGCTTTCTTCTTATTTTCAAAGTAGGTGTTAATTCACCTTCATCAACATTAAGATCTCTAGGAAGAATAGTGAATTTCTTAACTTGCTCAGGATTACTGAATTTTGCATTTAATTTTTGAACTTGAGCATCTATTTCAGCCTTGATTTCAGAACTTTCAGTATAATCTGATAATTTTGATCCTAGAGATTCTAACTTAGCAACCTGTTCATTAGGATCTTTTGGCACTTCAGTAGCACCATCTAAACCATGCTTGTCTCTAAGTATAGCTCCTACATCAAGAGTAAAAAGTGCACTACAAAACTTGCGATTATCACCAACAAGCATACATTGTGAAATAAGTGAAATTGACTTCATAGTCTCCTCTATAACAAGAGGAGCAATATTCTTACCTGCTGAACTCACATAAATTTCCTTTATTCTTCCAGTAACATAGACAAAACCTTCAGAATCTTTACGGCCTAAATCTCCTGATTTTAACCATTCGCCGTCCATTGTTTCGGCTGTGGCTTCTGGATTCTTGTAATATCCCTTCATTACATGCCGACCTCTAAATTGAATCTCTCCATCGCCCTTTTCGTTAGGATTGTGAATTCGAACTTCTCCTGCAAAAGGTTTACCTACTGAACCGAATTTGTTTGCACTTTTATGACCTATAGTTGCACCAGCTGAAGTTTCGGTCATACCATATCCCTCAAACAAAGGTATTCCTAATTTGTGAAACAATTCTAGGATGTCTGGGTTAATTGGTGCAGCTCCAGTAATTGCATAAATACAATTGGACATACCTATCTTCGCCTTTGCCTTCTTCTTGATTATACTACCAAGAAGAGGTATACCTAGAAGTTTTACTTTACCGCCCAAACCTGCAACTAAATTAGAATATACTTTCTCATATATTCTTGGAACTCCAATGAATAAATGTGGTTGAACTTCTTTACAATAATCAATGGCATGTAATGGATTATCAACTACGCGCATGTGCAATGCCTCCCTAATCCATGCATGATTATCAACTAACTGGCCAAAAACATGAGCACAAGGTAGCCAGGATACGTAACCATCACCTTGATTATAACTTTGTATCTCAAGAATCTTCGATATTTCATATTCAAAATTATCAAAAGTTAACTCAACACCTTTAGGGTTACCAGTAGTACCTGACGTATAAATCAAAGTAGCTGTGTCATCAGGATTTATAGATTTAATTGCATCGTGTATCTGAGACTCATCAACTCCAGAACCCTTTGAAATAAAATCTGACCACGTGATTACCTTGTCATGAGCTGGCATATCAACTCCATCCATTACAATTATTTTCTCAACTTTGTCTAGAGAATCTGAAATTTTGTGAAGCCTATGACTGCACATCTTTTCTGTATCACCGCCATCCATTGGATTATGGCCAACAAAGACAAATTTAGAATCTGAATTTCCTACAACCCACTCTACCTCCTCTGGAGAACTTGTATGATAAACACCAACTCCTGCGCCATTGCAGAAATTAGCTGCCGCATACGCTGCGTACCACTCTCTTCGATTATATGAGTATATACTTAATTTATCATTCTTCTTGAAGCCTAAAGCCATAAGTGACTTTGCAACATTCATAGTCTCATCAGAAAACTCAGACCAGGTCGTTGTCTTCCAATTACCAGAAGAATCTTTCGATGACAACGCAGGTTTGTCTGAATATTTTCTGGCATTCTCAAGCAAATATTCTGACGTAGTAGGGGTAGACATATGATAGCTAGCACACCTAGATTATATTAAGTTTCTTTTTTAGAAACTACAACCTTAAAAGTTTGGATTTAGCCATTATAAATTCCTCTTCGCTAAGGATTCCACTTTCCCTCATTTCGGCTAATTGGATTAATTTAGGCATTAATTCATCATCATCTTCATTAGATGAACTGACCAAATTAGATTCAGTTTCATTTCTTTCTAAACGTCTTTCACTAGGTGTTAAATCACTTTCAATTACACGAGCTTCACGGGCTGAACGACGAGACTTCTGTATATTTGTCAAAAAACCAAGATGATTGAATTTATCTAAATCTGAAGAAGCTGTATCAAAATATTTTCTAGCTGTAGTAGTATCTAAATTCTCATTACTGGCTTCTTCAATCCTCTTACGGCAATGTGCTAAAAGCCGTTTAAGATAACTATCTAAACTGTATTTGAGGACCTCACTAGATCCTGCAACAAGAACAAAACCCCCACCACTCGCCATTACGCCCTTAGGGCAGTTTCTTGGCCTAAATCCCCAAACTTTACGACCTGCCTTGTTAAAGAGAGTTACTTTAGAGCCTGTTTCACCAATTGTAACAAAGTCTGCAGTTTGGGTCATATCAATCCAAGCTGGTTCTTCTACAAAGGACTGTTCCCAAAGTATCCTAGAACTTTTTACTCCAAAAGAAAATTTACCATCACTAGTCAAATAACCTACATAGTCACCATTAGCACTTATGCAGGTCTGCAAGACTTCACCTGTTGTTTCCTTAGACCATAGTATATCTCCTTTCTTATCATGAAGATAAAGTCTAGAATAGTCTGTGCCACTCAAAATAAATTGTCCGTCTGAAGAAACATCTACTGAATTTACAGGGAAATCAGAATTGCTCAAATGTTCTTCCCATAGCATCTTACCTTTACCAGTAAAAACCATTAAATGACCAAGATCTGTGCCAACTGCAATGATACTACCGTTTGAAGAGATACTAGTTGAGATTGCAGAACCCTGAAGCTCACGATGCCAGAGAACCTCTCCTTTCTTGTCTAAGAGATAAAGAACTTTCTGACCACTTGCTACAGCCAATCTACCTGATCTAGAGGACATGGATAAGTCATTTACACGACGAACTTGATTATTCTTCCAAACTGACCTGCCATTAGAATTTACAAGAACCACTCCATTTTTGCTACCTATTCCTGCAAATTTACCATCTATACCTATTGATATGGAAGAAGGAGAGGGGACCTCTCGAAATGACCATAAAGGAGCATTACCACGCATGATTGCTAAAACAGCACAGTAATTCTAGCATTTAAGATATTTGGTCAATCAAACTCTATAAAATTAAAATTGCAGCTGCAATTGTTGTATTCCAATATCCTTCGGAATCAACGACTCCTGTTTGAACTATAGATTGTGTCTTTACTATTCGATTATCAATAGTCCAAAGCTCTCTTTTCTCATCCCAAGAAGCGTCTGGATCAAACACAATACCTTCAGTAGTAGCTAGCATCTCTGCAGCTAAATCTTCAACATATTCTTCCATTTGTAAATCATTCATACCAATACAATGATGCTCAGACAAATAACCATAATGGGATCTCTCTCTTGGAACTGCAACACCTACACCTGAACTTACTAAATCACCTAATTTTTTGCTATCAGAACGTGCTAAGACCACTGGAACAATTTGCCCAGGAACCAAAAAATTAACGCCCTCTTTTCTTTCAACAAATTCACAATTAGGCGGCAAAATACTAGAAACTTCAATTAAATTTAATGATGCTATGCCTGCATCTCTAAGTGCAAGTTCAAAAGAAGTTAATTTCTCTCTACTTACACCTACTCCTTTTGTTAAAAAAATTTTTTTTGGAACGAATTGATTTATACTCACTAATTTGAACAAAATTAGTTCTATTTAATATTTCCATAGAAAAAAAATAAGTTGATTGCCGAATTAAAATACACATATAATTAAATACCGCCTCCAAAATCTACAAACGTGCAAAAACAACTTTCTCGCCGTATGGCTGGTGAAATCGTTATTTCAGAACAACCTGGTGAAACACTAAGGAAATGGAGAGATATTTTCAAACTATCTCAGAAAGAGCTTGCAAATTTACTAGATGTTAAGCCTTCTGTTGTTTGCGACTTTGAAAAAGGTAGAAGAAATTCTCCAGGAATAGGGACTGTAAGAAAAATTGTAGAGGCAATGGTCTCATATGACTCTGCACATGGAAGTCGAATTATCAACAGTATGGCAGATAGACAAAGCAATGAAGCTATTGTTGATATTAAAGAATTCAATAGTGGCATTACTATAGAATCAATGATTGAAAATATTGATGGTGATATCTTAGCTGGCCAAAATGAAATAATTCAACGCCCGATATATGGTTATACTATGGTAGATTCATTAAAAGCAATAACCAGTTTTAACGTCTTTGGAAAATTATATGGATGGTCAAATGAAAGAGCCGTGTTTTTCTCTGGTGTCCATTACGGAAGATCACCAATGATTGCTGTCAGAGCACATCCCGTAAAACCAAGAATGGTTGTATACATTAAACCAAAATCTGTTGATGAATTGGCTCCAAAACTTGCTGATATTGAAAGGATTGTTTTGGTTAAAACTGAAATGGATGAAAAAAAAATTATTGAAAAATTGAGGTATTTAAAATAAAAATGGGCGGAATTGTAGGATATGGGGCATATGTACCCAGTCATAAGATTGAAACAGGTGAAATTGCATCGGTGTGGGGTGCTGATGGAAGTGCTTGGGCTAAAAACTTAAATGTTTATTCAAAATCTGTACCAGGACCTGATGAAGATGTAATTACCATTTCTGTAGAAGCTGCAAGACAAGCTATGAAAAGAGCTAATCTAAAAGGAGATAAAATTGGTGCAATATACACTGGTTCAGAATCTCATCCTTATGCTGTCAAACCGACATCAACGATTGTTGCGGAGGCAATCAGTGCAACTCCACACCTTACTGCTGCAGACTACGAATTCGCTTGTAAAGCTGGAACTGCAGCAATACAAACTTGTTTAGGAATGGTCGGTGATAAACAAATTGAAAATGGTATCGCTATAGGTGTAGATACTTCTCAGGGCGCTCCCGGTGATGCTTTAGAATACAGCGCATCTGCAGGAGGAGGGGCTTTAATCATTGGAAAAGATAATGTTATCGCAGAGATAAATCACACCACATCCTATACTACAGACACCCCGGATTTTTGGAGAAGAGAAGGGCAAAAATATCCAAGGCATGGTGGGAGATTCACCGGTAAACCTGCTTTTTTCAAACATGTAATGAGTTGTGGAATGAAAACTATGGAAATGGCAAACAGTAAACCTGAAGATTACAAATTTATAGTTACCCATCAACCAAATGGTAAGTTTCCAATAAGAGCTGCAAAAAGCTTGGGATTCACTAAAGAGCAATACGAAACTGGATTATTGACTCCAAGAATTGGAAATACTTATTCAGGAGCTGTTTTTCTAGGACTTGCTGCAATCTTAGACATAGCTAAACCTGGTGACCGAATATTAGCTATAGCGTATGGGTCAGGTGCTGGTAGCGATGGTTTTGATATCACTGTAACTGATAAAATTACTGAAATAGATAGAACTGAAACTATTGAAAAAATGATTGAAAGAATGAAAATCGTGAATTACGCTACGTATGCAAAATACCGAGGAAAATTAAACATGGGAACGACAAAATGAGAGAAGTTAGCATAATTGGAATTGGAATCGCCCAATTCGGAGAATTATGGGATAAATCTCTCAGACAACTTGGTTTAGAAACTGGACTAGCTGCGATAAGTGATGCAGGAATAACTAGCAAAGATATCGATGCTCTCTACATTGGAAACATGGCTGCTGGATCTACTCTTCAACAAGAACACGTAAGTGCTCTCATCGCAGACTACTGTGGCTTAGCTGGACAAAATATCCCTGCAACTAGAGTTGAAGCAGCTTCAGCATCTGGAGGCTTAGCAATTAGACAAGCTTACATGGCAATTGCAGGTGGATTCATTGATATCGCAGTGGTGGGGGGTGCTGAGAAAATGACTGACGTTAGCGATTCTGAATCTTCTTATGCTGTAAGCATGGGATCTGATGAACAATGGGAATCTAAGGCTGGTGCAACTTTTACATCCCTTCATGCAATTATTGCACAAAGTCACATGAATCATTACGGAACTACGAGAGAACAACTATCGGCTATTTCTGCAAAAAACCACTACCATGCTTCACTAAATCCTATGGCGCAATTCCCCTTTGCTATAAACACCGAGGCCGTATCAAATTCGGGAATGGTATCAAGTCCATTAAGGATGCTAGATTGTGCACCAAACAGCGATGGGGCGGCCGCTGTTGTCTTATGTGCGACAGAGAAAGCAAAAAATATGAACAAAAAAGCAATTAGAATAATCGGTTCAGGGCAAGCCTCTGACACTTTAAGCTTACATCATAGGAAAAACTTGTACAAATTACCTGCAATTGGTGTCGCAGCTAGAAGGGCACTGGACAGTTGTAAAAAAAAACCAAGTGATATTGATTTATTAGAGGTACATGATAACTATACAATATCTGAAATTATTGCTTTGGAAGAAATTGGCATATTCAAAGAAGGTGAAGCTGGAATAAAATCATTAGAAGGCGAAACGAAATTGGGTGGAAAAATTCCTGTTAACACTAGCGGAGGATTAAAGGCCAGAGGGCATGCTCCTGGAGCTACAGGAATTGCTCAAATTATTGAGATTGTACAGCAATTAAGAGGTGAAGCTGGAGATAGACAGGTTAAAAATGCAAGAATAGGAATGGCAGAAAACCATGGTGGTACCGCGGCTACCGCTGTAGTACACATTCTGGAGGTTGAATAATGTCCGTGCCAAGATTCTGGAGAGAATTAGACGCACGTTACAATTTAATAGGATCTCACTGCAAAATAACTGACACTTACCATTATCCTAAAAGAAGCTTTAATCCTGATGCTGGAAGGGAATCAATTGGTAACATGGAGGACTATCAATTCAAGGGGACTGGAACTATTGTGGGGTCAACAGTAGTTCACCAAGCACAGGCCGGTTATGAAATGTTTGGACCATATTGTATTGCTATAATTGAACTTGATGAAGGACCACGAATTACAACTCAAATTGTTGATTGTGAACCGGAAAGAGTAAAACCTGGAATGAAAGTTAAATCTGTGTTTAGAAAATTAGGTGAAGATAGCGAAAGTGGGATTTTGCACTATGGAACAAAATTTATATTATCTGAATTCCAAGAAGAAAATAATGATGAAGAGGATACCTTAGAGAACATCGAAGTATAATTCGAAACTTATATATCCGCTGATATTAACTAACAATTTCTAATGCCTAAAAAAACGGAAAAATTAGCCGACCCAAGAGTATGGATTAAGGATTTAGATATCGAATCAACTGAAGATATTGCTGTGCCCAAAATGTTGATTGATCAAGTAATAGGGCAAGAACAAGGTGTAGAAATAGTTCGCAAAGCTGCTGAACAAAAAAGACATGTAATGTTAATTGGTGATCCTGGAACTGGAAAATCAATGCTAGCTAGATCTATATCTGAGCTTTTGCCAAAAGAAGAATTACAGGATGTTCTAGTTTACCACAATCATGAAGATAATAATGAACCAAGAATAAGAGTCATACCTGCTGGCAAAGGAAAAGAAATTGTTCAAGTCCAAAAAGCTCAGGCAATGATTGAAAAAGAGAAAAAAGCGAAGTCACAGATGATGATTGTTTTCACTATAATCGGTTTTGGTATACTTTGGTTTGCGACGACTGGGTTCAGCAATCCTATGATTGTATTTTACAGTTTAATTGCTGCAGCTTTTGTTTTCATGGCAATGAGATATACGAATCAAAGAAACGAAAGCATGAACGTCCCTAAGGGACTAGTACTCCATGATAGAGATGCTAAACCTTCTTTTATCGACGCAACAGGGGCTCATGCAGGATCACTTCTTGGAGATGTTAGACATGACCCTTTCCAATCCGGTGGCCTAGAAACACCAGCTCATGATCGTGTAGAATCTGGAGCAATACACAAAGCTCACAGAGGTGTCCTTTACATTGACGAAATGAATCTATTGAGAATGGAATCCCAACAAGCATTACTAACTGCTATCCAAGAAGGTGAATTTTCTATTTCGGGGCAATCTGAAAGGTCAGCGGGTGCAATGACAAAAACCGAACCTGTGCCATGTGATTTTATTCTAGTAGCTGCAGGTAACTTAGATGCGATTCAAGGAATGCATCCTGCACTTAGGAGTCGTATCAGAGGCTATGGATATGAGGTATTCATGAACTCGACAATTCCTGATACACAAGAGAATAGAGAAAAATTGGTTAGATTTATTGCCCAAGAAATCGCAAAAGATGAAAAAATAGGGCATTTTTCGAAAGAAGCAATTGGAGAAATAATTCATGAAGCTCAAAGAAGAGCTGGAAGGCAATTGCATTTGAGTCTAAGACTAAGGGAACTTGGTGGACTTGTTAGAGTTGCAGGAGATATTGCAAGAGAACTTAATGATGAAACCGTAACTGCAGAACACGTTATGTCTGCAAAAAAGATTGCTAAACCATTAGAACAACAAATTGCTGATAGATACGTAGAAAGGAGGAAAGACTACAAAATGTATTCAATTGAAGGATCCGAAGTTGGGATGGTTAATGGCCTAGCTGTAATGGGAGGTAACACAGGAATTTCTGAGATGGCTGGAATAATGATGCCTATTGTAGCCGAAGTTACACCAGCTCAATCAAAAAATCAAGGTAGAGTTGTAGCTACTGGTAAATTAGGTGAGATTGCTAAGGAAGCTGTAGAAAATGTTTCTGCTCTAATTAAAAAATATACTGGCGAAGACATCACAAAATATGACATCCATGTTCAATTCGTAGGTGCATATGAAGGAGTAGAAGGAGATTCAGCTTCTGTTTCTATTGCAACTGCAGTAATTTCAGCATTAGAAAATGCTGAAGTTGATCAGACTGTAGCATTAACAGGTTCCTTGAGTGTGAGAGGTCAAGTCTTGCCAGTAGGTGGAGTTACTGCAAAGATAGAGGCTGCTGCAGAGTCAGGTGTTACGAAAGTACTAATACCTGCTATGAATATGCAAGATGTCATATTAGATTCAAAATACAAAGATATGGTTGAAGTTGTACCTGTTGCAACCCTAAAAGACGTGTTAGATAATATATTAGTATCGGGACCTAAGAAAGAAGGACTTCTAGAAAATTTAACTAAATACTTACCTAATTCTGATTTAAGTACCAAAATAGGAAATCCTGCGGCTTAATACTTTCTAATTTCTCCAAAATCTTCAAGACTAGAAATCAACTCTTCAAAATTTTTTGAAGTTGCTATCAGAGAAGTGCCTAAATGAGCCACTGTAGCTACGGAGCCCATAGGAATTAAATCCAAGGCTTCTGACATAGAATCTATCATTAAACCTGTTTTTTCCGTGAACAAGCGACCTGCTTTAATTACTGAACGTAAGTTAACATTGCTTATCTTAATTCCTTGGGCTGAAGAATTAATTATCTCGGTCCATTTTTTATCTGCAATTATATCCGAAGTTTCTCTACCTATACCTGAAATACATATCAAAAAATTGTCATCTAGAGGATAAAGCTTAGTTTCACCATAATAACCTGGTTTTTCTCTTACGGCAATAGCAGGAAAATTATGTTCTTGAATAGACTTAGAAATTGCCATAACATCACCTAAACCGGTCCTAAATTCAATTTCAGCTTCATGCGCTGCCCTAGTTGCTAAAGACATGTCTTTTTCAACTTCCATACATGCTGCTAAAGCTGAGGCTGCTGAAATACCAAAACCTGAACCAATGGGTAAATCACGACGAAGATATACCATTAGGCCTTTGTCTCCAAAACCAAGAATTTCTAAAGCTCGTAACGTAACTGGGTCTTCAATTTGAGAGCCTCCACAAATAACTATATTATCGGAAGAAGCAAAATTATCATCTGTGACTGCACAATGGACTCCTTGTGGTAAAACTATACCTAATCCGGTAGAACCCATCTTCAACGGATTGTCATCTTTACATATTGCAAAAGTAAGGCTCAAATGCCCTGGTGCAAAACTCATATCACTCTTTTGTATAAATCAATAGTTTTATCAATTGTGTTGGACCAAGTACGCGAGTTTGATGCAAATTTATATGCCGTCTCCGATAAATTTTTGAGTACTGTTTCATTAGAAATGACTTTAGAGACTGCAGATGGCATTTGTCCTGGCTGAACTAAAAGAGCACATCCTTGAGTAGCTTCCTTAACTGAAGGTAAAGCTGTAGCAATTACTGGAAGTTTACATCCCATATATTCATATATTTTTAATGGAGAAAAACCATAATCTATATTGGGGTATGGTGCTAAACCTATATCGGCTTCAACTAAAAGACGTGGAACATGAGATCTACTTAGCTGACCAATATGATGCAAATTATCTAAATCTGGAAAATTATGACCGTACCCTCCTCCAGCAACTACGACATGAATCCTTGGATTAAATTTAGCTATCTGGAATAATTCATCAGTACCATGCCAAGGTCCTAAAGCACCCACAAAAACTACCATTGGACCATCAAAACCTAAATCTTGTTTGACTCCAAGCGGTTCAATATCTGGTTTAAACAACTCATCTTCATACCCATTCTGAATTACTGCAAAGTCTTTAGCCCTAGCATTCCATTTTGAGATTTGTGAACGAAGGATTGAACTTACTGTAAAACCATCATCAGATAATTCTATTTGATTTCTACAAGAACGAATAGCGCCTTCACTATATGGCCACAGACCTGCTAAGCGAGTTGCAGATAATTCTGAGCGTAACCAATTATCATCTACTTGTAAAATAGAAGGAATACCTCGTCTTGATGCTGCTTTAACACCTGCACCTGCAAAAACATATCCTCTGTCATGCACCAAATCATAATCTCCCTTATCTAGTAAATCTAAGGCTTTTTCGTAAGCATATTTAGTAAAGATAATTCTTTCAAATGGAATTTGGGGATTTATGACTGAAGAGAAAGAGAGATTAGAACTAAATTCTGTTTTTGATAATGTGTCTAGATTGCATCTACAAAGAAGAGTTACCTCGATACCTCGTCTTGCTAAACCATTAGCTAACGCTAATTGATGCAGGGTTTGTCCTAACGTGTCTGGAACCCTCACAGAGGGTGCTACCATCAATACTTTCACAGTAGCCTACTGATGAACAGGTTTTAGAACTGCCGCCATAGCCCATTGTGGCAAGAATTGCAGTTATATGTGATAGAGAATTCTTTTCTCCTTTTGATCAACGTGTTTATAAAGAGGTAATTAGTCTAAAAAAAAGTGGCCATGATGTAGAGATTATCACCCCACATAATACTACTGAATTACGGAATGTTGAAGGAATAAAAATACATTGTCTAACTACTGAAGGCCCTCCACTATCTACTGCTTACAGATTGATTAAAAAATCTCTAAAGAAAGAATATGATTTATATTATTGTCACGAATTTGATCCCCTACTATACGGCCTAATCCTAAAAAAGATTACAAGAAAACCAATTATTTGGGATTGTCATGAATATTTAGTCCCCATGAAAAAAGAATTACAGGGTAATCTTGCCGCATTCTTCACTGACATAGCAATAAAAATTGCAGGACCTCGAATAAATCATATTATTACAGTTGACAACCTACTTGGAAGACAACTCTCCAATTTGAATAAGGTAACTGTAATACCAAATTATCCTACTATAATAGATTTTCCAGATTCAGAAAGGAGGATTAACAAGGAAATGCCGAATCTACTGTATGTAGGGGGATTAACAGAAGAAAGAGGACTCAAAATAATGCTTAAAGCATTAAAAATAGTTAAATCGGAAATTAATGCAAGACTTACACTTGTTGGTGGCTTTTATGATAAGAATCTAGAAAAATGGGCAAAAGGTTATGATGAAAAAAACGAACTGCAGATTGAATGGCGCGGATGGGTAAATTATAGGGATTTAGCACCTATATTCTCAAAGGCCACTCTTGGTTTATGTCTTTTACAAAATCAGGCCCGCTATGACAGAGCAATCTCAACAAAAATTTTTGAATATTTGTTAATGGGAGTACCAATTCTAACCTCAAAAGGATATTTAGTCGAAAAACTAATTCAAAAAGGGAAATGTGGTAAAGCTGTAGATGCCACGGATGTCAAGAAAGTTGCCAATGGAATGATAAGTTTACTGCGTAACAACAATCTAGAAAAAATAGGTAAAGAAGGTTCCAATTATTATAGAGAAAAATTTGTTTGGGAAAGAAGAGAAAAGAATCTTTCAGAATTGATAGAAAAACTAACCTAATTTAGTCAATGCAATAATGAGATGCTAATATTTTATAGTCGTGGAAAACTATACTAACTCCGGGGTAATGGCACATGTCCAAATCTGGTGTAGCTAAAAAATAAGGAGTAACATGGCAACAGGACAACCACAAAGTTATGGATCTATACGTGAATTTCTAGACAATTTGCCTAATCAACCTTGTATTTGGCAACCTAAAAATGCAAATATTTGTGTTACCTGTTTAAGAATAAATGAACCTGTAGCAAGAGTATGCTCTGTTTGGGCCCAGGCACTAGAAGAGGCTCCACTAGAAGAGATTGATTTTGAAGAAGAAGTGCAGGCATTCCCCTCTGTAGTAGAAATTGAGGATGAATTTGAAATGATAGAGGAAAATCCTCAGATTGTTGAAGCTTTGACTCCTGTAGCTGAGGTAGATATTGTTGATACAAATAACGATTGGAATATGGCTGAGGAAATTTTGACTGAGAATGATGATTCTTTTGCAATAGGGATTGAAGCAGAACCTGCTGATGCCGTAGTTGCGGAAGCAGAACCTGCTGATGCCGTGG